>SIAM01000067.1 GCA_009691785.1 Phycisphaerales bacterium
AAATAAATTCCACCATAATTATTCTGGCTCCAGCCATCAAACTTCCACATGTCCAAGTCATTTGGACCAAGATGGTTGAAGACCACGTCGTTGACCACGGCAATTCCGCGTGTGTGGCATTCATCCACAAAATGTTTCAAGTCGTTGGGAGTTCCGTAGGCGCTTTCAACCGAAAATGGATAACTGGGGTTGTAGCCCCATGAAATGTCACCTGGAAATTCCGCTATGGGCAGCAAGTCCACACAATTTACTCCTAGCGATTTTAGGTGGTCCAACTTTGCGATGGCGTCGGTGAATGTTCCAGGCGCGGAACCATCTGGAACCCAGAACGCGCCAATGTGCATTTCATATACAACAAGTTCATTCCAATTTGCAATTTGGAAATTGCTGTTGATCCACGCATACGCATTGGGGTCGTACACCACGCTGTAGCCAACACTGTTGGTGAGGTCGCGCGCGCGCGGATCATTTTTCTGCGTGTAGGCGTTGTTGTACTTCACCGCGAATTTGTATTGCACTCCAACATTGACATTCGCAACATCGCCAGACCAAAATCCATTGCCTTCACTGGCCAGTTGATGCGAAGTGTTGTTATAAAAGTTCCAACTGCCAGCCACGCTGACGGCCTGCGCGTTTGGCGCCCACACACGAAAGGTGACACCCTTTGTGGACAGACCAACGTTGTAGGGAATTGCGCCAATGCCGGGACGGACGGAGGCAACAAGTTGAGTGGCACTTGCGATTGAAACGCAAAAACTTGCCACCATAGTGGCGGCGATCCAAGTTGTGGCCAAGAAGGATTTGCCTATTGACATAAGATTGTCGACTTTCACAAACGGAGGCGGTTGCGAATAGTATGACCCAAAATAGCGATAATGCAAGAAATGAGTTCTATTTTAATCAAATAAGGCCAGTTTCAGGTCGCTCCACAGGCCAATCGCATTATGGGGATGCTATTTAATTTTGCCGGGGAGCAACAACTTTTTAATATTGAAGAGGTCGACATACGTGTCCCCGTCTGGATCGATATAGCCGTTGGTAGCGGTATAGGTGCTTTGCAAAACTCCATTTTTTAAATCGGGGCTTTGAATTTCATAACTGTCCACGCTTCCATCCACTTTGGCCATGTTTATAAATCCGGGGTTCCAAACTGCGGGGGCTCCGTACCACTTTGCGTTGGAGTACGTGACTGGGTCGGTTCCGCTTGTGACAAGCGTGATTTCGGGGTTGCCCAAGAAACCGTTGACATTCCAACCAGGATTTCCTTTTTCTTGATTCCATTCTGGAAGAGCCAATAGGGTTTCCCCAGGTTTGGAAATGCGTGCAATAGTTCTTGTATCAAAGTTGTAGTTCTTTGAAATATCTCCAGGCTGCGGGTAAAAGTCATCGCAATACATCACGCCAAGAAAAGAACTGAGAGAGTAAGTACGAACTCGGGTGGTTGGGTCTTGCGGACTTTTGTAGGCATTTTCGCCACCCATGTAGTCGTACAAACTTCCTTTTTGCAGCGCGATATTTGTTTCATATTGGTCATTTCCAGCACCCCCGATGGATCCAGGCACGATTGTTTCAGTGCGAACCCAGCCAATGTAGGTGTTGGACGCGTCTTCACGGATTGACGAGGTGGAATCATTTGGATCGGTCCTCAAACTATCCCAACCCACTGGCGTTTCAGTGCGCGGACTTGGAAAGCGGCCTTTGTTGGATGAACAATAGGTGTTGGCCGCAATTCCAATAGTGCGTAGGTTGCCTCGGCAGACAGTGGCTTGAGCAGATTGGTTTGCACGGCCCACGCCCACAATGATCAGAGCAATTATCATTGCAATAATGGCTATGACAACAAGCAGTTCAACAAGCGTGAAGCCATAAGCGCAACGGAGTGGGAATTGCCGTGTTGAATATTTACCGCGGGCAAAATGACAATGCGTGGGACGCAATATTGAACGCCATGCGAAACTATCTTTACCGAATCGAAATAATGTGGTTGATTTCATGGAAATTCCATAAGTTTCTTGTGAGATAAATTAGGCTCTATGCGCTTCAATGCCCGAACAAATTTTGCGTGGCAAACATGCCCTTGGCCTCGAAATAGGCCAAGGCTTCTGGAACACTACGGAACACCTTGGTGGCGGTTTCAGAAATAAATGGACTTGGCGATTTTTTTGGTTTCCAAACCACATAGACCTCTTTGGCGTGCTCAAAAGCGTGTTGCAATTCACGTTCCACGCCGCTGGAAAGCCCCGGAATTCCGCCTGGAAGTTCCGGCACCAAACTCACAATCATGTCGCTCTGGTCAATCAAGCGGAAGTCGCGCATGTAAATCTGTCCGTCCACATCGCCGGCAATATCAAGCACCTCGCGCACAGCAAGGCGAAGTTCCGGCGAGCCTTTGCGGCCGCCAAATGTGTGCGCCGCGACAGTGATGAAATCTTTTCCATCGCGGGCTGCGGCAATGGCGCGCTCAAGCAGAAGTTTCTCATCCACATCGCCTGGATCGAATGAGATGAAATGCTTTGCCAACTCGGCGCGGAAGTGATCTATTTCCGCCAGCACATCCGGCATGTCCACCACATGGCTCATGGGGAAACTTGGATACACCTTGCGCATATCTGGTCGATTGATCATGCGATACGCCGTCTCGGTGGTGTCCACTTGTCGGCCGCGGCTGAGAATGTAAAAACCGCCGGCGCAACCAAGAGCCTGCGCCATAAGTTCGCTGGCCAGAATTTCCTCCTCGCGCCACACCATGCAATCCTTCAGCGTGGCGTCAAGCACATGGTCGGCATGCAGGCGCGCGTGCACCACTTCAACATTGTCCACCATGCAAATAAACATGTCCGGTTGCAAACGCTTCAGAAGATCAAAGTCGCACGCCGCGAACAAACCGTGGCGCCAACGGAAAGTGGCGTGCGTGTTCACAATAATATTGGGGTGCTGATCGGCTGGAGAAACTTGGCTAATGATGTCCTTGAACGCGGAACGGCGCAGGCTGGCCAAACGACTCAGCGGCAGATCAAGAATGCGTCCGGGCTTGACATCGGCGGCTTCGGCGTACATGAGGTCGCCCACATGGAACACCTCAAGCGTTTCGCCGCGCTCACCCGCTAGTTTTTGAACCGCCTTCAGGTAGGGCTTCTTGTCCATTCCAACTTGACCAGTAATGACTGCTCTCATGTCAAGAGTGTAACTACAAAGCCGCATATATTGAGGGGGTTAAGTGGATGAAATGGCGTGCGCTTATTCAACGGGTTGGCTATAGAAATCAACCGAGCCCGCGTTCATGGAAAACTGAAAATTGTCATTGGGTCACGAAGCGCTTGTTAAAAGCGCCACGCAATGAACTTCAATCGCGCGCCCTTCGCCCACGGCATCCACGCTTTCGTGGGTCTTGCCCTTCACATTGATCTGGCTCGCGTCGCAATCAAGAAGTTGAGACAGGTGATATTTGATTTTGTCTTTCACGGGACCAATTTTGGGGCGCTCGCAAATCACGGTGGCGTCGAGATTGGAAATTTGAAATTTTTTCTCGCGCATCAAAGTCAAGGCCGCGCGCAAGAAATGCGAACTGTCCTTGCCCGCCCATTGCGGATCCGTGTCAGGAAAAAGTTGTCCAATGTCTGGTAGCGCAAGAGCGCCAAGAATGGCGTCGGTGACGGCGTGCAAAAGCGCGTCGCCATCGGAGTGGCCAACGGGACCGCGATTGTGTTCAATGAGAATTCCCCCAAGAATAAATGGCTTTCCTTGACCCGCGGGCGCAAGTGGTTCGAGTCGATGCAAGTCGTAGCCATGCCCAACGCGAATCAAGTTAATTGTCATTTGGAAGCGTGGACTTTTGGGGAATCTTGCCGCCTTGGGTGGTGGCATACGGAGGTCGATCAGCCGCTTCATCGGTTCGTAATCGTACGGCGGCATCGGGCTCCGGCCATACTGGTCCTGGGCGAATATCAAAATCAATTCGACGGTCAGCTGCGGGTGGACATGTCAATTGATTATCAAGTTTTCCATTTTGCTCGCCAGCTACCCACACCGCGTAAACCATTCGGTCGGGTGTGTAGATGGGGTCATCGCCACCACCTTCTAGAAAGTTGAATGTGAGTTGTTGGCCAGGCGGAATGTCCATGGAGAAGAAAGCCTCCTCAGTTCGCACATCGACCACAGAAATAGTCAATGGTTGCATACTTGTTGAGATGTATGTGTAGCCGCGGCCAGAAGAGGGCATGAATCCACCGTCAGGCGCGTAGCAGCCCGCAAGCGATACCAGAAGCGCGGTTATGAATAACGGTTGGAGTTGTTTCATACTTTGGATACTTTAGCGATTTGATCGCATTCTGTTGCGAGTTGGGCGAATCGATTTCCGCGGGCTTCATAATTTTGAAATTGATCCGTGCTGGCGCAGCCGGGCGAGAGCAAGACCACGTCGCCGTGGCGGAGTTTGGCGCGAATGATTTGCATGGCATTTTCCAGTGTTTCGCAATAGATTCCACCCGCATTTGCCAGTTCCTGTGCCGAGGTTCCAATGCAATACAGACCGGCGAGTCGCGGGGTGAGCGCCATGATGGATGAGAGATCCGCGCCTTTGCTGACGCCGCCCGCTATGAGGTGTATTTTTTTGGTATCGGAAAAACTTTTCACGGCAAAGAGAGTGGCGGGGGGCGTGGTGGCCTTGCTGTCATCGATCCAGCGCACCCCGTTGAATTCATGCGCCAAGGAAAGGCGGTGCGGCAAACCCGTGAAGAGATTCATTTTTGCCGCCAAGGCGCGGGCTGTTGTAGCCACATCAAGTTGCGGATTGTCAATACGCAAAGCCGCCATGCAAGCATGAAGCGCCAACAGCGCGTTGCGTTTGTTGTGCTCGCCGATCAACTTGGCGGACTCAAAGTGCGGCATGCACTGCTGCACATAATCAGCGTCGCTTTGAAAGTATTTTTGCAATGCATCATGCGCGCCAAGGCGCGGGTTGGGCGGCGCGCTCGTTCCATGACATGCGGAATTTTTCCACCACTGCCCGGCGGGCAGCGCCGACCACACCGCCGCTTGTTCTGGTGATTCAATATCAAAGCGCGAAAGAAAAATTTGATCGTCCGCGGATTGATTGCGAATGACGGATTTGCTGGCGCTGTAATGCGCGGCGCCGCCATGCCAATCCAAATGGTTGTCGCACAGGTTGGTGAGCACGCCAACGCGCGCGTGCCAATGCGCGTTTCCAGAATCGGGTCCAAGCCACCACAGCATGAAACTGGAAAGTTCCAACACCAACCATTCATTTGGCCCAATTTGTGGGCAATTTTGCAGCAAACTGCCGCCAATATTGCCAGCGAAATGGGCGCGGTTGCCGTTGAAGCCGTCAAGCGCGTGGTGGATCAATGCGGAGGTTGTGCTTTTGCCGGAACTTCCAGTGACCGCGATCACGCGCCGTGAGGGAATGTGTTGCAGCGCAAATCGCAACTCGGTTGTGATGTGCGCGCCAGCTTCACGCGCGGCGTTGAGATATGGATTGGTCCATGGCTTGGGCACGGCTGGGTTGGCGACAACCAGTTGCGCCTGTTGAAAGTCTGCAAGTTCATGCGCGCCCAAACGCAAGCGCACCATGCCGCTCTGAATAAGCGGCGCGATCTTGGCTAGGGAATCTTTCAGTTTTTCCGCGCTGGAAAGATCGGTGACAAGAATTTCTTTGGCGCCTTGTTGCGCTAGCCATTGCGTGGCGCCAATGCCGCCGCCGAAAGCGCCAAGTCCCATGACAAGGCAACGGGTGCCGCGGATTGTAAATTCATTGGTGACGTTCATAGGTGGTTCTGCGCCTGCGCGAATGGCGTGGCATGTTCAGCGAGGCGCCAGCATTTCATCTGTTTGAAGACGCGGCCGACGCGCGCGCATTGTCGCCACCTAGGCTCAACAATTCTTCGGCGTAATTGGTGGCGGCCTTGCGTTCGGTGAGCGGTCCTTGCGCGTCACCACGCAAAAACTGGCGAATGAGCCGTTCTTTTTCAGGCATTTGTTTGGAGTCTTGCTCGGATGTCTTGCGCAAAGTGTCAAATGCTTGGCGCGTGTCAATCATCAGGGCGCGGCCTTTATCAAGCATGGTCATGCGGTCAGCAATAGTGAATGCGCTGTCCATTTCATGGGTCACCACCACGCTGGTCACGCCAAGTTTGCGGGTGAGATCCAGCATGAGTTGATCAATCTCCGCGCTGGTGATCGGGTCTAGACCGGCGCTGGGTTCATCGTAGAAAAGAATTCTGGGATCAAGCGCCAGAGCGCGCGCCAAGCCCGCACGCTTCTTCATGCCGCCGGAAATTTGCGAGGGAAATTTATTGGCGTGCTCGCGCAGTCCAACAAGTTCCAGTTTGATCATGACTTGAATCTCAATAATGTGCGAGTCAAGCGATGTGTGCTCATGCAATGGAAGCGCGATGTTGTCGGCAATGCTCATGCTGTTAAAGAGCGCGCCAGACTGGAAAAGAATTCCAAACTTTTTACGCACGGCGTCAAGACCAGCCTCTCCAATAGTGGCAATTTCTTCGCCTAGAATTTTTATGGAGCCTTCAGTTGGTTGCAAACTGCCAATTAAGTGGCGCAGCAATGTGCTTTTGCCGCAACCAGATCCGCCCATGATCACCATGGTTTCACCCTCGGCAATATCCAAATTGATTCCGTCAAGAACGGTTTGGGTACCGAAGCGTCGAACCAAATTGCGGATCTCAATGACGTTGCCCATATGGTTCTTAGCCTACCAAGGTCGTGTGCAAGAACACGGCTTGAATTTCACAACTTCTATTTCACTGCGACGTTGAATGAAGTGCGAATTCAATTGTCCTGGCGTTGCGTCCCATGTACAAAGCCACTGATTCAACTGCTGTGTGAAGCGCCGCACATGATTCAAGGAGTGTGCTGTCAGGGTTGCTGCGGAGTTGGCGCCGCGGATGTGGTCGGCACAGGTTTGATAGTGGTGGCGGGCTTCGCTATTTCAAACGCGGGAAGTTCGGGTGGCGCGGGCTCTCCATCGGGGAAAAGCAGATCGCCGCGGACGCCGTCCACAATGCGCAACGACCTCCAAACCATGGTGCTTTTACCTGTTTTTTCATTGAATCGTTCAAGGCCAAGATCGGCTTCACATGACCCGGAAGCAAATTGAATAGTGATTGGAATGACCACCATGGTTCGTTTCCAAGATTGCTCCAAAGGCGTGGGGCGTTGATCGCTGAAGCGCGCCGACACAAATTTTCCGTAACGGCTATCAACTTGGGCCGTGAACGCCGCGAGTTGTTCTTGGGTGAGCGCGGTTGCGGGACCTGCCCATTCCTGTTTCATGGATTGGGGGTCGTTGGAAAAAAGCGGAGCCAGGGCCACGGTTGGTCCAAGCACAATGGTGCGAAGACCCGAAACCCAAAACAGCCATGCGCCCACAATGGTGGCGACCATTCCAAATGAAATTGATGTCCATGCCAGCCACGCGCCTTTGGTGTCTGGATTTTTTCTAAGGCTGCGCAGGGCGATCGCGCCCGCGCCAACGCCAAGCAGCGTCATGGGCGGACAAAAAAATGGAATGCAAAACATGGCGGCAAGCACCGCGGTGCGGTTCCATGAGCGCGGGAGTTGGATGGATTCATCGACCTCTGTCAAAGCGTCGGTGTTCGGGTTGTGATGTTGAATTTGATTCATATGTGTGATTTAGAATTTTTTTCGGAATGTGATTCAGTCAGTGAGCCGCCTATTCATTTGAAGAGTTTGGCGCATTCACATTACGGTAATGCGGGAACCGTGGTGGCGGAAGTGGGCGCGGGCAAGGGCGTGGGCGCCAAAACCAGATCTCCAAGGGTGGAATCATCCACGGTGAGTTCAAGCAGGCGAGTGGCTGGAATCCATTGATCGCTTTGCGGAATCATTTGAAAAACTACGCTTCCGGTGGTTTCGCGGTTTGCAAATCGCAGAGTGATTGCGGCGGTCATGGTCACATCAAACATGCCGCCGTCACCCACTTGGCTAATAATGGAGATATCCCGAAGTTCGCCATAGCGTTGTTTGGCTAGGCTTGAAAACACTTCCAATTGTTGTGCCGTGGGCGCGGGGCGCGCGGCGGGTACCAGCGGATTTGGCGTAATCGCAATGACGCATTTGGAATATTCATTGGCAAAGGCAGCTTGCATGCTCGCGTTCATGTTGCGGCCAATATCTTTCAGAACCCATTCGCTCAGCGCCTCATATGTAAGGGCTTGCACAATCAATCCCACGAAACTAAGAACCATGGCGGCAAGCGAGAGTTGGCGCGAGCGCTGATCCTTGCCGTCTCGAAGTTTCCAAAACGCGAAGATAGATAATGGAGCAGCAACAAATCCAACAAATGGACAGCAGGGCACCGGCGACAAAATTGAACCTACAAACGCAATGGAAGCCAGAACAGATCGTGGCTGCGGCGGCTTGACTTGCTCCGTTGGCGAAGGTGGTGGTCCTTGCGGTAGGGAAGGCGGAGTTGGTGGCGGAGTTGGGGTCACGGAATGTTGGCTTCACACAGATTCGTTCTTAAAAAAATTGACTACATGCGCAATAGTACGGCTCCGTGACAAGAGCGTTTGGCGAGCTATTTAGGGCCAGCTGAAAGTGAAAGTTGCTGAAACACTGATCAAAAATTGCTTGCAGTTTGGGCGTGTTTCATTCCGCAATACATGCAGACTTTCATAAGATATTGCAAAAATTAAGTCCTGCGCATCGTTGAAGATGCGCAGGACTGAAGAGTGTAGAAAAGAGACTCTGTTAATTGCTAAATTAAGACCGACGACGCTTGCCGACGAACGCGCCAGCGATACCGATCAAGGCGGCTACACCTGGGGATGGAACAGGAGCCGCAAATGTCCAAGCTTCTTGGCCAAGATTGACGCCGACGAATGTTGGATCCAATATCCATACTTTGCCACCGGTGGTGTACTTGGTTTGAGCATCGCTTTTCAGGTTTGCGCCAGCAAAGGTGTACAAGGTTGTTGCGCCAGTTTGAGCCGCGCTCTTACCGGTGGTCTGTAGCCACATGACCATCTTTGGAGCAGGAGCGCCTGTACCCAAGGCGACAATGTCGCTGCACTTCAAAGTGAATCGACCAATCATGATCAACTTGTCAGGGTTAGCGCCGGCGTTGGTTTCATAGAGAGAATCTGTCGG
>SIAM01000018.1 GCA_009691785.1 Phycisphaerales bacterium
ACACCTGCAACAGCAGCGCCCGCAACGGCCGCACCCGCGACACCTGCAACAGCAGCGCCCGCAACGGCCGCACCCGCGACACCTGCAACAGCAGCGCCCGCAACGGCCGCACCCGCGACACCTGCAACAGCAGCGCCCGCAACAACCACTCCAGCGCAAGCCGAAGCCGTTCAAAAACTTTCCACACCGAACGGCATGCTTCCTCAGTGGAGCGATTCTGCCGCGCCAGTACCTGCGGTAACTGAAATTACAAATGAAGCGCCTGTAAATCAGAAGACCCTGGAAGAAAAATTAGAAGCCGCCGCTAACGGAGCGGCCGCCGTGGTTGATGTGACCGAGCACGGAACCGTAACGCTTGCCGCGCAAGGAATTGAAATCACCAAGTTGCTTGAATTGCTCAGCATTAAAAGCAAATTGAACATTGTTGCCAGCGAAAAAGTGAAGGCGATGGTGAGCGTGAGTTTGTACGACGTGCCTGTTGATCAGGCGCTTGACGCACTGTTGACCGTGAACGGCTTTGTGTGGGAGCGACAGGGGCCATTTATTATGGTGTATGCGCGCGCGGAAAAAGAAGCCATGGATAAGGCCAAGTTAAAGCGTGACGCGCATGTGTTCACGCTGCAATTTCTTGCGCCCGACGACGCGCTTGCGCTGGTAAAGCCACTTCTAAGCGAGGGCGGCACCGCGGTGTCGCTTGGAAAAGTGAAGGAAGGCTACGAGCCAACCATTACCGATGGCGGCAGCGACACATACGCGTTTGCAACACGCGTGCTTGTGAATGACTACCCAGAGGTGATTGAAAAGGCCGACCGAATTCTGAAGGAAGCGGATGTTCAGCCGCAACAAGTTCGCGTGGAAGCCACCATTCTTGTGGCGGATGTGACAGAGGACGATGCCTTTGGTTTGGACATTACCGCGGTTGGCAACATTGATTTCGCCACCGTGACTGGTGGCCCCATGAACGCCTTCAATGATTTGAAAATCGGAAAGATCAAGCCACCCAACGCCACGGCAAATGCCGCGTCGTTGTATCCCGGCGTACCAGATGTTGATCCAACGCTGAAGCTTGGCGTGATTTCAAACGATGTCGCAATCTTTTTGCAGATGCTTGATCAAGTGAAAAACACCACCGTGCTCGCGCGTCCATCCGTGACGGTGTTGAACCGTCAAAAAGCGCAAGTGACTATTGGCCAGAAGTTGGGCTACTTGTCCACCACTCAAACGCAAGACAGCACCACGCAAGAAGTGCAATACATTGACACAGGCATCAAGCTCACATTCCGAGCGTTTATTAGTCCAGACGGAATGGTTCGCATGGAATTGGCGCCATCGATCACGTCGGCTGAATACCAGATCATAGAATTTAATGGGCTAAGAAGTTCTATTCCAAACCAAAACAATCAGGATTTGCGCACAAACGTGCGCGTGAAAAGCGGGCAAACCATTGTGCTTGGCGGACTTTTCCGAGAGGTCAGTTCAACCACCAATCGCCAGATTCCATTGTTTGGTGACTTGGTTCCTGGAGCATTCAGTGGTCAGAGTGACGCAACGTTTCGTCAAGAAGTTATTTTTCTTGTCACGCCAACCATTGTGGAAGATCCCAAGAGTTCCATGGATGGCGACATGGCGTTGAAGGTGATTGACGCCGTGCAAACTGGCGCGCGCGCTGGCTTGTTGCCTTTCTCACACGCGCAAATTGCCGGCAACTATCAAACACAAGCGATGGATGCGTGGCGCGCGGGCGACACCAAGAAAGCTTCGCTGTACGCTGATCAGGCCATTCGCGTGTCACCAATGTCACCAAGCATGATTCAGATGCGCGAGGACATTCGCGCCAACAATTCCGCGCCGTGGAAAACAAAGTTGGACTCGCTTGATTTGCTTCCTGATTACATCCGCGAAAAAGGAACCGTGCTTGGATTCCCCATGGGCGTGCCCAAGGATGTTTCTAGCGGAACACCAAACACAACATCCACTCCAGCAACACCCGTTGCGGAGCCCGCCAAAACCATCAGCACAAATACTGCCGCGCCAACAACGCAAGGTGTGAAAATGAATCTTGCAGCCCCGATCACACAAACAAGTCCAGTCATTGACGGAAAAAATTATGGAGTTGATGTTGGCTACATCTTGACGCCACCCGAACCAACACAGCAACCGAAGGAGAAACAATAATGAAAAACTTTGTCATCGCCGCATCACTTATGCTTGCATTGGGCGCGTGTGCAACACCGCACTCCAAACAAGTGCGTGAAGACGCGCGTGATCGATACGACCGCGCCAACGCGCAGGTGGTGTTTGATCAGGCCAACCAAAGTTTTCACGCCGGCCAATTTGAAGCCGCGCTTGGCTACATTGAAAAGGCCATTGCGCGCTATCCAAAAGATGGAAATTACGAAGTGATGCGCGGACGAATTCTGTTGGAAATGAAACGCACCGACATGGCGCGCGAGGCATTTGTGAAAGCCGCAACGCTTGAGCCAACATCCGCCGATCCGCACTACTACATGGGAATAGTTTTGCAGCGGTGGAACGAGCTTGACAAGGCCGCGGCGGAATACGCCAAAGCGTTTGAGTTGGTGCCGTCGCAGTTGCAATATGTTTCCGCCGAGTGCGAAACATTGATTGCGGCCGGTCGATTGAATGACGCCGAAAAGAAATTGCTTGCCGTGCAAAAAACATTTGAGTTTAGCCCTGTGCTTGATCGCATTCGCGCGGATCTTGCGGGCCAGCGTGGTGATTTAAAGGAGCGCGAAAGATGGTTAACCACCGCACGCTTGCGCACGGAGCCTGCCAAAGCGCAACAACTTGTGGAAGAAATTGCCGTGACACGATTTGAACAGGGCAATTGGGTGGGCTGCATTGAAGCGCTTGAAGATGAGGCGCTGAAAGATTCCGCAAAATCCAGCGAACTGGTTCGTCTACGCGCGCGCTGCTTGCTCATGATGGACCGCGCCCGCGACGCGCGTGATTTAATGTTGACTTTGCGCGCGCAAACAGATTGCGATGGGCGAAATGCCAGCTTGCTTGGTCTTGCCTCCATGCGCATTGGCGATACGGCGCGCATGAATGATGCCGGACATATTCTGACTCGGGCGCGACCAGAGAGCGCCGATGGTTGGGTGCTTCTTGGCGTGGCCGCAATGCAAAATGGTGATCGCGCGGAGGCAGTTCGTTTGTTAAGCGAAGCCAACAAGCGCGAGCCAAACAAAAAATTACCAAAGCAATTGCTGATGGTCGCGTCCAACGTGGCCGTTGCGCGCGCCACGCCGTAAGCGCGTCGAATGAATGTGCGCTTGTTTGCGCCCCGCACAAAAAACCGCACGGATTTTTAGGGCCGTGCGGTGGTGTGTAGTCAGACACTGCTTGTCACGCGCCACTCACTGCGCGCACGGTCCTTGGTTGAGCAACAGCAAACCAACATCCGCGCCGTTGAGTGAAGTGATGACAAGGCCGGTATGTGCTGTGGTGCCGTAATAGTTGACAAGCTTGTCAAAGTCGGCGTAAATTTCCATCACAGAGTATTGATGGCTGCCATGCGCCCACAAGCACACTTGGTTACGATCAGATTTTAAATCCAACCCCAAACCAAAAGACCACCATGAAACCAACACACAAACTATTCGCGGCCGGCGCGGCTGTTTTCATTGCCGCGGCAAGTGAATTTGTACTCACCAGCAATCAAATCGCTACCGCCCATGCAAATCAGACGCCGCAGAAACAAGCCATTATTGTGTTGCGTCATGCGGAAGATCCAGCAGCAAACGCAGACGGCATTTTCACGGTTCCCTATGTTCAAAATAATGGAGTTGGCCTGAGCAACTATTGGAGAAGTATTTGTCCTACGTGGTCCAAGATTGCAAACATGGCAAGTACGCAAACCGTGTATGTCAACGGCAATTATCAAACTGAAACGCACGGGTCAGTGACCACATTTCAGCACGGCTTAAACATGATTGGAGAAGCGCAGGCCGAGCGTTTGAAGAATGAGCTTCCAGCCATTTTGGAATCACGGGGAATGGCACCCGTCACGCGCGTGGTCACACTCAATCCATGCCCAGAAGCATCTTCACCAAATCCGTTTGCCACCGTGTATCCATTTCTTGTGGACAATCCTACTTTTTCTGCCATGAACAAACAGACAACAACCAACGCAGATGGGAAGGTTGTTCCCACCGCGGCGGCATGCAAGTCATTGTTGTTGCTTGATAATTAAGGACCCAAAACAGGTTCTGTTTCCAACGATTTGCAGGCGGTGTTGAATAGGGATGGACTTTTGCCAACAGCGGCCGAGGGCGGCGGATCCACCATTTTGTGTTGGGAAGGACACGCGTTGTTGGAAGGAAATACTATTTTGAAACAGCTTGCGGGCAAAGCCATAACAGACAAGGGTGGATGTGATGTGCAAATGACCAAGGGAAATGTTCTTTATATTTTCACCAAGAGAGAGAACACGGGGACGGGCACTGATCTTCCCGTGCAAAAATATAATCTTGATATTTATCGCGCCATAACATCAGAGGGGTCTGGGAAGTTGGTGCTTGGCAGGTTTGTTTGGACTCGTTCATACGAAGTGATCGAAGTTCCCCAGAACGGTGAAGTGGAGGCTTTTTCCACGATCAATAGCACCGAGCCAAAAGACGCAAGTTCGATGAACTTTAGTTTGTAAGAGCGGCGTCAGTGCGCGGCGAATCGATGTCCACAATGTACACGTGGCCGCGTAGACCAGCCACTTTTTTGCGCACTCGGTTTTTAAGTTGGTTGGGTGCCTGCGTGTATCAAAGCGTTTAGCAGAAATTGGTGTTCATGCGTGTCGTGGTCCGGGGCTCCGGTGCGAACATGTTTTGCCCCGCGTCAATAAACTGCTTGCGCCAATGAATTCAAAAACATTTTCCACCATTGTGATTGGCGTTGGCACCATGGGTTCGGCAGCGTGCATGCAATTGGCATTGCGCGGTGAGCGCGTGTTGGGCATTGACCGCTTCACGGTTCCGCACGCGCGGGGCAGCCATCATGGCGGCAGTCGGATTATTCGCGACTGCTACTTTGAGTTGCCGGATTATGTTCCGCTGCTTTTGCGCACGCGCGCCGGGTGGGACGCCATGGAGCGCAATGCTATTGCGTGCGGCGCTGATCCAATGTTGTCGCTTGTGCAAAGACCAGGCGTTTTATATGTGGGCGCGCCCGGCAGCGAAGTGGTTGCGCGCTCGCAATCTTCTGGCGCGGGATTTGGCGTGGTGTGTGAACCGCTTGATGCCCGCGAAGTGCGCGCGCGATTTCCGCAATTTCATATTCCCGATGATTGGACCGCGCTCTTTGAGCCAGGCTCTGGATTTGTTCGACCAGAGCGCGCGATTGAAGCCGCGTTGCAAGTGGCGCGCGCGCATGGCGCGGAAATTCATCAGGGCGAGCGCGTGATTGAATGGAGCGAGACCGCCACCGGCGTTCGTGTGCGAACTGATCGCGCGACATACGAAGCGCAGTCACTCATTATCACCGCCGGCGCGTGGACGCCGGACATTGCGCGCACGCTTGGAATGGCGCTTACGCCGCTGCGTGTTCCAGTTGTGTGGCTTGCTCCACTTGATGCGGCAATGTGCGCTAGCCCACGAATGCCGGTGTGGTATATCGATCGAGTGAACGCTTCAAATCAGAATGACGCGATCAACATGTACAACCTTCCAACATCGCGTAACGCCAACGCGGCGCCAGGCATATACGGCATTCCAACGGCGCCCGATCAAGGTGAGCCGGCGGGCGTGAAAATTGCGTTGCATGGCGCGGGCACTGTGTGTCACCCTGACGCGCCGCGTGAGTCTGTGACGGCGCAAGAAATTGCCGAGATTCAAAGCATTATGGCGGAGTTTATTCCAACCGCCGCCGGCGCCGCGGTGGACAGCGCGATTTGTCTTTACACCAATACGGTCGACCAACATTTTGTTGTTGATCAAATGCCTGGTTGCGCGCGCGTGTGGATTGCCTGCGGTTTCAGCGGGCACGGGTTTAAATTTATGCCCGTGTTGGGTGAGGCCCTGGCGGATTTGGCAACGGACGGCGCAACACCTTTGCCGATAGAATTTCTCGCGCGGCGTTGATATATTTAGTTTTCAACCGCAAGCCCGCAATGAAACACTTTTATTCAGTCTTGTGAACGCGGGTGTGGTCACCATATTTACAAGCGGCACCATGACGATCTTAAACTCCGATCATTTTTCGTTCACAACGTGGCCTCGAAACTGGTGCATTAGTTGGAGCATTGTGTTTGTCTATGCGTTTCTATTCGCGGGGCATGTTTCTAAAAAAATCACGGGCAGTGAATGCGCGCGGCGGATGATGTTATACTTATTTAACTCAGGCGTTTCAGCTTGGCATAAACCAAAAAAGATTCAAATGAAATGAACAACAAAAGAACAATTTGGATGTCGGATATTGTGATCGCGGCTTCGTTATGCGTGGCAGCGATTTTGGGCGTAGCGAATCAGGCTTCCGCACAAGCGGCGGCCCCAGAGAAGGAAGCCCGCGAAGCGGTGGCGCAATTTTATACAGCGCTGAATGCGTTGTTTACTGGCGACATGAAACCCATGAACGATGTGTGGTCGCATGCCGATGATGTCACCTACATGGGCCCAGCCGGCGGATTTCAGGTTGGTTGGAAAAATGTCAGCGAAGAGTTGGTCCATCAAGCCGCCATGAAGTTGGGCGGCAAGATTGAGCCATCCGACATTCACGTGATCGCCTTTGGTGGCGCGTTGGCCATAGTGAGCAATTATGAGAAGGGCGAGAATATAAACACAGCGGGGAAAAAATTTCCAGTGTCAATCCGCGTCACGACTACGTTTCGCTGCGAAGGTGGCAAATGGAAAATGATTGGCCACCATACGGATTTGTTACCATCGTTGGTAAAGTAAATCACTGCCCTCTAGAAATTAATGAATTTTTTTAAACAATCTGCAAAATTCTAATGCGTCAAACAATTTTTATTTTTATGAGCGGCGTTGTGTCGGTTGTGTTTTTGCTTTGCGCCGTATATTGGATTATTCGTGTGAACGAACCCGGTGAGCGGTTTTCCACTCGCAAGTTGCAAACCACTGTTGAATTGTTGCAAGAACGCGCGGTTCATCAGGAGGAAGAACGTGATCTAAATTTGGCGGACCGCCCAAGATTGATCGAAGTCGTTCACGCGATTCAGCAGACCAATCCAAATTACACGGTGGACTTTCTCATTATTTCTGGTGGCGGCGAAATCGGCGCATTTGCTACTGGTTTTTTGCGTGGGTGGTTCAGTGTTACTTCTGGTCCGCTTGCTCGGCCAAACTTTGAAGGCGTCTCTGGTGTGAGCATTGGTGGGATCATTGCGCCGTCGGCGTTTCTTGGAACAGCAAATGATGCCAAAGTCATTGATGAGATTTGTCGAAATCCAAAGTCAGATTGGGTGCAGCGCAGAGGCTTGTTGTTTTTCCATCCAGAAAATTCAAGTCTGGCTTCCATTTCCGGTATTGTGCGCGATTTAAATTCTTACATTGATCTACTCTTTTGCGCAACGCTTGGTTGATGCTGGCGCGCTTGGGCGCCAACTTGTAATTCAAGCAACGGACGCCGACGTGGGCTCATTTCACACTTTTGATTGTGTCGCTGCGGCGCGCGAAGCCGTCGCCAGTGGAGATATTGCCCCGCTGAGAAAGATTTTTCTCGCTTCAGCGGCTGTTCCCGGCATATTTCCTCCGCAAGAAATCCAGGATAATTTATATATTGACGGCATCGTTACTGGAAATATGTTCTATGGATTTTATGGCGGCTCATCAAGGCACTTGGAAACGTTTGGCTCATTGTGGAAGGTTCGCTATCCAGACTCGCCAATTCCCAAGATTCGCTATTGGGTGATTATTAATGGCTATTTAAAGGCGCCCGTGTACACCATGCAACCACATTGGATTTCACTGGCGCAGCGCGGCCTGGAAATTGTAACCCGTTCATTCACGGAAATCACGCTTCGGAATTTATTTTTGTTGGCTGAGGTGAATCAATTGCGTGGCGAAGGAGAAAGCGAAGTTCGTTGGGTGGCGGTGCCGCCCACTTGGCAGAAACCAAATTCAGATCCGTTCAACATGGAAATGATGCGATCACTTTCAGATCTTGGAAGAAGTATGGGCGAAAATCCAAATTCATGGATTTCCGAATCGCCGTAAGGCGACCTGGCCGCTTGAACCAGTGCAAGCATTTTCACAACGCGCGCTTGTCTGTTTGTGAAAGAAATTAACTTGAAGGAAGCGAGTAGCCGTCGGTCAGTGTGGACATGAAGTTGACCAGATCAATTTCCTCTTGCTCGGTCAACCCAAGGTTGCCAACTTCACCATAGCCGTTGATGTTGGGGTTTATGTTGGCCGAACGCTCTTCACCGGCGGCCAATGGTTTGGCACCGGTTGGATTGGTGAGCGTGAGCGGCGAAAGAATTTCGGGCTTGTCCCACAGTGGCTTGCCTTTCAAATTGGCGTACGGATCCGGCAACGTGAAATCAATCACTTCACCCGGCACGGTGGTCAGATTTCTGGTGTTGTAGAAATGCACAACCTGTTTCAAACTTTTACACAGGCCGTTGTGCATGTAATTTTTACAAACGCGGGATACGGTCGTTTGTCCGCGTTGCGAATGGTGGGCGAAAGAAACACTCCGTTCACGGCAATAAAGTCGCCGCGGCCGTTGCTACCGGGTCCAACATTTCCGATCGGCAAACCCTGCTTTAGATAGAGAAAACCTCCAAGGCCGTAATCAACATAGTTGGCGCCCTGTGTGTTGTAGCCAGGATTGCTGGGGTCGGTCATTTTATAAAAAGGGTTGGCTATATTTTTTGGAACGCCAAGATTGGCGTAGCAAAACATGGTGAACACATCCTTGCCGTTGGTCGCCGTGGTTAATTCGCTGTCGTTTGCCGATGAATGGTATTGCGAGCATTTGGCCTTGCCAAAGTAAAGCGCGCGCCCATTTTCTTGCGAGGCAGTGAATGTGTATTTGTTGGACGGCGGCACGGCGTGCATAGAGGAGTCGTACTGCGAACTAAATTGAGTGATCTCGCGCGAGGCCTCGAACGCCGCGTAGTTGTATGTGTACGGTTTGCGGTCGCCAACGCGGTCTGGAATAACTCCCGACGTGTCGCAACCAATCGCGTTTTGCACCAGCATTAAGTCGCCTTCATTCACAGCTCCGTCGTTATTCACATCTTCTGGGCAACCCGTGCAATTTCCATAACTCACCGCCACGCGCACAATTCCCAAGTCAACATTCACAACAATGCCGTCGCCGCTCAAGTCGCCGCAATTCAGTTGCGCGGTCAGTGCGGCAAGTTGGACTGTGACAGTGATCAGTGCAACACTATCAGCGATTCCGTTGTTGTTGTAGTCATTCAATACGCCCGAACCCGCATCACATGAATCTGGAATGTAATTTCCATTGATGTCCGTTACTGCGCCAGAGAGGATCTCGCAGGAATCATGAATGCTATTGCTGTTGCAATCCAGTTCGCAAGCGTCACCAACTCCATTGCCATCACAGTCGGCTTGCGTTGGATTTGCAACGCTTGGACAATTGTCGGTTGCGTTTGGAATGCCGTCACTGTCGAAGTCGGGACTCAGAGCGATGGTGTGGTAGTAACCGCCCGCGATAGCAGAAACGTCGCTAGTAGCAGAAGCAGGAACGTTGCATTGACCTTGGCCGTTGTTGCCCCAAGCCAGAACGGCGCTATCAGCCAGCGCAAACAGAAGGTGCGGCCACGCATGCGGCAACAACAATGAAGGACTGAGCCACGGACGATAAGGATGTGAGTTGAAGTTGCATGTGAAGGCTTTCTATAAGTTGTGTAGTAAGAAATTTGTAAAAGATTGAATTTGAACTTTCAAAAAATAGTTTCAAGAAATGGCTGTAACTGAATTATCTAAGCGCGTACTTAAGCAAGTGCGTACTTAAGCAAGTGCGTACTTAAGCAAGTGCGTACTTAAGCAAGTGCGTACTTAAGCAAGTGCGTACTTAAGCAAGTGCGTACTTAAGCAAGTGCGTACTTAAGCAAGTGCGTATTTCAATAAGCAAGTATTTGAATATCTGCGCTTAGCAATTCAGCGTCGACGTCGACCCATCAAGCCCGCAAGACCCAGCAGCGCAAATGCGCCTGGAGCCGGCACGAACCCGTAGGTAAATGTCTGATCGAAAAAGGGCTGCGCTATGGTTCCGCTGCCCGCGCTTGTGCCATTCACTTTCATGGAGACATTGCCCTTGAACTGCATGGTCAGCACATCGGTTGTCAACATGTTGGTGGTCTCAACAGAGAAGCGACCAAGCATGATGCGCTTGTCGGCGTATGTGCCGGCCAAGTCGTGTATGTCTAGCGGAGCAGCGGTGTACCAACCTGCGCCTTGATATATGTTTGCCCCGTTGCTTCCACCAGCAATCGTGCTAGCGCCAACAGTGGTACCGTTTAAAAAATTTGGATCACCGGTAATAATGGACGCGGGGTAGTCCTGCGTGCGCGCGCCAATAGTTACAAATGAATCCCACGCGTTGCTTGCGGCGCTTGCCAAAGGCATCCAACTTGTGCCACTGGCTTGCGCAAATAAAGCGCCGTTGGTTGGCACCAATGCGCTGCCAGTGTTCAAGACGCCGTTAAGCGAAGTTCGCACAAAGCCGGTGTGTGTTGTGGTGCCGTAATAGTTGACAAGCTTGTCATAGGCGCCATTAAAGTCGGCGTAAATATCCATGACGGAGTATTGATGGCTGCCATCAACGACTTGGTAGTTGGTGCTTGTAATTCCAAGAAATGCGGCGTTGGTGCCTGCAACAGTGATGGCCAAAGTAATAGAACCAACAACGTAATTTGAAATCTTCATAACTACTCCATGGATGAATAGCGCATGATCGCTAGCAGAAGCTGAACAAATCCAGTTTCACCAAAAACACACAAGGTGCTTAGCAAAACATAAGAGCAGACGGCTCCTACAACTATGTAAACGCAAAAAATGTGTGTCGGCAGTCACGCAATATGAAAGATTTAGAAGTTTTATTCCAGATATGAGTTTACAGCCGAGAAATAATGGTTTTTTGGGGTTGCTACCTGTGCGCGGTGCGCGCTCTTTCGGGTGAGCACATCAATCAGCCACGCGCTCGGCGGGGCAAGTGGCACGCATTTATCAACCCGTTCAATCAATGTCAGGTTCTGCCACGATAGACTTCGCTTTGGCAAGCGTCTTTGCTTTGCGGCAAATGCGAATTCCAATGAGCATCACACGCATACTTGTGAAAGCATGAAGTTGAAAACCATTATGACCGCGCTCCCCATGGCTTGCGCGGTTGCATTTGTGTTGATTCAAATCAGCACGCCGCCGCCAATATCTAAATTGTCCGCCACAAATCCGTTTGGAATCACGCAAGAAAATCAGACAGAGGTCTTTGTTGCTTCTGATGTTTCGCAAGCCGTTGCCCAAGGTGTGAAAAAGACGCTGTCGTCTAGACAGCCGCACATGGATGCAGCGAACAACGGTGGCGCGGAGTGGGGGATCCATAGATTGTCATCGTCCTTGCCGCTTGGATTTTCTAGCGCGCTCGACATTGCAGGCGAGGGCGATCAAATCACAATCTTGCATGAGTATTGGAATTCTGTGCAGCGATCAATTTTGCACACGCAGGACCAAAGTCGCGGCCAAGAATGAATGGGCCCAACCTGGTTTGTCGAAGGTTCGGCGGTTGCGATGGCGGAAATCACTTCGACGAAACTCTTGGCATCTGGAGAACTTCCCAAGTGGAATAATTCTTCGCGTCCCTGGCACACTCTTGAAGAGCGCATGACCAACAAGATGAAGTATGTGCAGGAGTTGAGAAAAAATGCGCGTCATTGTTGCCGCAGTCATATGGTGGCGAATGCACGCAGTTGGCGTATGAGAGTGGCGGATGGGCAATTCTGTATTTGATGAATAAGTTTGGCGAAGATGTTCTGCGCAAATCATTTCATCCAGATGTCGAACGGTTGGGTTGGGAAGAATGTTTCAAGAAAACATTTTGGCAAAGTTCGGCGGAGTTCGCCATTGAATTTGAAAGGTTTATGGATTTGCCACTGAGCGAACAGATCAAAATACTTCCAGCGTATGAACTTTTCCACCTTGCGAACGCCGCCGCAGTCTGGAGTTCTGGGGAAATGATCCGCGGCGAGTGCGAAGGCGAGTGAGGTCAATGTGCAAGGCTGCGACGAGCACGCTTAAGGTCAGCATCGCGCCGTTATACTTCAACCTCAGAAACGCCATTGTTCAGTGAATTTGTCGGGTGCTCGCCGGCGACATTCGAAAAGCGAATTCGTATCAATGTTCCATAATGGTGTGGAAGTTAGGTCTGACTTCAAGGCCCAAAGAAGAGGATGACATGAAGCTGGAAACAATCGTGCATGCACCGCGCATGACCATCACGCTCGCGGGCCAACTCGACGTGAATGCGGCGCCGGCTCTTGAGGCGGTGCTCGATCAGCAACTTCACAACATCACCGAGCTCGTGCTGGATGTGGACGGCCTTGACCATGTCTCGTCAGTCGGGCTACGCGTGTTCTTGCACGCGCAACAAAAGATGAAAGCGGCTCACGGAAGCCTGCTGATGAAGAACGTGGGTCAGCCGATCGCGGACATCCTGGAGGTGACCGGCCTTGATCGCATCCTGCATTTTGAGCGCAAGCACAGGCAGTTGTCGGTGGCGGGTCTGCAGATGATCGCCAAGGGTGCCAACGGCGAGTGCTACAAGGTGGATGAAGAGACCGTGGTGAAGTTGTACTTCGACTTTGTCGACAAGGAGTGCGCCGAACGGGAGAAGGAAATAGCGACGGAGGCGTTCGTGGCCGGCGTTCCAACCGCTCTCTCTTTCGACGTGGTGCAGTGCGGCACACGCATGGGCGTGATGTACGAGATGCTGAAGGCGGACACGTTGGCGCTGTACATGGAAAAAAATGTTGAGCGCCTGGATGAAGTGGTGGCGATGTACGTGCGCTTCTGCAAACAGATTCATGCGATTCCGAGTGATACAAGTTCCTTTCCCGATGCCGTCACGCTCGCCTGCGGATATGTGGATGCCTGCGATTTCTTCAACGATCGCCAGCGCACGTTCCTGAAGGAGCGACTGATGCGCACCGAGCGGCACGGCACGCTGATCCACTGGGACCTGCATCCAGGCAACATCATGATGCAGGGCGACAGCTTGTGCCTGATCGACATGGGCGACATGGCCGTGGGCACGCCCTACTTTGATCTTGGCCAAATCAAGCATGTGCTGCACTACTGCGCAGGCCTGGGTCTGTGCCACAAGTTCACCGGACTCGGTGACACCAACGCGATGCGCGTGTGGCAAATGTTTGTTGCCGGCTACTTTGACAACCCGAACCCGGACGCGTTGAAGGTGATCGAGGCGGACATTGACTTTTACCGCTCGATCAAGAATGTGTACCTGTATCTGTGTGGCAGCGGCGGCGAAACCATGCGTGCACGACGCAAGGACTTCATCTTCCAAACGTTGCCGAAGGAGTTTGCGGAGTTGAGATGAGTGATTTCATCGCGGTCGCGCTGTAGCGCAATCGCGCGGCTGTTTAAGCGACTGGCGCGCTCTTTCAGGCGATCACATTAATCAGCCACGCGCTCGGCGGGGCAGCCGGCGTATGTGGCGTTGGCGTCAAGGCGCTCGTATTTCATAATCACACTGTGCGGCGTCACCAGCGCGCCATCGCCAATGTTGGCGCCGTAAAACAGAACCGCGTGATGACCCAGCGACGCGCCGCTGCCAATGTGCACGTGGTCAATTTTCAGAATGCGGTCCTCGAAACTGTGCGCTTGAAAGTTGCAGTCCACCGTGGCGTTGTCGCCAATGGAAAGCATGTCGGGATCAACCACCTGGGTGAATCCGCCGCCAAGCACCACGCGCTTGCCAATGCGCACGCCAATCATGCGCAGGAACACCGCAAGAAAAACCGTTCCTTCAAGGCGCTCCAGGAAACCGCGCGCGTAAAAACTCCACGCCACAAATAGAAAATCCCAGCGGCTGCACCAGCAACTCCACAGCACATGTTGGCCTGGTTGCACGCGCCCAATCAGCGTCCACTTCAGAAACACAATGCAGCCAATCATGGCGATTGCCGCCGCAAGTGTTGCCAGTGGCGCAATGACAAACGCAACAGTTGGCGCGTTGAAGTTGGTGCTGGCCTTTGCGGTGGCAAGCGCAATAATCCACGCCGCCGCGACCGTGATGGGATACACCGGCAATAGAAATCGCAACGCCTCCCACATGAGGCGGTTGAGATATCGAATGGCGCTTGGATTGTGCGTCAGGCGGCGATCCACTTGCACAACTTCGCGCCGCGGAAGTTGCATGGGTGGATGACCAAACCACGCGGAGTCCGCGCTTGCAACGGATGCGTTGGCCACGGTGCTTACACCAACAAAGAAATCGTCTGGATACGCGTGGCCCGCGGGAATGACCGCGTGATTTCCAATGAAGGTGTTGTTGCCCAGCGTTGTTGCGCCAATGGTGACCACATTGCGGTGCACGCGCGGCGCGGCAAAATAAATTCCGTCGGCAAAGAAACACGTGTCGCCAATGGTGACGGTGTCGGGCACCACATCAATAATGGTGGAGATTTCACAACCGCGACCAATGCGCATGCCGGCAAGACGCAACCATGTTGGCCAGAATAAAGTTCCGCTAAGCCACAGACACGCGCGCTCTAGCGCATGCGACTTGGCCCAAATGCAAACATATTCCGCGCTCCAACGATTCACGGCGCCAGGACGCGTGCGCGCCAGCAATCGCAGCGCCAGTGCTTGCGCAATAAGGCCCGTGACCACGCATGCGGGTGCGCCAACAAGCACAAACAACATGAACGCAAGCGGGTTGGCACGCGGGTTCATGGGCGCATCTATATATAGATACGCCAACGCCATCCAGGGCAGCGCCGAAATGGTTGTTTGAACCCAAAGTGAAAGCAACGTGAGTAATCCGTGACGAATTGGTTGAAGCGATTGGCCGCGCGGATTGGCTGGGGCAGGTTCCGTCATGCCAACTTTTTCGGCGGGCACGCCGTCCCATCGCTCACCTGTTGGAATGTATTCACCTTCATGCAACCACGAGAGCGCTCCAAGTGAGGAACCTGGTTCCATGTTGGTGTTGTGTGAAACGCCGGCGCGCACATCAATGGTGCAACCGTTGCCAATGGTCACGGGCGCAAGCACAAGTTGTCCATCGCACAGTTCAACTATGCCAACGGAAGATTCTTGCGCAAGCGTGACGTTGTTGCCAATGGTCAACAAGTCCCACGCGCCGCCGCGAATGTCAACGCTGCGGTGAATGTGAACATTCTTGCCAATGCGCGCGCCAAGCAGCCGCAGAACCGCGTTGAAGAAAATAGTTCCTTCAAGCATGCCCCACGGAATTGTGCGCGCCATTTGTTGCACGCTCCAGAAGCGCAAGTAGCGCGCGCTAAACACCGGCATGGTTGTTGTGCGCACGCGGCCAAGCAACACGCGCTTGGCAAGCACCGCAAGCGCAATAGTGAACGCGCTGTACACAACAAGCGCCACGGCAAGAAGCACGGGTGAAACAGCAATGAGCACTTTTACGCCCAGCGTGTTGGCCAAAGCGGGCAGCGCCATAAACACCAGCGCGTATGCGGCGGCGCCTGTGGTGATAAGACTTGCGATGAGTCCAATCGATTGCGCCAGCGCCGCAAGCAGCGGATTTGCCGCGCGTTCACCAACGCGCGCGCGTGGTGCGGCGAAGTGTTCGGTGGCGGTTGTGTTTGTTGCGGTGGCGGTTGTGTTTGTTGCGGTGGCGGTTGTGTTTGTTGCGGTGGCGGTTGTGTTTGTTGCGGTGGCGGTTGTGTTTGTTGCGGTGGCGGTTGTGTTTGTTGCGGTGGCGATTTGGTTTGCGTGGGCGTGTGTGGTTGCGCCGAAGCTTTCAGTTGCGCCGAAGCTTTCAGTTGCGCCGAAGCTTTCAGTTGCGCCGAAGCTTTTATTTTCAGCGTGCGTTGCAGCGCGACTTTTGTTTGCGCCAAATTTCAATTGCAATTCTTGCGCGCGCTGCGCAAGCCGCTGCGTTGTGCGCAACATATACAGGTCGCGCACGGTCAGTCGCGCGGTGGGTGGGTGGGTGCGCAAAGTGCACAGCGCGCCAACCGCGCTCAGCGAATCGCCGCCGAGCGTGATAAAGAAATCATCGTCAATGGAAAGTTCATCCGTGCGTTTGAGCGCGCGAGCAAAGGCGCTCAGAATAATGTGCTCGTGCTCGTTGCTTGGCGCAACGGCGGGCGTGTCGCGCGCTTGAAGCGCAACGCCGGCGTCCACCTCTGGAAGTTTTGCGCGCGCAATCTTTCCGCCAATGGTGCGCGGAACGCGGTCGATCAACACAAACTTGCTTGGAACCATGTACGAAGGAAGCGCCTTGGTGAGCGCGTCGCGTAACGCGTCAAAGTGCGGCGGCGCGTTGATGTCGCTGGCCACAATGTGCGCAACAATAATGTGCGCGCCTTCATTTCCCTGCACGCGGCACGCGGCTTCAAGCACGCCGTCGCATTGACCAAGCAGCGAATCAATGGCCGCAAGTTCCACGCGGTAGCCGCGCAATTTCACTTGGCCATCAATGCGGCCAAGAAATTCAAAGTTGCCGCACGCGGCAAGGCGCGCCAAATCGCCCGTGCGATAAATGCGGCCAAACTCTGGATGATCGACAAATTTTTCCGCCGTCACCTCCGGACGATTGCGATAGCCACGCGCCACGCCAACGCCGCTGATGCAGAGTTCGCCCTCCACGCCAACTGCAACTTGTTGCAGCGACTCGTCCAGAATGTGCGCGGTGTGTCCAATGATGGGCTGGCCAATGGTGACCGCAACGCCGCTGTACATGCGCGTGCGCACCACGGTCACGGTGCACTCGGTGGGGCCGTAGCCATTTTCCAACCAGCGACCATCGCTCCACAAATCAGCCAAATCCTGCGGCAAAGCTTCGCCGCCCACATAGACCAATTTCACATTGGGCAGCGCCTGCCGCGGATTTTGGCAACCCGTTGTGCGCAACAAAGTTGGCGGCGGACAGAACACGGTGATGTTTTCCTGATTCAGCCACGGAATTAAATCGGGGCCAAGGCGCACGGTTTCATCATCAAGCAACACAAGCGTGGCGCCCACCGCAAACGCAAGCCACGTTTCTTCTATGGACGAGTCGTAGGCGGGCGAAGAAAATTGCGCAACGCGGTCGCTGTGGTCAAGGCCGTAGCGCGCCTTGTCGGCGTTGACCAAGTTGGCAACGCTGTGATGTTCAATCATGACGCCCTTGGGCTTGCCTGTTGTTCCAGATGTGTAAATGACATACGCCAGCGAGCGCGGGTGAATTGTTGGCGGCGTGAATGTGGAAGTTGGTGGGGAGGTATTTTCGGAAGTTGTTTGCGACATGAACGCAAATGTTGTTTGCGTAGAAGATGTGAACTCTTGTTGCGCGGTGACTGCGGAAGTTTTTTGCGGCGTGGTTGTGAATTTTGTTGGCGGCGTAATTGTGAAAATTGTTTGCTTTGTTGTGGAAGATGCCGAAGTGTTGGCTTGTGCATGCGCCGATGGCGAATGCGCCGATGGCGAATGCGCCGATGGCGAATGCGCCGATGCCGAATGAGCCGATGCCGAATGCGCCGATGCCGAATGCGCCGATGTCGAATGCGCCGAGTGCGTGAGCGCCGCGACATCAATCACAAGTCGATCACCCGCAAGATCCGCCGCGGCAAGTCGCGCCACGCCCGCGGCGTCAGTCAAAATCACGCGGGCGTCCGCGTCCACAAGCACCGCGCGAATGTGGTCATTTGGAAAGAGCGGGTCTAGGCATGTGAACGCCGCGCTGGCGCGCAACACGCCAAGTTGCGACGCGTACAAACTGGCGGTTTCACGCGGCAAAAGTACGGCGACAATGGATTCGTTCTCGTGCGAGTGGGGCTGCGCGGCGGCGTTGTCTTGGTGCGCGTGATTTGTTTTTGCGGGGCCAGAATATTTTTCCAGGTGCGCACCCACGGCGCGCGCAACTTCGGCGGCGGCGCGATCAAGTTGCGCGTACGTGGTGAGTTGTCTGTGCGTGCGCTCGCGGCCGGGCGGAACATCAATCGCCACCACGTCTGGATGAAGCGCAACGTTGTGCGCAAATAGATCAGTCAGCAATTGCATCAAATGTATCTTATGAATTATTGCGCTATCAATGCGGTTGCCACAGGGGCTCAGACAACGCGCTTCATAAATACCGAGCCCCCGTCGCTCAGACAACCGCGCTGCATAAAAGAGGTTGCCACAGGGGTTCAGACAACGCACACCACGCGAGCATGGCTCGCGAGGTTGCTCAACTCGCCCCATTTTGTGGCAACCTCTTTGATTTCGGTTAATCCTGCCTATTTCACAACAAAATTAGACTTGCAACTACAAAGAAATTATGTACTTTATTGTTTTCTGTTTGTTAATCCATACATCAACATAATTCTTTTAGGGGTGCATTCATGAAAAATATTCATAAGAGTCAAATTGCTTTCGTAATTGCGGGTCTGATTGGTTTAAACGCCGCGGTTGGAATTGCGGCGCAAAAATCTGATTCAACGCAACCCACTCGCGCCAACGCCAACACTTCGCCGGCCGCCGCGATTGCATATTTGAATTATAAAAATAAGGATGGCGTTGCCACCAAAGAGGCGTACTTTGCAAAAAATCCTGCCGCGCGCGTTATAAAGCTCGCAGGTCAATCGCCATACGTTGCCATTCTCAGTTGCGCGGATTCACGCGTTCCCATGGAGTCCGTGATTGAATCCGACTCCGGCTCGCTGGTCAGCGATATTTTCTCTGTGCGCGTGGCGGGCAATGTTGTTGGCGATGACGCCATCGCATCACTTGAGTACGCGGTGAAATATCTCAACACGCCTTTGCTGCTTGTGCTTGGACATGAACAATGCGGCGCCGTAAGCGCAACCATGGGTGACTATGGAGTTGGCGGCGCGCTTCCGCAGTTGCTTGGAAAGATTCGACCAGCGATTCAAACCGGCACAAAGAATTGCAAGGACTGCACAAAAGAGCAATTGTTCGAAAAGTGCATCGAGGAGAACGTCCGTCTGGGCATGAATGAACTCATGAAACGCAGCGAGAAAATTCGCACGCTTGTGGGCGAAGGCAAGATTGCGATTGGATGCGGCGTGATCAATCTTGAGAACAACAAGATCAAATGGGTCGATGCTCCCGCCGTTAAATAAGTCAGTTACGATGGCATCATGGCACTGGCGCAATTAGCATTTTTGTTGATGGCTGCGTTGCTGTCACAGGCAACGGGCGCAACCATAACAAATGACGCGCCCACCAACGCGCAGTCCAGTGGTGGCGATGGCGTGACCACCGGCGCAACAGCGGCGCAATCAACAAGTGGGACTGATTCAAACACGGCGGCAAACATCCAGATTCTGCGCGAGATGGAGGCACTGCGAAAGCAGAACGCCGCCCTTGCCGAGGACATGGAGGCCATGCGCAAGCAGAACAAGTCGCTCGAAGGCAGCGTTGCGGATTTGCAAGTTCAGCAAAATGGCATCGGGCTTTCGCAAGAGCGCGCCAAGGAAGTTCGCCATGTTGTGGAGGATGTTCTGAAGGATGCAGATTCGCGCGCCTCTTTAACGCCGGCGGTTCCAACCGCGGGCTTTGGTGATCGCGGATTTTTTATTGCCAGCCCCGATGGCAACTTTAGGTTGAACCTGAGCGGGCAATTACAAATTCGCTACGCCGCAAATTTTCTAAGCAGCCGCGACTACAGCATTCTCAACGCCAACCCAGGCGCTGGAGTGAATTGGTTTATTGCTGGCCGCCAAATCAAGCTGACCACGGATATTGGTTTTACCACGGCGCCACTGTGGTTTAACAACGGCATTTACGGCGCGGGTGTTGCCGGAACCAATTACCGCGTTGAGCCTTCGGGCGGTGGCGGCCAAATTGTTGTGCGCTCGCAGTTGCAGTTACTATTTTAAATATGCTCCACACCCTGCTCAATCCAATTTCGTTCGCGCAACTCATGGCGTCTTTGTTCTTGGCAATTCTGTTCTTGCAGTCGGGCTTGGACAAGGTCTTCAATTTTGCGGACAACCTGGGCTGGCTCACGGGGCACTTTTCAAAAACGCCGTTTCGTAGCCAAGTGAAAATGATGTTGATCACCGTCACTATTGCGGAAGTGGCGGCCGGCGTTCTGGCGCTCATGGGCGTCTGGCAAATTGCAATGAACGGCGAAAAAACATTCGCCATGTACGGCGTGCGACTTGCAACGCTAGACATTGTCATGTTGTTCTTTGGCCAGCGCATTGCCAAGGATTACGCCGGCGCCGCTGCGCTTGTGCCGTACTTTATTTTATGCGTGGGACAAGTTGTGCTGTTAGGGCAGTGATTTTTTATAGCCGTTCTTCAATACAACTTGGGTTGTGCGCTAGCGTCCCGCGGTGTTGGGTTAACGTCCCGCGGTGTTGGGTTAACGTCCCGCGGTGTTGGGTTAACGTCCCGCGGTGTTGGGTTAACGTCCCGCGGTGTTGGGTTAACGTCCCGCGGTGTTGGGTTAACGTCCCGCGGCTTCGCCCGCGGCTGATACTTTGCACGCATTCATGTCTGTCTACACAACAGTCACGCAGACGCAACTGGCCGAGTGGTTGAAAAACTATTCGCTTGGACCGCTGCAAAACATGCAGGGTATTTTGTCCGGCATAGAGAACACAAATTATTTTGTCACCACCTCGCTGGGGAAATATGTGTTGACGTTGTTCGAGCACATGGCCGCGAAGGAGTTGCCGTATTACGCGCAACTCATGGCGCACTTGGCGGCGCGCGGCTTTGCGTGTCCAACGCCCGTGGCAAATTCCCACGGCCAGTTCATTGGAGAATTGAACTGCAAGCCCGCGTTGTTGGTGACATATTTGCCAGGTGAATCAGTGGCGCATGTTTCGCCGAAGCAGTGCGAGCAAGTTGGCGCTGCGCTTGCGCAATTGCATCACGCGGGGCAGGGCTTTGGGCAGCGCATGTTGAATCCGCGCGGGCCGCATTGGTGGAAAACATATTCGCAACTTCTGCGGCGCAAAGTGACGCCCGCCGAGTTGCGATTGATTGAAAGTGAAATTCATTTTCAGGCTCAACACTCGCACGCCCACTTGCCGCACGGAGTGATCCACGGCGATTTGTTTCGCGACAATATTTTATTTGAACGCGCCGTCAGCGCGGGTGGCGGCAATGCGGGGTTGAAACACAACAACGCCAACGCGGGTGGCGGCCACGCGGCGTTGAAACACAACAACGCCAACCCTGGTGTTGATGGAGTGCCACCGCAACACTTACGCATTGGCGGCGTGATTGACTTTTATTTTGCTTGCGATGACGTGCTGTTGTTAGACGCGGCCGTCACCGCCAATGATTGGTGTCTGCGCTCCGATGCCACCTTGGATCGCGACCAACTCGCGGCGCTACTGCGTGGCTATCGACCTGACAAGAAGTACAGCGACGCAGAAAAAACCGCGTGGCCAATTCTGTTGCGCGCCGCCGCGCTTCGCACGTGGCTTGGTCGCTTGGGCTACAACCACTTTCCGCTGCAAGGCGAAATGACATTCACCAAGGACGCGGGGTTGTATCAACGCTTGTTGCAGCAACACATAGCCGCACCAGTTCACATTGATCAACTGATGTAATGCGCGTTGGCCGCAAGCGCGCGCAAAACATTCATTCCGCGGCACTTTGAGTGATTTTAAATTCATGCTTCGCCACACGATTTCACCCGCACTTCTGCGCACAACAATGCATTACAGTTTGTGAGGTCCATGAATCATTCCGCATCCGCAACCATGTCGCACCAGCACCAACATGCCAAGGAGCCTGCGTGGTGGAATTTAATCAAGGCGGATCTTGCGCCACACTCCGCGCGTTGGAAGCACGCCACCAAACTTGCGCTGGCCGGCGGTTTAATTATCGCGCTGCAACAAATTTTACACTTTGAAATTATGTATCCAGCCATGACGGTCATGTTGGTGGTGACTGAGTTGAAGGGCTTCAGCACCGTCACGCGCTTTGTGTTGAACTTTTTTGCCGCCACATTTGGCACCGGGCTTGCGGTGGTGGTGAGCGCGTTGTTTCTGCAGCAACCCATGTTCTTTTTGCCCGTCATGTGGGGCTACATCATTGTGGTCATGTATTTTCTGGTCTCAAGCCGCTACCGCAGCACCCTCTTTGTGGGCGGCTACCCATTCATTGTCATCACCTATATGGTTTTGTTTGACAAGGAAAACGCCGAGCACGTTGCCACTATTGTCTATCGGTCGGTGATTACGGGATTGGCGTGCGCCTCGTTGGTCATGATTTTTTTATGGCCGTTGGTTCCACTGAACGCGCTGCGCGAAAAAATTATTGAATGCGTGAAGCGCTCGCGCGAGTTGCTGGAATTGGTTCGCAAGGATTTGTCAGGCGAATGCGCGCTTGATGTGGATTCAATTTTGCCTGAGTACTACCGTATGCAAACTCCTGAGATGTTGATGATGTTGGACAACGCGCAGACGGATTTTTCGTTTGACGGCGCTACCCGCCACAATTTGATTTCACTGATGGCATTTCAAAGCCGCGCCGCCGCGTGCCTTTATGTCGCGGCTGAACAAGTTGCAGAGCACCACGCGGACGCAACCCCGGCGGTGTTTGAACTTTTCCAAATCCTTGATCAGCGCTTGCACCACATGCTTGAGCAACTGGAAAATCCATCCATAGATGGCGCCGTTGCTGCGCCACCACTTCAAATGGCGCCGCCACCTGAATGGCTTGAGCCAATGCAAAGAGTTGTGCAAGAAGCTGGCGTTGTGGCTCCCAACATAAACACATTTGCCGTGCTGAAAGATCAACCAGATTTTGTCACTCAAACATTGCGCAACTTAAAGCAGTCCTTGTCAAATATTTTCCGCCTTTCAGTGCTGAAGCCAAACATGCCCGCGCTGAAGCACGCCACCAAATGCGCAAGCGCCATCATGATTTGCGCCATCTTTTGCATTGCCATGAATTGGGATAAGGGCATTGGTTGCGTGGAGACGGTCATGCTGGTGGTGCAGGCCACATTCGGCGGCACGCTGCTTATTGGCGGCTTGCGTGTGGCGGGAGTGGTCATGGGCTTCACGCTTTCTATTTGCGCCGTCATTTTCATCATGCCCATCATTACAACCATTCCTGGTTTTCTGTTGATGTTCATGATTATTCTTTTTGTCATGGGGTATGTCATGCACGGTTCGCCACGCGTCAGTGTGCCCGCGCTGCAAATCATGATTGTGTTTGATTTCTCGCTACTGCAGGTGACTCGTCCCGACATAAGTTTGTATCCCACCATGAATTTTTCGCTGGCCGTCATGATGGGCGTGTTCGTGACGTTCTGTGTGTATCGATTTTTGTGGCCGGTGCGCGCTGGCGACGAGTTGCTTCCGTGTTTAGCCACCACGGTGGAATCCATCGCGGGCGTTGTTGAAAGCACCATCATAATGCCGCTTGCCATTTCACAATTTGATGACGCGCGCATTCATTTAGATGAGGATGTGTCCAAATTCCTTGCCTTCCACAACAACTTGCAGTTGGAAATGCATTGCCCAGCCGTGTGTTGCCTGTTGCAGTTGCGCGCGCTGTCATTGGCGGAAAAACTGTGCAACGAAATTTTACTTACGCTTGTTGCGGAGGTTGGCCAGAACTCAATGCCAGCCAGCGCAATTCCGGTTGCGCAGGTATTTGCCGACAATTTGCGCCGCTGCGCCAGCGCGTTACGCGGCGCGCAAGACGTGCAACTTGCACCGATGCCACCACGCATGGATGGTGATTCTGAAATTGCGCAGTGGATGCGCCACAGAAGTGACGAAGTTGCGAACGCGCTTGAGGTGTTCACGCAACTGCACGCCATGCCAATGAATGCGCCAACACTTATGGGTTTGGCGTAACGGGCGCGGTTGGCGACGTCGCATTCGTGGTCTTGGGCGTGGCGATTGGCGTGATCACAATGTTCGGTTGAACAATTTGCGCTGGCATGGTTGGCGGCGGTTCATTTCCGCGACCAGGTGAATCGGGCGAAGTTGGCGCAGGAACGGCCAGCGTTTCAAGCCAACTCTCAAGCGCGTCTGGAACAAGCGGCTTGAGAATGTCTGGAACTTGCCTGCGCTTAAGCGTTTCAACAATTGCCGTGGCCGTTGCGCCCATGCGATATGGGTGCGCATCTTGCGATGGGTCCATGACAATGCGCACAGGAAATCGCTGCGCTAATCGCACCCAATCCAGCGTTGGTGAAACTGTCGGCAGCACTCCGTTTGATCCTTGATTTGGGTCATACAGCGCCCATCCAACACCCTGCACCACGCCGTGAAATCGCACACCTGGATACGCCATTAAATAAACTTCAACGGCCATGCCGGGTTCAATGCCGCGCAAATCTGTTTCTTGATAATTGGCAAGCAAGTACCAATTGGATGTGTCCACAAGCGCGAACACCTGCACGCCAATTTGCGAGAACTGTCCAACCGAACTATTAAAGTTGGTCACATAGCCCGCCACGGGCGAGCGCACTTCGCAGTAGCCAACATTCAATTGCTTCTCCACAACATTCGCCTGCGCTTTTTGGCGGCGCACATTGATGTCGCCCAACTGCCCAAGATTTGCGCGCGCTTGTGATGCCGCGGCTTTGGCTTGTTGCACCATGGCATCCGACGAGCGCACATTTCTTTTTGCCGCGTCGATTTGATCGGGCGTCACAAATTGCCGTGGCAACAACGGCTCCATGCGCGCCAGAAATTGCACGTCGTACAGGGCCTTGGCCTCCGCGCTCACAATGTCAGCGTCGCGCTGCGTAATGGCGTCTTTGAGCGCGATGATTTCCAAATCCACCAGGCCAAGGTTGGCCACCGCAAGATCAAGTTCCGCTTGATAGGGGCGAACATCAACACGAAACAGTAAATCGCCCACATTTACTTTTTGATTGTCAACCACATTCAACTCGGTGATGTAGCCAGAAACATTCGCGGCAATGCCAACAATGTTGGCGCGCAAGTAGGCGTCGTCGGTGCGTGGACGAATGTCCAGTTCCCACCACGTCAGAAATGAAAACAGCAGCGAGCACGACACCATGGAAATTCCAAAGATGCGCCCAAGAATTTTTTTGTGGCCAGGCGGCGGCGGCATAGGCATTGATGTGCGCGCAGACTTTGGCGCAGTGGCGGCGTGCGTCGTCGCGCCCGTTGAGGCTGGCGCCGCATTTGTCGCGGCCGGCGCTGGGTTGGGCTGCGCGTGGTCTTCGTGTGAGTGTTCAGGCACGTTTGTCATCGGTGAAAGAACCCCAACCAAAGTCCAAGCGTGCATGTGAGGTACACGCAGAAATACACAAACACTTTGGGGCCAACAAATGGTTCAAGCCCCATTCGATACACCGCCCACCGAATGGCTCCCAACATGAAACCGCCACCCACCATGCACAGCAACCATGCCGGAAAGAAAGCTCCGTCAATGGAAAAAATTGGATCGCACGCGCTGAGCAATGGAATGCCCAGCAGCAATGCGGCCGTGCGCGCGAAGTTTTTCCAAGAAGTTATTTGGGAAACGTTTGGGGAAGCATTTGTGGAAATTTTTGGGCAAGGCGCGCGGCGGATCATTGGCAAAGATTACACATGATTCAGCGCGCAAGAAACACCACGGCGCGGCGTACGCGCGAATGATTTCAGCGACATCTCGATACACTTGCGATGGCAAAACTTGGTTGCGTTGCGGAATTGTTGGGCGCACGCTTGCGATATTGGAAACTTGATCCAGGTTCACGCGTTGAAGCGTCACATTTTGATCGGTGAAATAGAAACATGAGCAAGGCAGAAAAAATATCCAACTTCAACCCGAATAATCCGGGCGATCCCGACAGCAATATTTTCGGGCTTCCTTTTACATGCGAAGAATCTGAAATCGTGATTGTTCCCGCGCCGTGGGATGTCACTGTTTCTTACAGCGATGGAACTTCTGGTGGACCCGACGCCATTATGAACGCCTCGTTTCAAGTGGATTTATTTGAGCCGTCCATACAAGACGCTTGGAAAATTGGAATTGCCATGGAGGATATTTCCGCCGAAGTGATTTCTAAAAATAAAATGCTTCGCGAAAAAGCAAAGGTGTATATCGAGGCGTTTACCCAGGGCGTGGATCTCTATAAAGATCAATCCAAAGGCAAAATTAGAAACGCCGTCAAGTCCATTCGTTCTGAATTTTGGAAGGTGGGAGATCATTCCACTGCTCACCTCAAGGACGAGGTCAATGAAGGATCCTTGTGGTTGAACGCTTGGGTGAAGCAGCGTTGTCTGCATTGGATCAACCAAGGAAAAATGGTGGCGTTGCTTGGCGGCGACCACAGCACTCCATTTGGATTGATGCAGGCGCTTGCGGAAAAATATTCCACGTTTGGCATTTTGCAAATAGACGCCCACGCCGATTTACGAAACGCGTACGAGGGCTTCACATATTCGCACGCCTCTATCATGCATAACGCGCTTGGCATTTCGCAAGTGAGCAAGCTTGTCCAAGTTGGCATTCGTGATTATTGCGAAGAAGAAGTGAACGCGATGCGCCAACAGAAGGGCCGGGTCGTCACTTATTTTGACCGCGACATGAAGCACGAGCAATACAACGGGAAAACATGGGCGCAGCAAGCGCAACACATTGTTGCCCAGCTTCCAGAAAATGTGTATATCAGTTTTGATATTGATGGCTTGGATCAAAAGCTTTGTCCCAACACTGGAACGCCGGTGGCGGGTGGATTGGAATTTGAACAGGCGGCGTATCTCATGCAGGCCGTGGTGAAATCGGGCAAAAAAATCATCGCATTGGATTTGAATGAAGTGGCCCCGGGCGCTAATGATGAGTGGGACGCAAATGTTGGCGCGCGCATGCTGTTGCGCATGTGCAACTACATGGCGCTCTCAAACCAGCGAGCCTGAATTGTTGAGGACAACCGCCAGCGCGGAATCAGCGCGGAATCAGCGCGGAATCAGCGCGGAATCAGCGCGGAATCAGTGCGGAAGCAGCGCGGAAGCAGCGCGGAAGCAGCGCGGAAGCAGCGCGGCGTTCAACACGACTCATTGCCCGCGGCGGCGCTCACCGTTATGATTGCGTTGTGCAATGGCAACTTGGCAAATTTGCTTTCATGTTCATAGCGTCGGGTGTGATTGTGTCTTGCGCGCCGCGCTCCAATTTGTGGGAGGACGAGCTTGCGGGCATTGAGAAAAAAATAGATACAGAAGTTGCGCAGGGGCCAGGCTCCACATCAAACGCGCAGCCCGCAACGGATTCACCCAACTCAATGGTCGCGCGCCTTAGCAAACTTGGCAAGCAATCTGATCAAGAGCAGGCCAAGGCCATAGAGCGCGGCATTGAGCGCGCGGTGCAGCAACAGGCGGCGGCGACCGCGCAGAAAAATAAATCAAACTCCACAAACAATAACGTCATTACCAAGATGGGCGACGCGCCCGCGGCTATTGCAACTGGTGACAACAATCTTCTTGCTGTGGACAAGAGTGCGGCGCAAAATAAAGATGCAACAAATTCAGTTGGGCAAGATTTGGATCAGCAAAAATCAGCGTCACAAAATATTTTGTCCTCGGGCGCCAATGGCGCGCCTGCGCAACAAACAGGATTTGGTGTTGAGCGCGTGTGGGGGCTTGCGGAACTTGCGGCCACGGCGCTTGAAGCCAATCCCGCCACGCGTGAATCATGGCAGCGCGCCCGCGCCGCCGCCGCGCGCGAGCAAAAAGCGTTGGCGGCATACGGACCCAACATTGGAGTTGAAGCTGGTGGCGATTATTTTCAAGAGCCCGGCTTGTCGTTTGGCTACGGCAGCAACGCGCCGCCCGATCGCGAGTTTCGTTTCACGCCACAGGTGTATGCGTCTTGGTTGTTGCTTGACTTTGGTCGACGCGACGCCGACACCGACCGCGCGCGCGCCGAACTTGCCTCCGCCAACATGTCGCACGATCGCACCATTCAGCGCGTGGTGGTTGAAGTGCAGCGCGCGTATTTTAAATTGGAGTCCGCGCTTGGTTTGCGAACCGCGGCAGAGCAAGATGTTGTGGCAGCGCGCAGCGTGTTGAAAGCCACCGAAGCAAAATTAAAACTTGGTCTTGCCACGCGCCCCGACACCTTGATCGCGCGCCAGGCTTTCGCGCAAACGCTTTATAAATTGGAGAAGCGCCGCGCCGATGTGTTTGTGGCCGAAGGCGATCTGCGCACGCGCACCGGATTTCCAGCCACGGTTGCAATTCCAATTGACATGGCCGCCGAAAGCGATTTGCCGCCCATGTTGACCATGGGCATTGACGGCATCATTGATCAGGCCTTGGCCAGCCGCCCCGATCTTGCATCCGCGGTGCTTGATTTGCGCGCGCGTGAAGCCGAAGTGCGACGCGCCCAAGCGGAATATTTGCCAGAAGTAATCACGCGTGGAACCGCGGGTTACGGCTTTTACAACTATGAAGTCACGGGCTTTGAAATTCAAGGTCAAGGCTGGGGCTTTGATGGTCAAATTTTTCTTGGTGGCAAGTGGTTGCTATATGACAACGGCGCGCGCGACGCGGCGTTGTTTGAAGCTGGCGCCAACCGCGCAGCTTCCGCGGCGCGTCTTGCGCAGTCGCGCCTGAATGCAGCGGATGAAGTGTGGCGCGCTTATTACACATTGCAAAGTGATCGCGCGCAGTACGACGCGGCCAAGGCGCTGTTGGTTTCCGCCATCGACACATTTGACGCGGTCAAGCGAGCGTATGAACTTGGTCTGAGCACACTGCCAGAATTGCTAGACGCGGAGCACGATTTGTTTCAAGCGCGATCACTGCGCATTGAAACCCGATCCGACTTGCTGTGCAGCAGTGCCAATTTAATTTACGCGTCTGGCGCTGGTCCAGGCAGCGTGACAAGCGCGCGTTAATTTATTTCGTTTCGCGTGTCCAACGCGCCGCGCGCATGTTCAACATCAAGCGCTTTCACTTTGAAACAATTGCAGCGCCATTCCAGCGCCGCGCGCATGTTCAACATCAAGCGCTTTCACTTTGAAACAATTGCAGCGCCATTCCAGCGCCGCGCGCATGTTCAACATTAAGGCTGCGACTTTGGCGCAGCAGTTGCCTTGGGTGAATCGGGCGCAGTGGGTGAAGCATCCGTTGGTCCAGAGCTCGAAGCTGGAAAAGTTTCCGCCGCGGCCTTGAACGGTGAACTCAACAATCCAAACTGCTGCAAAATGGGATCGCGACCTTCGGTTTGAACAATGGCCGTCACTGTTGCGCCCATGCGATACGGATATTTTTCATCAAAAGGGGCCAGCGTAATGCGCACCGGAAATCGCTGCGCAAGCCGAACCCAATTCAAAGTTGGCTTCACATCGGGAAGCGATTGTTGCGTGGCGCCGTTAGCTTGATACAGCGCCCAACCAATTCCCTGCACGGTTCCCCTAAAGCGGTGGCCGGGATAGGCATATATATAGACAGCCACTTCCTGGCCCACGCGGATTTGCTCAATCTCTGTCTCCAGAAAATTGGCCATGACCCACCATTCCGTGTTCTGCACAATGGAGAACAGCGTGTCGCCCACTTTCACAAACGCGCCAACATTGGTGTTTAAGTTTGTCACCCAGCCGTCAACCGACGCGCGCACTTCGCAATATTGAAGGTTCAACTTCGCGTCGTCCACTTCAACGCGCGCCGCGGCAACGCGCACATTCACATCACCCACTTGGGCGAGCGCGTTGCGCGCTTTATTTTCCTCCGACTTTGTGCTGGTCACGGAAGTTTTTGCGGCAACAAGCGACGCTTCCGCGCCGGCCACGCCCGCGTTTGCCGCGGCAACCGCGGCCTTGGCGGCCTCCATGTCGCTTTGCGCAAGCGCCACGCGGTCGGCGGTAATAAATTCCTGCTCAAGCAGCGGCTTCACGCGCGACAAATAATCCGCTGCGTATTCCGCGCGCGCTTGTGTTGCCACAACATCGGCCTTGCGGCGCAATATTTCGGCGTCGGCGCGGCGCACCTCCGCGTTTGATGTTTCAATCTTTGCCTGCGCAACTTGAACGCTGTCGGCCAATGCCTTCACATCAAATTCAACCACCGCCAACTGCGCTTGCGCGCGCGCTAGGGCAATTTCATATGGTCGCGGATCCATTCGATACAACAGATCACCCACTTGCACAATTTGATTGTCCTTGATGGGCAACGCCACAATTTGTCCAAACACGCGCGGCGCCATGCCAATGGTGTTGGCGCGCACATAAGCGTCGTCGGTGCGCGGATAGCGCTGCAGTTGATTCCACAATATTCCCAAACTCAATACACACACACCAATAGCGGCGAAAGAAAACACACGCGCAATTTTTTGACGGCGCACATCCTGCGCGCCTTGCGCGTTCACGGTGCTTGTGGTGGTTGGTGTTTCTGCCATGGATTGCTCAGTAGCGGAACACAATCAGCCACACCAGGCAACTGAATGTAATGCTGAGCGACACATACACCAGCGAGCGCGCCACAAGAAAGCGATCAATGCCCGTGCGAATAAGAAGCGCGCGCGCGCCCACAGCAAGAATCACTCCAAGAATCATGGCCACCAGCCACGCTGGCAACAACGCGCCGTCCACATCTATGTTTGGATTGCAGCCCGCGCAGAAAAATAAAATAAGAAGCGGGGGCGCCACGGTGCGCGCGGCGCGCGACCACGAAATTGTCCGCCAGATGTTTTGCAACGCGCAAATAGGCGCCATTGCCGCCACTAGTCCTGCGGCGCAAAGCCTACAAATACGCTGCATTTCTGCGGGTTTCAGCGCGGTGCTAGTGGGGAATTTATTCATTGTGGCAACGGCTTCAGTGTATTAAAAATTTCTCCGTAGGTGCGTTGTCCATCGGAAAGTTCAAGCGCGCTGTGTAACGCATTGTCGCTCCACACAAATCCGCAGCGCGCGGTGTCTTGCGCGCGGCGCACGGAATCTTCCAGCAGTGCCAGCGCATCGCGTCGATAAACAAGGCGCGCCACATCGGTGGTGTTGCACCCGTCCGCAAATGCCTGCGTCCGCACTTGCGCCGCGCTTGGCACGCCACACAATTTCCAAACAGTTTGAACACTCGTGTAACTCGCAACACCCGCAACACCCGCAACACCCGCAACACCCGCAACACCCGCAACACCCGCAACACCCGCAACACCCGCAATATTTTTCCCGCCACTCACTGGCGCCTTTATAAAAAAATCGCCCAGCGTTTCAACTCGCTCAACCAAAACTCGCAGCGGTTGGTTCAGCATCTCCGATACCGAGGCATTCAATGCGGAATCATGAAAGCGACCCGTGGCCAATGAGCGCGCCAGCAACAACACGCGTTGCTGCTCGGCCAGCATTTCAAGCACGGGCGCAAATTTGCCAACACAAATACGCTTTTCAAATGTGTATTGCTCGCGCAGATCGCATGTGCCGGCAAGATTTGCGGTTGCCAAATGATTGCGCATGCGAAAGTCCGCAAGATCCGCGTCGGTAAATGCCAACATTTGCGCGCGCGTCAGTAGTTGCGCAATTTGGCTCCAACCACTGGCGATGGATTCCATGGTGGCCACGCGCGCTTCTTTGGTGGAGAACATCCAAATTGTGAATGTCACGCTCAGTCCAGCCACCACCACGCTGGTCACGCGTTCAAACATTGGCCCCACGGAATCGCTTGGCGCCGGATCACTGGCGATCACAATAATCCACGCGGCCGCCATCATCATTCCCATGTAATTGGTGCGCGGACTTCCCACCAACACCCACGCGGACATGAACGCCATGACGCCCATGACTAATAAATACATACCAAGGTCTTGCAAGCCCGCGGCAAAAATAATAATTGCAATGGACGCCATCACTCCGCCAATCAGTGTTCCAAAAAATCGCAACATGCCGCGGCGACCAGATCCACCCACGGTTGATTGCAGCACAAACACCGAGCCAATAGCGGCGGGTCCAGTGCCGCCTGGTAAAAACAACGCGCTGAGTACCAGCGCCAAGGCAAGCCCAAGAACCGCCGCCGTGGAGGCAAGCGCCGCCCCCTTGTCGAAATGCTCTAATGCACCTTCAATGGTGGGCGCTTTTCCCAGCGGGCTATTGGGCGGAAATCCAAGTGGAAGCGCCAACGCGCTCGAACCAAATTTTGCCGGCAATGGTTTCTGCGTCAACACTCCGCGAAACATTCCGCCGCAGCGGCGCGCGTATCCGGCAATACTCAGCGTGTAATCGTCCGCGCCCTCACCCAGTCGCGCGATCAAGTCATCGCCAAAAGAAATCATGGCTTCCGCTTGCGCCACCAACACTAGCACTTCTGGCGCGCGATCACCTTGGCGAGCCCAGTGACGCTTGTATGACATGGCGCGCACGCCATCAAAAAAGGCTGCCATTTCCAGCGCCAAAGCGCTTGCCGCCGCACGCGCGGATGCGCTGTGAAAACCCTCGCGCGCCAACGCATTCAGATGCACAGTTGCAGAATCCGACAGCGACGCCACGCGCGTCAGCGGCACCAATTCTGGAAACGCGGAATCGGTTGTCGCGTAGGTCGCTATGGAATCCGACAGCACCGCGATGTGCGCAAGCACCGACGGCGAAATAGTGTCCGCAAGTTTTTCAAGCGCGTCATTGTCGCCAACACCAGCGCGCGTGGCCGCCGCAATCACGCGCATGTTGGCGGACTGCTCCGCAAGCAAGCCATCAATTGCATAACGCATACGCACCGACTCCGCGCCTGGAAAAATAAACAGCGCGGCCAAGTATGAAAGCACAACGCCGCTTGAAACACCAAGCACAGAAAATATTCCAATTACCTCAAAGTGCGTTGGATCCGTAAGCGGCGCGTACAGAAGTGGGGCCAGCGTCCAAATGGCCACGCGCAAACCAGATGATCCCACCGGCAACAATTTCGCCAAATACAAAAGCAACCAAATGCCCGCAAGTATTCCCAGGAACAACAACATGGGCGATTGCGCAAACGCCGCCACCAACATAATGGAGAACGCGCCGCACGCCATGCTTGTGAGAATGCGCCGCAGCAAAAGTTGCGGCGAATGCACCGTGCCTGGCGTGCTTTCGGTCATGGCCGTGACCGGGCACATAATGAAAGCGGGGTTTCCAACCAATGCCACCAACACAATTCCCACAAGCATGGCAATGGTGGCGCGCAGTGTGGAATCCACCCGTCCCGGCGTTGGCGCAAGTTCCGCAATAAACACCTGCCACCAAGAACCAACACGAAAGACCTGCTCGGCGCCTGGCGCGATGATTTCTGTCGGCGTGGTGGCGGCAAGCACGTGTCAACTGTAAACTAAACACTACAGTTTTTTTCAACAAATAATCAACATGAACTCTCTTCAATTCAAGCGATCCGCATTCGCCACTATCTTAGTTTCACCAACCCTGGTCACGCTTTTTTCCTGCGGCGGTCCACCAATCCTTCCGGTTCGTCCCAATGTGGTGCCCGTGACCACCGCCTTGGTCGTGACCAAAACCGTTCCCCTGAACCATATGTATCCGGGCCTTGCGGTCTCGCCACGCATGATCAAGATTGACGCGCGCGTTGAAGGATTTCTATTGAAGCAGGGCGCGCCCGATGGATCCGTGACCAAGCCAGATCAAGTGATTTACAGAATTGATCCGCGACCATTCGAGGCAACCCTGGCCTCGCAGCAGGGCGCGCTTGTGCAAGCCATTGCCCAGCGCGATTACTCCCGCAAGGAAATGGAGCGCAACGCGCCGCTTGTAAAAACGGATGCCATCAGCCAGCAAGACTTTGACAAACTGGTGGCGACTTATGAAACCGATCAAGGACAATTTCTAACCGCCGAGGCCAATGTTCTCACCGCCAAGATCAATCTTTCCTATTGCACCATTGTCAGTCCATTTGTCGGCATCTTGGGCGCCAGTCAATTCTTTGAGGGCGCGGTGGTTGGAACTTCAAACACAACCAATCTCAACTCGCTTGTGCAAATTGATCCCATGTGGGCGGACTTCAGTCCTTCAGCTACGGAATGGCCTAAATTCTCGGCATTAATTGCAAAAAACCCGCTTGAAGTCACGGTGACATTTGACGGCAACGACAACATTAAAGCCACTGGGAAAATAATTTTCTCTGACAATCAAGTTTCAACATCCACCGGAACTTTAATGATGCGCGTTGAGTTCCCCAATCCAAATCTTATCTTTCGTCCAGGCGTGTATGTGAAGGTGAATGTGTCGCTTGGTGAACAACCCAATGTGATGGTGGTCCCACAGGACTGTGTGTTTGCTCGCGAGACCAATCTGTATGTTTGGCGCATCAAGGCCGATGACACGGTGGAAACCGTGCAAGTGAAGCTGCAGAAAAAAGAGAATGGCATAATTCAACTTTTAAGCGGTCCACAAGTTGGCGACCGTTTAGTAGTGGATGGCATTCAGCGATTGAAGCCTGGGTCCAAGATTGTTGATATGAGCCAACCGCCCAAACCTGCCGCACCAACCGACGCAACTCCCGCACCAACCGACGCAACTCCCGCACCAACCGACGCAACTCCCGCCGCGCCCGCCGCCACCGCGCCCGCCGCCACCGCGCCCGCGAAAAAGTAATTTCACCACACAGATGCCCCCATGGTTCGCTTCTTCATTTACCGCCCAATTTTCGCAAGCGTCATAGCGATCATCACCGCGCTGGCGGGCGCTATTGCAATGTTTGTGCTGCCAATCTCGCAGTTTCCAAACGTTGTTCCACCAACGGTGCAAGTGTCGGCCACATATAACGGCGCCGACGCGATCTCGGTCGCCAACTCGGTGACCATGCCGCTAGAGCAGCAAATCAATGGTACGGAGGGCATGATTTACTTATCCTCCAACAGCACCAACAACGGATCCAGTGTTATCACTGTCACATTTAAAGTTGGCTATGACTTGGACACCGGCGCGGTTGATGTTCTCAACCGAGTGCAAACCGCCACGGCTCAACTTCCGCAACAAGTTCAACAACTTGGCGTGACCATTACCAAGCAGTCCACCAACATGACGCTGGTGGTGTCGCTTACTTCCGCCGACGGAACCTACGACAGCAAGTTTCTTTCCAACTACGCCAACATTGTTGTGCAACCTGTTTTGGCGCGCGTGAACGGCGTGGGCACCATCAGCATCTTCGGCCTGTTGGAATATTCCATGCGCGTGTGGCTTGATCCAATGCGCATGACCGCGCTTGCTATTTCAACCGACGATGTGACCGCGGCTATCAAGGATCAAAATCAACAAGCGTCCATTGGAAGCATTGGTTGCAGTCCAACCATTGGCAATCCAGGTTTCGACTTGACTCTGACCACCAAAGGTCGCTTGATGAGCGAAGAGGAATTTGCCGACATTATTGTGCGCAACGGTTCGGATGGAGCGGTGGTGCGCATTCGCGACATTGGTCGCACGGAGTTGGGCGCGTATCAGTACGACACCACAAGCACCAGAAATGGCCTAAGCACCGGCACAATTGCCATTTATCAATTGCCAACCGCCAATGCGTACTCCGTGGTTGAGGGCGTGAAGGCGCAGATGAAACGCATTGAGTCGCTGTTGCCGCCAGGCGTGACATGGGAAGTCACCTACGACAGCACCGCGTTTGTGTCGGCTTCTATTAACGACTTGGTCAAGACACTGATCGAAGCCGGCCTACTGGTTCTGCTTGTCATCTTTATTTTCTTGCAGAGTTGGCGCGCCACGCTTATTCCCATGATCGCCATTCCGGTTTCCATTATTGGAACATTCGCCATCATGATGGCTGCGGGCTTCACCATTAACACGCTCACGCTGCTTGGACTTGTGCTTGCCATTGGCTTGGTGGTGGATGATTCAATTATTGTGGTTGAGAATGTCTACCGGCAACTTGAACGTGGCGCGCCCAACGGAAAAATTGCCGCCGAGCTCGCCATGAAAGAAGTTGCGGGTCCAATTGTGGCTACCAGCTCCGTGCTGCTTGCGGTGTTTGTTCCCGCGGCCATGATGCCTGGAATCACCGGGCAGCTGTACAACCAATTCGCGCTCACCATTGCGTTTAGCATTGTGCTGAGCATGATTAATTCGCTCACGCTGTCACCAGCGTTGTGCGGCGTTTTTCTGCAGAAACCACACAAAACCACCTTCCGTCCATTTGTCATATTCAACGAGGGCTTTGATTATTGCACGGGCCGCTACTCCACACTTGTGCGCTGGCTTTCGCACCACTGGTACATCATTGCCGCAACATTTGTCATTGGCGCGTTGGGCGTGGTCTATCTGCTTGAGCGCACGCCAACCGCGTTCATTCCCAATGAAGACCAAGGCTACTACTTCGTTGGCATGACATTGCCGTCGGGTTCCAGTTTGGAAAGAACCGAAGCCGTCAGCGCCAAAGTTCTGGAACTTGTCAGGCGCGATCCATCTGTGGTGGATGTGATTCAAATCAACGGCTTCAACTTTCTCACAGCGGTTGCCACAACCAACTCCGGCTTTATCATTGTCGTTTTGAAACCATGGGATGAGCGCAATCCATTCACTGAAAACTCGCGCGCAATTATTATGCGGGTGATTCCGGAGCTATTTAAAATTCCAGAGGCCAACGTGTTCGCATTCCCGCCGCCACCCATTCCTGGTCTTGGCGCCGTGGCTGGTTGGCAATTGCAATTGGAGGATGTCAACGGCATTGGCTATCCAATGTTGTCCGAAGCCGCCGCCGCCTTCACCGCCGAACTTGAAAAACGCCCAGAAATTGCCGGCATTAACTCGCCATTTCAAGACCAAGTTCCAATGCTACTCCTCACCATTGATCGCACCAAGGCACTGAGTTACGGCTTGAGCATGAGCGATGTGTTCAACACGCTTGGCCAAACTATTGGCCAGTCGTTTGTGAATAATTTCAACCAGTTCAGCCAGGTGTACAACGTCATGGTTCAGGCCAACGCATCGCAGCGCATGAATCTGTCCGATGTGATGAAGTTGTTTGTCAAGAACAAGGATGGCGGCATGGTTCCAGTTTCATCGTTCATAACTCATAATATGGAGGTTGGCACGGACAACGCCACGCGTTACAACCTGTACAACACCATTCAAATAAATGGTGCAACTGGTTCCGGATATGGTTCGGGTGATTCCATCAAAGCCGTTGAGGAGGTGGCGGCGGCAATACTGCCAGATGGCGTGACCTTTGAGTGGACTGGAACTACATATCAACAAATTGAATCCGGCGCCTACGCGCCGTACATCTTCGCGCTGGCGCTGATTGCGGTGTTCTTGCTGCTGTCCGCGCTGTATGAAAGTTGGATTCTGCCGCTGAATGTTTTGCTTGCCGTCACCTTCGCGGTGCTTGGCGCGTTGTTGTTCATGCACATTCGTGGCAAGATGCTGGATGTCTACGCGCAAATTGGCTTGGTCATGTTGGTGGGCTTGGCCGCCAAGAACGCAATTCTTATTGTTGAATTTGCCAAAATCAAATACGAGGGCGGCGAGGAAATTATTGACGCAGCGGTGAACGCGTCGCATCAGCGCTTGCGACCAATTTTAATGACCGCCATTGCGTTCATGCTTGGCGTGTTGCCGCTGACCATCGCCACGGGCGCCGGCGCCAATAGCCGCCAGTCCATTGGAATCACGGTGCTTGGTGGAATGTTCGGTTCAAGCACCATGGATCAGTTGGTGGTGCCGGTGTTCTTTGTCATGATTCTTAGTTTGTCCAAGCGCTTTGGCGCAAAGCGTCCGCCCGTAAAAGCGGCGGGGGCGGACCGCGAGACCGCGGCCATGGGTGACCCAGCGTCAGAGTCGCCGCCAAAGCATTAAGTTGTTGAAGTTGTCAGCCACGCGCCGCGCATGCATAGTGCGCGCCGAGCTACCACACAATTTTTGCAACGCGATTCAGTCAACGCGCCGCGCAATCACCGAAGTTTAAATGCCGCCAGGCGTTCATAGTGCGGCCGTGCGGCGTCGGCAATGCGGCGCAGTTGATCGTTTATATCTTTCATTTCAACCGCGGCGCGCGGCGGACCAAATCCGCTTGAGCGCTCAACCGCGTCGTACCACGCCGGCGCCCACACGCCGTCACTGTCGCGCTTGCCGGCGGGCCAACTTAACATGCGCTCGCTCATATCAATGCCAAGCGCCGCGCACAATGCTGCAAGTATCGCGCGCGGATCGGCCAGCACATCGGCGCTGTCAATCACGGGGGGCGCCGCGCCAAGTCGGTCGCACTCGCGCTCAAATAATTCACGCTGCCGCTCAATACCAATATCCGCCAGCGTTACATTTTCGCGCTTCACCTTGTAACTGGCCAACACCGCTTCTGGCGCGCGAATTAAAAACGCGTTGCGACAATCAGCCACCCAATCAAGTCCAAAGTCCGCCAGCATGTGGTGAGTCATGTGTTTTTGATACCACACCGCCGCGCCGCCTGGAGTCGGTCCGCTTAACGCGCTTGCCACCGCGCGCTAGTCCGTGGGTTGCGACGCAAGAACTTGCTCACGCATTGGATGGTCCGCGCCAGTTTGCAGCAAATACGCCGCGTAAAACGGCTCATCCACAACGGCGGTGTCGGCGCGGTTTTCAAAGGTGCGCATCATGGCCGTGGAAATATTGCGCGGACCCGACCACATGGCAATGCGAACACTCATTGCGCGGCTTACGCGTTTTTCAGTTCTTCATACAAACCGCGCAGGCGACTTGTTGTTGGTCCAGGCAAAGTCAGCGGCAGGGCGCGCGCGTCAATCTGGCGCACCGGAGTCAAGCCGCCAAATGTGCCGGTGACAAACGCCTCGTCGGCGCCGCGCGCGTCATCAACCGAAAAATTATCCAAGCGAATTGGAATGTTGTTGTCGCGGCATAGTTGAATAACATTGGCGCGCGTGACTCCGTGAAAGCAGAACTCGCCTGTGGAGGTTCTGACCTCGCCGTCTTTCACCCAGAAAAAATTGGTGGCGTTGCAACTGGAAACAAATCCGTTTGGATCAAGCATCAAAGCCTCGTCCGCGCCCGCCGCAATGGCTTGGTTGAGCGCCAAAATTAAATTTAATCTGCTGTGCGAGTTCAAGCGCATGTCAAACATGTGCGCCGGCGTGCACAGAATGGTGCTGGTTGCAAGCGACAAGCCGCGCGTGGCAACGGCGGGGCTGGGAACTTTCCACTCCGCAAGTATGACAATGGTGGGAATACCCAGCGCGTTGCGCGGGTCTTGATTGGCCCCGGTTTTTTCGCCGCGTGTCACCATCAATCGCAAGTGCACGCCATCTTCCATACCGTTGGCGCGCAGCAAAGTATCAAGCGCGTCAATCACGCCTTGGCGCGTTAAACCAATGTCAAGATTGATGGCCTTTGCACCCGCGAACAATCGATCAAGGTGCGCGTGCAGAAAGACCAACTTGCCTTTGTGCAGTCGCAAACCTTCTCACACGCCGTCGCCAACCACAAAGCCAGCGTCAAACACCGACACTTTTGCGTTGGCGCGCGTGACCAAATTTCCCTGTAGCCAAATGCGGGCGTTGGCGTTGCGCGGATCTGTGGCGAAGTCTTGGCTGCCAGCCATGGGTCACACTCCTTGCGTGTTTGAATGCGTGAAAATTAAATTGTGAAGCGCGATACTTCAACCTTCAGGTTGCTCACCGCGCCCAGCAAATCATTGGTGGCGGTGTTGAAACTATTCAATGACTCCGCCGTTTGGTTGGCGCCCTGGGCAAGGCGCATCATGGCCTCTCGAATTTGATCGGCGCCTTGGGATTGCGCGGACATGCCTTGCGTGATATCGCCAAAGCGACTTGAAATATTTTGCACCGCGGAATTAATTTCTTCAAGCTTGGTGGACACTTCGCCAATTTCGCGCACGCCGCCGCGCACCTGTCCCGCAAAGTTTCCCATTTCCTTCACGCCCGCGGCCACGCTCTGTTGCATTTCACCAACCATGCGCTCAATGTCCAGCGCCGCCCTGCCCGTTTGATCAGCCAAGCGTGAAATTTCGCTGGCCACCACCAGGAAGCCAAGGCCATGTTTGCCAGCCTTTTCCGCCTCAATTGCCGCGTTGATCGAAAGCAAGTTGGTCTGGTCGGCCACCTTAGCCATGGTGCTTACCACCACATTAATTTTTGTGGTGCGCTCATGAATGGTGGCAAGTTTTTCGCCAATTGACGCGGTGCTTTTTTCAAGCAAGCGCATGGTGGCCTGCATGTTGATCAAGTTCGCTCTGCTTTCTTGCGCCTTCACTCCGGTGCTTGCCGCAACGGCATTCACATCTTTCATTGTGTGCGCAAGCTCCTGGCTGGTCGCGGAAATTTGCTTCACCGACGCCACGGTCTGGCTGGTGGACGATCCATATTGCGCCATAACTTTTTGCTGCTCGGCGCCGTTGACCTTCATGATTGTTGCAATATCAATCAGCGTGACAGACGAAACCTGAATGCTGGCAATAAGCGTTCGCAAATCGTAGGTCATGATCTGGATGGAGTTCAGCAGCGCGCCGGTCTCATCATCGCTGGTCGCGCCAACATCGGCGCGCAAATCTCCAGCGGCAACCTGCTTGGCTACGCGCACGGCGGTACGAATTGGGTTGGAAATACTGCGCGCAACAATCAATGCCGTCACAATGACTCCAAGAACAATGACCAAAGCAATTCCAATGATGACATTGCGTTGAAAGTCCACCATTACAAACGCCTCGCTGGCGTCTTGTTTCACAGTCAATCCCCAGCGGTAACTGGGCAAGTAGTGCCATGCAGCAACAACATTTTCGCCGCGGTAATCCGTGGAGTTTCCATAACCGCGTTCACCGCTCACCCCCTTTTGTATGGCGGAACCTTGGCCCGTTTCAATTGGAATTTTTAAAGAGAACGCCGCGTCTGGCGCGTGACGAAGTGGAACGGTCATAACAATGCTGCCGTTCAAACGTTGTCCCGCGACTATTTCACCCGTGTCGCCAAGGCCGCTTAAGTCTGAAAGTATTTGCCAAATTCGTTCTGGACTAAATCCTATGGATAGCACTCCAATCACCCGTCCGTTGTCAAACACGGGGCTGGTTACAAACGCCAAGGTTTGCGCGTTTGTTCCGTAGGTTTCAAATCTAGAAAGTTCGGATTGAAGCAATGTGCGCGAGCGATCCCATCCAACAGCCAGTTCGGTGTTCGCCAAATTGCCGGTAAGAATTGATTGAGTTGTGGAGAATGATGGATCAAGTGAAAACAAAATCCGACCGGCGTTGTCCAGCAGCAGAAGTTGCGAGTAGTCGAACGAGTTGGCGACATATTTTAGAAACGCCTCGGCGGCAAACGGCGCGCGAATGGAATCAGCGGACGCGCTTTGTTGGTTCTTGGTGTCCACAATTTGCAATGTGGCGGCCGTCAATTCACGCACGGCGTTTATCACGGCGGGCGCGTGCGAAAGCACCGTGCCGTCTTGCACGCGCTCCATGGCGTAGATCTCTAGTTCATTGGCTTTGGCGGAGGCAATTTGAACCAGATTGCTGCGCACAGAATCTCGCAGCGATTGCGTGGCAATGCGGGCGGTGATTGTGGTCAGAATGGCGCAGGGAATGAGCGAAATGGCAAGGAACCAAAAGAGCAATCGTGCGGCAATGCTGCGTTGCTTTGTCTTGAAAATGACACCGCGCGCGTGGGACTGCTCGTGTTTTTCTGTTTGCGATGGCCCGGAAATGCGCGCATCAACATTGTTCGTTGGCAATTGGTTCATCGCGATGATCCTTTGCCTTTGGATGAGGTGGATTTTTTAGAAGCCTTGATTTGTGCCGGCGAAGTAACTCCGCCACCAGATGCTCCGCCCATGTTGGCTGGCGCCGCCCACTTGCCGCCCCATTGCTGGTGTAGATTCTCGACAAATTTTTGCCACTCTTCGCGTGAACGAGAAATTGGAAATGGAACCGGTCGCACGGCGGTATTGCTGCTCCACACAATGTCAAACTGTCCATCTTGACGAATGCGGCCAATTGAAACTGGCAGCCACGTGTGTTGCGTTTCAGAATCAACGGCAATAATTCCTTCGGCGGCGTTGAGGCTTTGATGGCGAAGCGCGTATCGAACTTGGCGAACCTCGGTGCGGCCAGCTTCACGCACGGCCTGCGCCCACAACAAAACGCTGCTGTATGCGGCGTTCATCACATCCGAAAATGTTCGATCTTTTCCGAAGCGCGCCTTGAACTCGTTCACAAGCGCGGTGTTTTGCGGGCTCTCAATGCTTTGAAAATAATTCCACGCGGCGTAGTTGCCGGCAAAGGCGTCGCGCTGAACGGTGCTCAGTTCGTTTTCACCAAGCGCAAATGTAAGCACGGGCGTTTGCTCTGGACGAATTCCAGCTGCGTGCAACTTTTGCGCAAACGCAATCGCCGAGTCACCCACAACGGTACTCAGCACAACATCGGGTTTAGCGGCAACAATTGCTTGCACTGCGGCGGCCACATCGGTGCTGCCAAATGGAATGTAAAACTCGCCCACCAATTCATCACCCATGCCCACCAATTGATCGGCAATGATCGCGTTCACGCAGTGCGGCCAGATGTAGTCGGAGCCAATTAAAAAGTAGCGGCGCGCGGAAAGTTTGGAGTGGCACCAACTCACGGCGGGCGTAATTTGTTGATTGGGCGCGGCGCCAACATAAATAATGTTGGGCGATTGTTCCAAGCCCTCATAGGCCATTGGATAAACAAGCAAATGGTCGTTGCTTTCAAACACGGGCAGCACGCTCTTGCGACTGGCACTGGTCCAGCAACCAAAGACCACGCACACTTTGTCATCGCGGACCAACTTCTCGGCTTGTTTGGCAAATGTCGCGGGGTCGGACGCGCCGTCGGCAATGACCCACTCAACCGGTCTTCCAAGCAAACCGCCCGCGGCGTTGATTTGTTCAAGCGCAAGAACCTCGGCGTCAATCATTGACTTTTCGCTGATCGCCATTGGTCCAGTTTGCGAGTGCAGAATTCCAACCACAATTGGCGAGCGATCCACAAGCACGCGGTCAATGGTGAACCAACAAAGCGCGCCAAGCGCGATGAAAATAATCCAGGCAAGGGCGCCACGACTGCGACGCGCGGCAAACATAAAAA
>SIAM01000068.1 GCA_009691785.1 Phycisphaerales bacterium
GCATTCGCTGGACTGCGCAAAGGTGATTTGGAACGCTTGATTTGGGCAGATGTCAACTTCAAAGAATCGACGCTGACAATTCGTGAAGGCAAGGCAAAGCGCGTGGATGTGATTCCAATGCATCCGCAACTCGCAGATGCTCTACAACGCCGCCTGCAAGCCAATCCTGCTCTTCCAACAACACGGGTGTGGAGCGCAAGCGTCGGCAACTTGACGCGCCAGAAGGATTTTAAACGCGCTGGAATTGATTTGGTGGATGCGCAAGGCCGTGTGGTTGATTTGCATGCTCTGCGCGCGACTCTTGCAACACAACTTGCCCGTGCTTCTGTCACTCCGCAAGTTGCACAGCGAATACTTCGCCATAGCGATTACAGAACAACGCTCAAGCACTACACAATGCTTGGGTTGGTTGATACAGCGGCTGCGATTGCCAAACTTCCATTCGTCAAACCAACGCCATCCGAGTCGCTTCGCGCAACTGGAACGACGGACATAAGTCCAGTATCTGGGTGTATGCAGTATTGCGTGCAGTTGGGGAGCGAAACGGTGCGAAACAGTGCGTCGCAGCGCACGACTTCAGCAGGCAGACATGAATGCGACGCAAAAGAAAAATCCCCGCCAACGCAGGGATATTCGCACAATTCATCGCACTTCAATCAACGCACGCGGTTGGATTCGAACCAACGACCCTCGGTTTCGAAGACCGATGCTCTATCCAGCTGAGCTACGCATGCAATACAGCAGGGATTCTAGCCACAATCGCGGCATTCGTCACGCGTTGATTTGCGCCAAGCCGCAACAACCCCGCAACACTTCAAGCCGCGTGGCAACATTCTGGCAGTGCATTTCTCACGCGCACATTCACGGCGCAATGCGCGTCAACGCCGCCGCGCAATCTTGCGCCAACGGCTCAATAGAAAGCGGCGCGCCCACGGCTTGACGCATCCACTGGTCGGGAGTCAGTCGCCCCAAACTTGTGATGCGCTTTGTTTCCGCCGCCAATTGCTTGCCGCGCATGAACGATCGAATCTGATGGCTCATGACATGGCCAATGGTGTAATCAGCCAGATACAACGGATGCGCCACCATGTGTTGATACGCGGCGGTTAAACGGTTGCGATCTTTTCCATACAGCGGCTGGTAATATTTTTCCCACACTTGATCCGCGATCGCAAGCACTTGATCGCGCAACTGTTGCGCGCTTGCCTTTGGATTGGCGTAGATCCAGCGCCATGTGTACAGCTCCAACAAACTTGGTCCCGCAATTTGGCACGCCGCCAGCATGGTTCCAATGGAATCTAAATCAAAGCCGCGCTTCACTTCGTCGGGTTTCTCCAAGCCAAGCACGCGCCGACCAAGCGACTGATATAAAAACGCGAACGCCTCGGTGCACGCGGTGTTTGGAACATTTCGCAGTAGCGGTCGCGGCGCAAAGTGCGTGCTGCACAATTGCTCCAAGTTGTGGCCAAGTTCATGCATGGCCGTGTCAAATCCATCCCAGCCAAATTCCTTGTCAAGACGGCTTGTGCGCAGCCACGCTCCGTATTCCGGCAAGCCAGGACGCATGGCATGGCCAGAGCCGCGCGCAATCTCCACGCGGATTTGTCCGCCCAAGAAATGCGCGTCGTCTTTGCTGAAACCAAGCGTCTGCAAGATCTCCGGCAGTTTGCGCTCGAATACTTTCTCGTCAGGAAAATGCGCGGCAACGCTGGCGTTCATTTCTTGCGGCGGACGCGTCTCCGCAATGTCCTTAAAATAAACATCATGCGGCTCCAGCGCGCGGCCAAGCCGCTTGGTCATCCACGCCGCAATGTCGCCGCGCACTGGGTGCTCAAGCAACGCAATGAGAAGTCGCTCCACTTCGCTCTCGGGAATTTCGCGCGCCAAATCAAACTTGCGCGCGATGGCGGTTGGCGCCTCCGGATACAGCGGATCAAATTGCGCCGCAAGATCGCGCTGTGAATTCCAAAATTCATAACGCACCGCGCCCAATGTTTCGCCGCATGGCGCGCCACCAATCGTGTTGGTGTCGGGGTTCCAATCTTCAGTGCCTTTGCATTCCATCACGGCGCGCGGAATTGTTCCATCAATGTGGCGACCCATCACGCGCATCAACGCGCGTTGCTTGGCAAGGCCGTCGGGGTCGCCGTAGCCCGCCTTCACTTCTTCGCGCACCAGCCAATGCGCCAGCAATGTGCGGTCGCTTTCAAACCAGCGCTTGCCGTTGGCATCAACCATGCGACCAACTGGAATGTGAAATCCACTCACAAATTGATTGGCCTCGTGGCTGATCTTGCGCGCTTGATCCGCAAGCGCGACAGGAACGCGTGGACCAAACGATTGCGCAAGTCGAACTTCCGCCCAGCGCGTTGTGGACCATGAGGAACCTTTAGCCAACATTTCCGCCAGCGTGCTGCGGTCAAAGTTCAGCAACGCAATGAACGCAATCTTTTGGCGATACAACTGGTCGCTTAAATCTGGCGCGGGATCAAACTTGGCAAGCACATCATCAACGCCCGCGAATGAATCGGTCTTCACGTCGCTCCACCAACGAAGGTCGCGGTGAATTTCATACAAGTGTCCGCTGACGCTTGTCAGAACTTTTTCAAGTCGATCAAGCAGGCGCGTTACATCGCTTGGATTGGCCACAAAGTTGGCCACGCAAAACGCGCTGAAGTCCTGAGCCGTTCCGTCCATATTGTTCCAACGCAACGCCACTTGACGCACGCCAATGGCCGCGCGCGCTTGGGCCACTTCGCCGTGTTGCTTGGTCAGCAATGCCACGGTGTCCTGCGTGGGAGGTTGCGTGGTGTTTGAAGCGGCGTTGATTGCGGCGGGCGAAGTGTGCGCGGTGTTCATGGCGCGATGGTATTGCCCGATGTGATTCAAAGCGAATGGCGCGGGGCGCCGCTTTTTATTTATTTATTTGTGTTCGTAATTGGTCTTGCAGCGCGGCCACTTGTGGAATGCTCGAAAGAATGCCAGCCCCGTGTTGGGGCTCTGCCTTCAGAGTCACAATTAATAAAAGTGTGAATGTCAATGTGAATAAAATGAACATCACAAAGCGATCAACCCACATGCGAGCCGCGTCAACCGCCGCTAGTTGCCGCAGTGCGGCATAGATGGAGTACACGCCGCAAATCAATACAAGCCACCACAAATGAATCCATGGCCGAAATGGATCGGTGATGATGGTGGCAAAGAGCGCGATGCAAAATATTTTAAACGCATTCGTCTTGGCGCTCTTGAGCAACGCGTTAGGGTTGGCCCATTCAGGAAAATCTCCTTGTAAGATTTTGGAAATATTTTCCCGAAAAATTTCCACGCTTGCAACCGTGCTTTCGGATGAATCCTTTCGCGGTGCCTTCGGAAGTATGGCTTGTCGCGCAGCGCCTATGGCGGCCGCAGCGTATAGTTCATGCCCTTCAACATCGTTTATTAAATCCGGTCTTGGTCGCGCCGCCCACGCGCTGTTGGTCACGTCGGGTTCTTGCGCCAATAATTCATCGCGTTGATCGCGAAACTCAATCACGGTCAACCAATTGCTGGCAATGCTTTTGCGCATTCGGCTAATGGCTGGCGCATGAATGCGGTACGCGTTGACAACACACCATTCAAACGCGTCTTGCAATTCCCACACATGTATCCATTCATTGGTGTCCGACGGAGCAATGTGATCGTCTAAGTCAAGCACGCCACTTTGAATTAACCCAATCACCTGCGCATAAGTTAGATTGGCGTGTTGGCGGGAATCTTGCAATTTCACACGGTATAGTTGTGCTGCGTAATCACCCACATAGAAAAGTGTAATGAAATAATTGCGCGGCGTGTGCTTAGTGGATTGTGTTGAAGAATGTCGCGGTGGAAACCCCAAAGGCTACAATTGCAAAATGAACCCACGGCATTCAATATTGACCCACAAGAGCGCCCGATTTGTGTGCAAATGTTGGTTGCCTCAATGCGCAATTGTTGCGGCATTCATGCTGACGCTTTGTTGCGCGCCAGGTTGTGAAACGAAGTACCAGGACAATTGGGGCAAGGTACACACCGGCATGACCAAGCAAGAAGTTGAAGCGTTGCTTGGTCCGCCAAGCAGCAAGTACGACGCGAAGGAAGTTGACGGCGAAGTGATTATTCCAGAGGATCGCTGGCAATATGGCGACAATCTAAGCACGCTTGCCACCGGCGCACTGTTTCCGTCGCAGGCGCATCCGCGTGCGTGGGCAATTTCTTTTGGGCCGTCGGGGCGCGTTTCACAAATACAAGCCGCGGACTTTGATAATTAATATTTGTCTTTGAGCGAGGCGCCGTGTCGCAAAAGATTTCTTTGAGCGTTACTGTCATGAAATGAAGTAGGCCTTTGAACTTCTACTTGAACGGCTTGAGCGATCTGGCTTCACCAAAAGGCGCAGCATTGAACCCAAAGCCACGCCACAAGCAACGGCGACAGCGCCAACGCAACAAACGAGCAACCGGATATGCCAGCAAGGCTTGGCGCATTTGAAATTCTGGGTGAGCTTGGTGAAGGCGGATATGGCTTTGTGTATCTCGGCGCGCAACCCACGCCAGTGAAGCGCGCGACCGCAATTAAAATGCTGAAGAAGGGAATGGACAGCCAAGCTGTTCTCACCAGATTTCGCGCCAAGCAACAAGCCATGGCGCATATGGATCACCCAAATGTTGCCACGATTTTTGAAAGCGGCACGTCGCCAGATGGACGACCGTGGTTCGCCAAGCCGTTGGTTGCGGGCTTACCTATTCACGCGCGGTGATTGATACTGCTTGGTCAACAAACTTGCGATCGCGGGAACTTGACCGTTGGTTTCCCCAGCGGACACTCCATTGGACGCGAATGAACCACTGTGTTCATTGAATGAATTGCTTTTATTTTTTAGACGTTTTTTTACAAATGACTACTTGGATTTTTGAATGGGTTCGTCAACGGTGAATTGGTGAAAATTGGCAGCAATTATCCCCGTGAAATAGTGAACGAGTATTTCAATGAGGTTAGTATCAGCAAATATTCTATTTTTTTCTGAAATCTAGATTTTAATTTCTGCAAAGATTCAATTTTTGGCAAAAAAACGAAAGCCGACCCAGTTTAACGGATCGACTTTCGATTGAAATCATAAATGCTTGCAACAAAGCAGCTTGCAATCAGACCGCCGCGGCCATCTTTTCCGCCTTCTTGCGGGCATCATCCAGAGTTCCAACATACATAAAGGAGCTCTCAGGCAAATCGTCGCCTTCGCCGTTGGCGATGCGCTCGAAACTGTCAATGGTTTCCTCCAACTTGCAAGTCACGCCTGGGTAACCCGTGAAGACTTCCGCCACATAGAACGGCTGGCTCAAGAAACGCTCCATCTTGCGGGCGCGCGCCACGGTGAGCTTGTCATCTTCTGAAAGTTCATCAACACCCAAGATGGCGATGATGTCTTGCAGATCCTTGTAACGCTGCAAAATTCCCTGCACGCGGCGCGCCACTTTGTAGTGACGCTCGCCCAGAACTTGCGGATCAAGAATTCGGCTGGTGCTGGAGATTGGATCGACGGCGGGATAAATACCCTTCTCGGAAATCTTTCGCTCAAGCACAATGAACGCGTCCAAATGGCTGAACGTGGTGGCGGGCGCGGGATCGGTCAAATCGTCGGCGGGCACATAAATTGCCTGCACGCTGGTGATGGCGCCTTGCTTGGTGCTGGTGATTCGCTCTTGCATCTGACCCATTTCCGTGGCGAGTGTTGGTTGGTAACCCACGGCGCTTGGCATGCGGCCCAAGAGCGCGCTGACTTCCGAACCCGCTTGCGTGAAACGGAACACGTTGTCAATGAACAGCAAAGTTTCTTTACCGCTCTTGTCGCGGAATGCTTCCGCCATTGTGAGCGCGCTCAGACCAACGCGTAGACGCGCTCCAGGCGGCTCATTCATTTGACCGAACACCATGGCCACCTTGTCAATGACGTGGCACTTTTTGCCTGTGGAATCAATGTATTCAGCTTCCTGCATTTCAAGCCACAAATCGTTGCCTTCGCGCGTGCGCTCGCCCACGCCGGCAAACACGCTGTAGCCACCAAAGTTTCGCGCCACGCGCGCGATCATTTCTTGAATGACCACGGTCTTGCCCACGCCCGCGCCGCCGAACAAACCAATTTTTCCACCGCGCACAAATGGACACAGAAGATCAATCACCTTGATGCCGGTTGGAAGCATTTCTGTCTTTGGATTCAAGTCGACAAATGATGGTGGTTCACGGTGAATTGGCATTAATTCGTCGTACTTCACTTCGCCGCGGCCATCGACAGGTTGACCCAGCAAATTAAAGATGCGACCAAGCACGCCTTCGCCAGTTGGAACTTTCACGCTAGCGCCAGTGTCGCTGCAGGTATCGCCACGTCGCACGCCGTCCGTGCTGGCCAGCGCCACGCATCGAACAATGCCGCCGCCCATGTGCTTGGCGACTTCGCCAACAAGCAGCGACTTCTCGCCGCGCAGTTGAAAGTCAACGTGCACCGCGTTGTAAATTTCTGGAATTTGGCCTTCAGGAAATTGCGCGTCGAAGGTGCTGCCGATGACTTGAATGATTTTGCCGGTGGAGGCCATGTGGAATCCGTTGTTTGAAGTGCGGCGTCACGGGAAACATTTCCAGTGGCGGGGCAAGCAAGATAGCCGTTGCGCGGGGAAATCGCCACCACTTATTTCACATTGGCGGTCTTTGAAATGGAAGGTACGAACTTGAAATGGGGTATGAAATGGCGGAGGCAAGGGCGCTTGCCATGGGCCAATTTGCAAGTCAAATACATTAAGCCTGAATGTTCAGCAATCGACCGCGAGCCATGCCTGTTGCTACTTCAATGCGGTCGGCGGCGCGTGTGTACAACTGCAGGCGATCGGGGCCAGCGTTGAGCAGTGGCGCGGAAAATGGGTCTGGGGCAACGGGAACTCGGGCCGCAGCCATGCCATTCAGGGCCGGCGTGGCGCATGAAATTGAGTTGCGGCCAGCCAAAGTTATCATGGATCCGTTGATTTCCATTGAAGGCATTCTATCGGCAAAACAGAGTGGTTAGGAAGGTTTTTGGCTTGGGACTTTAGATTGAAGTGTCGATTTAGGATCAATAACGGCATTTGTCTTGTTCGTAGACCCCCATCCAAAATCCCTAGCCTTGGGATCGACAGGGGTAAAGCGGCGCATTTCGACTTTCGGATTGACATCAAATACTTGCGGAGCCATTTCCACGCCAAACGGCTTGCCAACAATTTCAAAGCCAATTGGCAGCTCCTCGCTCCACCAAAGATTGCTTTGAAGAATGATTGATTCCGGCGCAATGCTTTCGGCCACGGAACTTATCTTTTCGATTCGACCAGGAACCCATGTCACCAAATTTTTTTGAAATGTGATGTGGTTTGGAATGCCGCATGTCGCGTCGGCTTTCCATACAAATTTGGTGCTCTCAATAATGGAATTATTTTCAATGGTCGAATTGTCAATGGAGCCCAACGAAACAAAGCAGGGACACTCAATCACCGCGTTGTGCGAAATCAGAATGCGTTGAGCGGGGTGTTGCGCAATTTGCTCCGTTGGATTTGGATTGGTGGTGTCGCACACGCCCAGTTCAAATGCGACTTGGACTTTGAGACCAAAGCTGAGATACATGCAAGAAATATCTTCGCAGCCAGAACGAATTGCCACGCCGCGGTATTGCGGCAAATTTTTTGAGCAGTCCAGAGTGGCTTCTGAAATGCTTACAAATTTACAGTTGTCAAGAACAACCGCCGAATTGTTCCAGCCCTTGATAAAAAAGTGGGAGACATCCGCCTTTTGAATACAGCGCAAGTAGATTCCGGTTTGAGAAGGGGATTGCCCGTCTTGGGTTATGCGCAAATTTGTCAGAATAAGATTGGAATTCCAAGGAGTATCTTGCACAACTGGCGATGCGCCAAGGGATCCGTCGACATAAATAGTTGGACCCGATGAATTGCCCAAGAGCAAGTCCCGCACGACTACATTTTGCGGGCGCAAAAGTGAAATACTGAACAGTTCGCCTTTGACATACGGAAGCGGTTTGTCTGATTCGACTTGATAGCCACGAATAACGATAGGGTTTTCACGCGTGCCGCAAAGATCAATAAGTTCAAACGGAATGTGTACGCCAGGAAGCAAGCGCACTTCATCGCCTGGTTGCAGAAATGACGCGAGCGAATTAAAGGCGATGCCTGGCTCGATATTAAAAATTCTTCCTCCGGAAATATTCAGGCCTGTCACGGGAATGGGCGGCGTCTTCAACGCGGTTGATGTTGGCGCGG
>SIAM01000019.1 GCA_009691785.1 Phycisphaerales bacterium
CTTTGCGTCCGTGGCGGCGGCGGGCTTGGTGTCATCCGCGTGAACAATGCACGGGTACATGCAAGCAAGTGCAAGAAGCGCGGCAAGAATATTTTTCATGTGATGTGTCTCCACAAATGCAAATTTGAAATGGCAAGGCGACGCGGCTATGGCGAGAATGAATAAGTATAAACATTGAACGCGCGACGGATGACGATGTGTTCATTTAGGATTGAAGTGCCCAGTATTGATCGCGCGTGAAATGAGTCACTCAAACCGCACTTGCCCCGTGCCCTTTTCAATGCGGCCCATGACCCAGGGCTTTTCGCCTTGGCGCTTTAATTTTTTCATGGCGCCGTCCACAAAGTCTGGCCGCACAATCACGCAATATCCAACGCCCATGTTGAACACGCGCCACATTTCGGCTTCATCCACGCCGCCCTTCGCTTGCAAGAAACGGAATATGGGCGGCACGGTCCATGTCGCGCGGTCCACCACGGCGTCAAATTTTTCGGGATACGCGCGGCACAAATTGCCTTCAATGCCAGCGCCCGTAATGTGCGCCATGCCCGTGACCACGCGCTTTGATTTGTAACTGCGCACAAGCTTGGTAATGGCCTTGGCGTAAATGCGCGTGGGCTCCAACAAAATGTCGCCCAAGGTTTTGTCGGTCGGCGCGGCGGCGATTGGAATATGTTCTTCGTCGTCGTCCGCTGGCTCATCAACTTGCTTGACGCGCTTCTTTTTATTTTTGCCCGCAAGCACGGGCAATTCCGGCGCGCATAATTCTGGATAGACCTTGTTCAAATCCAACTTGGCTTCTTTGATAATGCGCCGCACAAGCGCGTAGCCGTTGGAATGCACGCCGCTGGAACGCAAACCAATAATCACATCGCCCTTCTTCACGCGCTTGGGATCAATCGCGCGGTCCATGTCCACCACTCCCACGGCAAAACCGGCGATGTCAAAATCGCCAGGCTTATAAATGTCGGGCATCTCGGCGCACTCGCCGCCAATCAGCGCGCAACCGGCAATCTCGCAACCCGCGGCGACGCCCTGAATAATGGTTGCGGTTTCCTGCGGACGAATACGGCTCAGGCCAAGGTAATCAAGAAAGAACAACGGCTCCGCGCCTTGCACAATGAGATCGTTCACATTCATGGCCACGCAATCAATGCCGATGGAATCAAGGCGGCCCATTTCAACCGCAAGCACAACTTTGGTTCCCACTCCGTCGGTGCACGCCACAAGAACCGGGTCCTTGTAATTGCGCTTGAACATTTTCTCTTTGAAGTCCAGGCGAAACATGGCGGCGAAACTTCCGTAGGCGCCAAGCACGCGCGACGAATGCGTGCGCCGCAGCGCGGGCTTGATGAGATCAACCACGGCGTCGCCCGCGTCCATGTCCACGCCAGATTGTGCGTAGGTGAGACCAGTTGAAATTTTCCCTGCATGTGCGCTGGTCTCGCTCGCTGTTGCAGTATCGCTTGCTGTTGCAGTATCGCTTGCCGCAACTTCAATATTGTTTTTTGCCGCAAAGTCCATGCGCAGATGGTACTGACAGAATCACGCTATCTTTGCGCAATGAGCATTTTGATTGACGCAGCAACGCGTGTGATTTGCCAAGGAATTACTGGATCCGCGGGCGCGACCCACACCAAGGGTTGCCTTGACTACGGAACCAAGATGGTTGGCGGAACCACGCCCGGCAAGGGCGGCACCAAGGACGCCAATGGTTTGCCCGTGTTCAACACCGTGGCGCACGCGGTGCGCGAGACCGGCGCCAACGCGACCATGATTTTTGTTCCGCCGCCATTTGCGGCCGACGCAATTCTTGAAGCGGCCGACGCGGGCATTGCGCTGATTTGTTGCATTACCGAAGGCGTGCCCGTGCAAGACATGGTTCGCACGCGCGCCGTGCTTGATGAAACATATCCGCACATCACGCTGGTTGGACCAAATTGTCCCGGCGTAATTACGCCTGGTCGCTTGAAGCCCGATGGCGGCGGCTATGAAGGCGGATGCAAAATTGGAATTATGCCGGGCTACATTCATTTGCACCGCGCCGATGCAAAGCAACGCAAGGCCGTTGGAATTATTAGTCGCTCCGGCACGCTGACCTATGAGGCCGTGTGGCAATGTTCGCGCATTGGAATTGGCCAGAGCACATGCGTTGGTATTGGCGGCGATCCGGTGAAGGGTTTGAATTTCATCGAGACGCTTTCCATGTTTAACTGCGATCAAGAGACCGAAGGCGTGATCATAATTGGCGAGATTGGCGGTCAAGATGAAATTGACGCGGCCGAATGGATTCGCGTGAACATGAAGAAGCCAGTGGCGGCATTTATCGCTGGCCGCACGGCGCCAAAAGGAAAACGCATGGGCCACGCGGGCGCGATTATTGGCGGCGCCAACGACACGGCGCAGGCCAAGATGGACGCGCTGAGCAAGTGCGGCGTGCATGTTGCGCAAAGCCCCGCGGATTTGGGCAGCACCATGGCCAAGGCGCTTGGTTTGCAAGCCGCGCTGGTCTGATTGAATGCGAACTTTCTTTGCGGGCGTTTTGGCGCGTAAACAAGCTTTTTATTTCATTTTTTTCGAGATGCTTGTGGAATTGATGTGTAATTTCCGTGGCAAATTGTTTTTAAGTGGGTCACGCTTCTATGCTGTGCCAATGAAGGAGACCACATGAAAAATATGCGAACCACATTTTTTATTGGCTTGGCGCTTGCGTTGTGCATTGCGCTGCCCGCGCTCGCGCGTGAAGAAAGCAAAACGCTTTCGCGCATCGCCGTGATTGGCGCCAGCATGAGCGACGGATTTGGCGTGCGCGTGTCAACCACGCTTCCTGACGGCAAGAAAATTTCAGAAGGCGTGAACTTTGCGGAGTTGGTGAAAACCTCGTGCAAAGATCCATCGGTTGTCGTGGTGAATTACACAAGCAGTTTGTATTTCATGAATCCGGCGCGCATCGCAAAAAGCAGCGCCGCGCGCGCATGCGGCGCCAACGCGCAAGAAATGCCAACCTGCGTATTGGCTGTTGATTGGCTGTTCTGGAACGGTTACGGAACAAGCAACATGAAAGGCGAGAAATTGTCCACCGACCAAGAGCGCATGGAGTTACTAGACAACGCGCTTGCATGTTTGGAGCCATTTTGCGCGGCGAATATTCCTGTTGTGCTGGGAGATTTTCCAGACATGCACAGCGCGATTGGTGGCGGCATGATTTCCGCGCCCATGGTTCCATCGGTGGAATGTTTGGCGGCGCTAAACAAGCGCGTGGCGCAGTGGGCGCTGACAAAAAAAAATGTGTGCGTGGTGCCGCTTGCACAATTAACGCAAGATCTTTTACAAAAGACAACCATTCACGCGGCGGGCCGCGAGTGGGACGCTAAAACACTTGGGCCAATGCTGCAGAAGGATCGCTTGCACCCAACATTTGCCGGAACCGTGACGGTGTTAGCGGCGACACTTGATGCGCTGAACACCAAGACGGACAACGCCGCGCTGAAAAGTTTTGAAATTGATCCCGCCGTGCTGCGCGAACGATTTGTGACGCAGTTGAAGGCCAGTGCCACCAAGACGGACGATGTTGTGCCAGCAACTCCATTGGCGAAACCGGAGTCGAGCATTCCTGTGATGTCACCGCCAAAATCAGAAACTCCACCACCAAGCGATTCACCGTCACCGACCAAGCCGTCCGCTACAAGTAATTCACAGACGCCAAGTACGCCGCCCGAGCAACCGACACCAATTCCACAAATGTCGCTATTAACCACGCCATAATTTATTCGCGCTAGGACTAGTTCGCTAATCCCTGCAAAATACTTTTCTGATTTGAGTCTGCTTCTTTCGCAGCAGCCTTCAAAAGCTCTTTGCGAGCAATGTCCGCGCTTGTAACGCGACTCAACGCCGGCAGAAGCCGCCGCCAATCATTGATAGCCCACGGGGAGCGCACCCCATTGACAAATAAATAAATAGTGTCGCCGTCCGTGATTTGAACAAGTTGATCGCCCCACATTTGCCACAGCATGTCTATGGCCCGCGGAGTTGGTTGCGCAACCATTCGATAGGCCGTCAGAAATTGATCCGCGTTGCGCTGACGAAAGAGAGGTTCAAGCGCGAATGGCGCCATGCGCGGCGCGAATGATCTTGCGGCACATGTCAACCAGAATTGGGCGGCGATTTTGTCTTCGCCACGCTGAATTAGTTCGCGCAGCGCCGCAATGCTTGTGGTTCCCTCTTTATCTTCCTTGCTTTGCGTCAGAAGTTTTTTGCAATTCACAAGCACATCTTCTTGACCGGGAACAGGCGGCGGCGGTGCTTTGCGCGCGGTCAATTGCAATGATTTTGGCGCTTGAATCAACATCAGTGGATCACCAAGAGTTGCCACGCGCCAAGGCAAAGCGAACGGCCCTTCCCACACCCGCGCGGCGATTAAATAAGGAACAAAGTTGGCGCAACGCGCCATGATTTCCGCAGGTGGTGAAAAAGCGGGCAAATACGGCTCTTGCACGCTGCCAACATAGGCGTACACGCCAGACTCCAACCAACGACCGCCAATGCTCGCATGGTACATGGGCGCAGTCAGCGACCACGAATGAATCATGTGCAAGACAAGTGGCTTGGAGAGAATTGGAATGTCACCGGGCGCGCCGCGTTCTTGTATGGGCGTCTTGCCTGGGGTTCCAAATTCAAAAAAGTCGGAGTTGCCGGATGAATTTAGGAACAACACATCGCAATGAAATCCATGCGCCAGAATTTGTCGCCAGTCGAACATGTGCGCCGTGGTGCCAGACCAAATCTTGCTTGTGTAACCAGCCTCTACAAGTTTTGGTTCCAACTCCGTGAAGCCATACTTGGCTAAGACCTCTGATTGATAACTGTTGAACGCGCCAATGGAATTGCGCGACAAAAACAAACTGCTCATGGCGGCATACGCGCAATATGGTGATGTGCCAAATATGGCGCCGCAAAATGCGTAGCGCGATCCGTCAGTGTTTCGGCACAACGCATCGGTCACCGCGACTGGATCGATTGGATTGATAGCGGGCATTCCACGCGCGCTTGGTCGCAGCGCATCCGAAACATTCAGGATAGTTTTTTGCGCCGTGGTTTTACACAATACCGCGGCCTCAAGCGCGTCGCCAAGTTGACCGTAGGACAATCCAGTGGACACAAAACATTGGTCAACCGCTTTAGAAAGTTTGTCAAATTGATCCGCGGCAAGCACGTCATTGGCGCCACCAAAATTGCCTTGAATAAAAACTGGAGCAAGTCCGCGGCCCGCCGCAAGCGCCACGCCCGCAACCCACGCGGGATCGGATGCATCCATAATGGCGACGCCAGGTGGCGTGTAGGTCTGCGCAACGATTGCGGTTACTGGTAGCGTGTTAGGAACCGCGCAATTCCAAGCGCTCGACACCGCATTTTCAATGGCGGCCTTCAACACCGCGGGATCATCCACGTTGGGCGCCTTCTCAACGCGGCGCAGAACTTGCGCAGGCTTGAATGCGCGAATGAATTGCGGCGCGAAGATGTCGTCCTCTATTAATACTGGCCAGCGCGCTTCAAGGCGCCAGTGAGAAATTTCATCCAGGAATGAAGCCTCATCTTTCACAAGCACCACGCGGTCAAGCGTTGGAATTTTTGCCTCCACGCCGGCCACGCGCAGACCAAGTTCAACGCCCCAAGGATTTTTCTGCGCGGTCTGATTTGCCACCGTGGACGAATTGGTTTGCGGCGCGGCGGCGAACATGACCGTGCATGTTGCAATGGCAACGGGCGCCAAGAGATGTCCAACGAATTTCAACCTATTCGTGCAAGTGGATGTCATAAGAAGGATGATAGAGTCGAGAGTAATTGTGACGACCCGCCCAACCGAACTTGAAGGCATGGATGAACACGACGCGTCGCAGTCGGACATGGACGCAAGCTTTGAATTTATTCGACGAGTGAACCGCTTGGCCGGAGGTTTTTGGGCTTTCAAACACGCTATTCGCGTGGCGTTGCGTGGGCGCGGCCACAGCAGCGAGCCGCTTGAAATTCTTGATGTGGGAACTGGTTGTGCGGATCTTCCCATTGCCATTGTGGCGTGGGCGTTGCACCACAACATTCCCATTCGCGTGACGGCCATTGATCCGCACGCTGGTTCAATGGCGGCGGCGAACGAATGCTTGAGTGCCTATGGTGCCAACGCAAATTTCATTCAGCTTGCGCAGTGCGGCCTGGATGATGTCGCGCAACAGTGGCGCAAACGAAAATGGGATGTGGTTCACGCCGCCATGATGTTGCACCACTTTCCAGACGAGCGCGTGCCAGCGGCGCTTGCAACCATGGGCCGAGCCAGCCGCGGCCTTGTGGTGTGGAATGATTTATGGCGCACACGCATAAGCGCGGCGATTGTGCGCGCGCTGACCATGTTCTCCAGCGAGTTTGTACGCCATGACGCGCGCTTGAGCGTTGCGAAAGGTTTTTCGCGTCGCGAGATTCTTCAACATGTCAGCCGCGCGGGCTTGCACATGGACGCGCTTTCAATGAATCCATTCACCGCGCGATTTTTATTGTTGGCCACGCCATTACATTGAGCGCGTCACCCCGCGGCCACAACACTTGCCGCGTTGAGCGCTTTGAATAGCCACGCCGCCAACATGCCGCCAACCAGCGGACCAAAAATTGGAATCCATGCGTAGCCCCAATCGCTTGAGCCTTTGTTTGGAATTGGCAACCACGCGTGCGCAATGCGCGGCGCAAAGTCGCGCGCGGGATTAATTGCGTAGCCTGTTGAACCGCCAAGGCACAAGCCAATCGCAAATACCAACAAGGCCACGGGCAACACTCCAACGGTGCCCAGACTGAGTTTCACAACGCTGCCATCGTTCATGTTCAACTGCGCGTCTTTCAGCGACAGAATTCCAAAAATTAATATTGCGGTGGCAATCACTTCCGCCAGAAAGTTTGACAACGGCGCGCGAATGGCGGGCGCGTTGCAGAACACGCCAAGCTTTGTTGGACCGTCGGGCGTCTTTGCCCAGTGCGGCAAATACGAAAGCCACATGAGCACCGCGCCCACAAATCCGCCAAGCATTTGCGCCGCAAGGTACGACGACACTTTGTCGCCATCAAACACGCCAGCGCACCACAAACCAATTGTGACCGCGGGATTTAAATGCGCGCCACTGGCAGCCGCAACGCAATACACCGCCACAAATACCGCGACACCCCAACCCGCGCACATGGCCAGCCAACCCGCGTTGTTGCCTTTGGTGCGAGCCAGACAATTATTGGCGACCACTGAATCTCCGATTAAAACCAAGAGTGCGGTGCCCACAAACTCGCCCATGAATGGTGTCATGTGTCAAATCATACGGACAGATTTCGCTCTGTGCGAATGCGGGTTACTATTTCAAGCGCCATGTTTCTAACCACGCCAAGATGGTGGCTGCCCTTCTTTATGCCCTCAACAATTTCGTGGTTGCTGATTGTTGTGGGATTGATCTTTATGTGGCGCAATCGCGCAAGTTGCATATCGCGCGCGTGGCGCTTGGGCGCGTTGATGAACGCGCTTGGAGCGGTGATTTTATATCTGGCATGCGCGCCGTTTGTCGCCACCTGGTTGGCCCTGGGCTTGGAGCACATGGTTACCCCGCTTCGTGCAGCGGACGCGCCGAAGTGCGACGCCATTGTGGTGCTTGGAAGTTCCTTTCATTGGCACCGTGATCAACCAAATGAAACATATTTTGTAAGCGCCATCGCGGATCGATTTCGCGTGGCGGCCGAGGCGTACAAACTTGGCAAGGCGCCACTGCTGGTGTTGGGCGGCGGCGGCAAGCTAGATGAGCCAGGCGTGTGCGAGGGGCAATTTCAAAAGCAAATGGCGCTTGAACTAGCTATTCCGGAAAGCGCGATTGTGGTTGGTCCGCAAGTCATAAACACAGAGCAGGAAGCCATTCAGCACGCTGCGACATTGCGCGGTCTTCATGTGAAAAAGATTTTGCTTGCCACCAGTGTCTTTCATTTGCCGCGCGCCGCAATGCAATTTCGCGCGCTTGGATTTGAAGTGGTCGAATTACCGTGCCACTATCTCACGGCCGGAATTGACGAGCAATTCTCTTGGCGCATGCTGTTGCCGCGTGGGCAGGCGCTGGATCAAACCGAAACATGCATGAAGGAATATCTGGGCTTGTTGTCGGCGACACTTTTCCTGGCCAAGGAAGCTGCCGTTGAGCCAACGCCATGAGCGGCATATGCGGCCTGATTGATTTTGGCGCGGGCTTTACCGGAAAAAAACTCTCCGCGTTGATGGCGCAAATGCAGCACGCCATGATTCACCGTGGCTTTGAACGCGACTCGCTGTGGATGGGCGAGCAAACACAAATTGCGTTGTCCGATTGCCACTTGCTGACTTCGCGTACGGCGGTCTTGGCAAACTCCGCGTCGCACATTCAGATTGTGTATGACGGCGACGCGCTTGCAGCCACGCATGGCGCGGCGGTTGAACTGAATCAACACCCGCCCGTGCTTGCTGAACTCGCCCGCGTGTTCGCCGATCCAACCAAGAGCCCCATAGACGCGTTGCGCGCCATTGAAACTCCGTTTGCGCTTGTGCTTTGGAATGATCGACTTAAAAAATTGCTACTAGCGCGCGATGCCTTTGATTCCAAGCCGCTGTATTTCGCTTCGGGGCGCGGATGGTTTGCGTTTGCCAGTGAATTGCGGGCGCTGAAAGTGATTCCAGGCTTTGATGCAACACTGGATCAAGACGCAATCAATGAATATGTAGTCCATGGCACCGTGACTGCGCCGCGATCCATGTATCAAGGCGCGCGCAAAGTGTGCGCGGGTGGATTTGTGGAGTTGGACTGCGCTCCACTCTTAGCAAGCGGAAGCTTGATTTCTATTCGCGAAGGTGATCCGGCAGCAAGCGGCGTTGTAACCATGCTCGCACCACTCTGCGGCGAATTACATTCGTCACATTTTTGCGGCGCACAACTTGATCACGATTCTCCAAATGCCACATCAATTCGCGCGCCAACAAACTTGGCGCAACTCACTCTGTCTGAGCAAATCGAATTGCTGCGGCGCACCTTGCTGGATTCTTTACAAAATTCGCGCTTTCGTTCTAGCAGTGTTCATGTCATGAGCGTTCACAGGCCTGTTGACGCGCTTTTGGCGGCAATGTGTCGTTTGGAATTGCAACTTGAAACACACACATACGCGGTCGCAGATCCGCTGTATGCGGACAACTCAACTCTTTCAACAGATATCGCTCAACATCTTGGCGCCATTCATCATCAGGGGGAAACGCTAGAAGATTTTCCCGAGTTGCTCAATCGTGTTGCCCGCGCGCTTGATGAGCCAATGGGTTCGCTTGATGCGCTGGTCATGAATTCAAACGCCGCGTTCCTTCGCGCAAATTCGTCACATGCGCTGAGCGGGGTTGGCACAATCCGTCCCGTGGCAACGCCAACAATGTCATTCATCGAGGGAGTGATGCGAAGGAAACCTACAACCACTGGGTCGCCATCACAAACACAACCGCAGTCGTGCAATATTGCGTTGCTCAATCAAATTTCAGCGCATCACTCCCTTGCCGTGGCTACACCATTTTTAAATCACCACGTCACCGCGCTTTTATCAGCGCCAGTCACTGGTCTTGCCACATCACTGGTACATCCATTTGCACAACAAACTTCAATGCGGCATTTGGCAACCATGAATAGCGACATGCTTGCGCACATGTTGCGCCAATATTTACCAGAGCCATTAATCATGCGAATCATGCAACACAACAATTCAACCATGCTCCCACATGCCGAAAAAGCCTTGGCGCAACTGTGCGAATCAAGCCTGTTTAACCCGCAATCACAAGTGTGCCAACTGACAAATCGAATCGCATTGCGTGGATTGCTTGCCAGCCCAGCGGTCAATGCACACCACGCCGCACAGCGTCGTTGGTCATTGCTTGTATTGGAATGTTGGTTGCGCAGACAGACGGCCTAGAGGGCGTAACGCAATCTCACGCCGCTTCAGCGCAATTTTGCGGGGCTGGTTTCATATCCACCCACAACTTCGCCAAGCAGCCTGCGCACCACGCCATCGTCGCGCTGATCAACGGCGGTTTGCAAGCGATCAAGTTTGACTTCCAGCAAATTCCATGACTCAAATGGCTCGCGCGCCAAACCAATAGAAACATGTTCTGTTTTGATGGCGTCGCTGCTGATCAGCAATTCCTCGTACAACTTTTCACCAGGGCGCGTGCCCGTGATTTGAATTTCAATTTCACCCGCGGGGTGGTCCGCATCGCGCAAGGTGCGTCCAGCAAGGCGAATCATGTTCTTAGCAAGATCAATAATTTTCACGGGCTCGCCCATGTCAAGCACAAAAACTTCGCCGCCCTTGGCCATGGCGCCAGCCTGAATGACAAGTGAGGCGGCCTCTGGAATAGTCATGAAGTAGCGCACCATGTCCGCGTGCGTAACCGTGAGCGGACCGCCGCGCTCAAGTTGCTCTTGAAACAGCGGAATGACGGAGCCCGAAGATCCAAGAACATTTCCAAAGCGCACCATGGAAAAAATTGTGCGGCCCTTTGAAATTTCATTCATGGACTGCAAAATAATTTCTGCCAACCGCTTGCTGGCCCCCATGACGCTGGTGGGTCGCACGGCCTTGTCGGTTGACACAAAAATAAACGCCTTCACGCCGGCGTGCAGCGCGGACTGCGCCGTTGTGAGCGTGCCAAACACGTTGGTCTCCACGCCGGCGGTCTCATGTTTTTCAACCATTGGAACGTGTTTGTACGCGGCGGCGTGATAGATGGTTTCAATGCGCTGCGCCACCAACAAGCGGTCAAGCAGCACGCGGTCATTCACCGAACCAAGCGCGGTTTCCAGCAACATTTCGCCGCCACGCTTGGAAATCATGTGGCGGATTTCTTTTTCAATGGTGTATAAATTGTGTTCGCATTGATCAAGAAGCACCAAGCGTGTTGGACCCGCCTGCACAATTTTGCGGCACAACTCCGAGCCAATTGAACCGCCCGCGCCAGTCACCAGCACGCTTTTGCCACTGATGTGCCTATGCATCAATTCTTCGTTGGCTTGAACAGGCGTGCGGCCAAGCAAATCGTCCACTTTCACGGGGCGAAGTTGCCCAACGGACGCGGTTCCATCATCCAGTTCCGCCAATGTTGGAACCGTCAGAACGCGCACGCCATGCTCCGTGGCTTTCTGAACTAGTTTCAAACGGCGCGCGCGGCTTGCTCCTGGAAGCGCCAGAAGCAACGCCTTGATGTCATGCTTGACAAAAACTTGCGAAAGATTTTCGTTGGAATACACAGGCACATTGCGAATTTTTCGTCCATGAAGTTTTGGATCATCATCAATGAACGCAACCACGGATTGCTCGCGGCCATGAATAAGCGCGGAGTGCAGGCCAATACCAGCCGCGCCCGCGCCAAAAATGGCCACTTTGTAATTCTTGGACTGGCCGCCCTTGCCCAGCAGCAACCAACGCGCTGCAAGGCGGGTGCCGCCAATTGCCAAAGTGGTAATGGTGAAATAGATCGCGGGTACGCCATAAGGATTTACTGCACGATCAAGTCCATCTTGAAACCACCTCACGCTGAGCAACGCAACAACAAGTAGCGCAACGCCAAAGATAACACGCACGGCAAAAATTGGCCCAATATAGCGCGTAATTTCTTTGTACAAGCCCGCGCAATAGAAACAAAGTGGCCCCAGGATTCCGGCCCATATCAAAAGCGCGTGAGAATTATTCCATGCTTCCAACGCTTCTTCGCGGCGAAGCCAATACGCCACAAATACCAATCCGGCCGTCAAAAAAGCGTCGGACATTGCCGCCATAAAGACTTTAGAAGCCCCAGCCATTTGCACGAGAGAGTTTCGCACATATGCATGATAGTGAATGCCAAATCCAATTCAAGGGGCGGTCGCTTATCGCAACCAAAATGACTTGGGCTATACCATTCACTTCATGAGTGCCCCCATGCATGTATTCACCGCACTATTTGGCGCAACAAGCCGAACAAAACCCAATCTATTGTGGAATGGCAATGCATGTGCGGCATAGCGGGCTTTATTGATTTTTCGCATTCGCTCAAGAACCCTAAGGGCGTTCTGCGCGACATGGCTAACACGCTTGCGCACCGCGGACCGGACGCTTCTGGAATTTGGTTTCATGCTCCGACCAACGCCGGCCTGGCTCACACGCGATTAAAAATTATTGATTGCACGGATGCCGCGGCGCAACCCATGCATTCGCAAAGCGGGCGCTTCACGCTTGTGTTCAATGGAGAGATGTACAACTTTCAAGAATTGCGCGAAGAGTTACGCGCGCTTGGCGTGGAGTTTCGCTCGCACTCCGACACGGAAGTTCTGTTGGCCGCAATAGAAACCTGGGGTGTTGCGGGCGCGGCGCGGCGCGCGGTTGGCATGTTTGCATTTGCAGTGCTTGATTCGCTGCAACGCACGCTGCATGTGGTGCGCGACCGAATCGGCATCAAGCCGCTCTACTTTGGATGGATTAGCCAAGGCGATGCGCGCGTCTTCGCATTTGCCAGTGAATTAAAAGCCATCGTGTGCGTGCCCAACTTTGAGCGCGCCGTGGACCGCGCAGCGCTGGCCGACTACTTTCAATTTTTGTACGTGCCTGCGCCGCGCACAATTTGGAAAGGCATTTCAAAACTCGCTCCGGCTCACATTATGTCCATACATGTGGACACGGGCGAAACGCAGACCGCCATGTACTGGAACGCGCGCGCCATTGCCGAGCGCGGCGTGGCCAAACCGTTTGTGGGCAGCGACGCGGACGCGCAAGAGGCGCTATTCACGCGCGTGCGGGGCGCGGTTGACGACCACATGGTTTCGGATGTTCCCATTGGCGCGTTTCTTTCAGGCGGAATTGATTCCACGCTTGTCTGCGCCGTCATGCAATCGCTTTCGCCGCAGCCAATACGCACATTCACCGTTGGATTTGAAGAAACGCAAATGGATGAGCGCATGCACGCCAACACCGTGGCCAAACATTTAAAAACTGAGCACACCAGTATTCAAATTTCCGCCCATGAACTGCGCGACGCCATTCCCCTGCTGGCGCACATGTTTGACGAACCGTTCGCGGATTCCAGCCAGCTTCCAACGTATCTCATTTGCCACGCGGCGCGCCAACATGTCGCGGTGGCGCTGTCTGGCGATGGCGGCGATGAACTGTTCGCCGGCTACAACCGATATCGAATGATGGATCATGTGTGGCCGACTCTGCGAAAAATTCCGACTCCGCTGCGAGCAACCGCAGCGTCAATGATTCGCATGTTTTCCACCAAGCAACTTGATGCCGTTGGAAAATTCGCAAAACCGATTTTGCCTAACGCGTTGCGCACGAGCCAGTTTGGCGATCACTTGCACAAACTTGCTTCGCTTGCAAAGTGTAAAGAATGGACCGATGCGTATGTCGCGCTTGTCAGCGCGTGGAATGACCCCGCGCAGTTGGTGATTGATTCGCAACCGACCTCAACGGTTCATGATGCGTTCACGCAAGCCAACATGCCCGACGCGTTGCGCGCCATGCAGTGGCTTGATCAAACAACATATTTGGTGGACGACATTTTGACCAAGCTTGACCGCGCTAGCATGGCCGCAAGTTTGGAGACGCGCGTTCCACTTCTTGATCATCGACTTGTGGAGTTCGCGTGGACATTGCCCGCACACATGAAGGTGCGCAATGGTCAAGGCAAATGGATGTTGCGGCAAGTGTTGAACAGATTTGTGCCGGCGCCGCTAATGGATCGCCCCAAAATGGGCTTTGCCATTCCGCTGGAGTCATGGTTGCGCGGGCCGCTGCGTGAATGGGCCAGTGATTTGCTGGATGGGCGCCGCGTGCGCGATCAAGGATTTCTACACGCGGATGTTGTGGCGCAAGAATGGCGGCAACTCTGCGCCGGTGGCGGCGCGCATCAACACAAAGTGTGGGCGTTGCTAATGTGGATGGCGTGGGTGGAACATTGGAAGCCAACATCATGAGCGCCAACACATTCCACAACGCGCTTCATGGCGCATGCAAGCACGCGCGCGCAAGATTGGGGCGCGCGCGATGAGCCAGAAAACACTCGCGCTTTTGGGCAAGAATGCGCAACACGTGCTTGCGTTTCGCGGCAGCTTCATTCGCGCCGCGCAAGCCAATGGGCACCGCGTGATCGCGCTCACCGCGCCGGCAACCGCGCGTTCGCGCCAGCGCTTGCGCCAGGCTGGCGTGGAGCACTTTGACACTCCACTGCGCGGCGGCGCAATTTCGCCGCTGCGGGATTTGCAATTTCAAAGCACGGTCAGCGATATTTTGAAGGCGCAACGCGTGGATGCGTTGCTTGCCTACAACCCAAAGTGCGTCGCGTTTGGCCCCATTGCGGCGCGCCGTGCGGGCGTGAAAAAAATCGCCGCAGTTATCACCGGCCTTGGCTTTGCGTTCACAGGTCAAACAATTGCGCGGCGGTTTGTGCGCTTTTTTTCCACGCGCCTCTATCGCCTCTCGCTTGCGGCGTGCGACGCGGTGTTCTTTCAAAATGAAATTGACTGCGTTGAACTGGCTGCGCTTGGAGTGCTGGTTCATGTTCCCGCCGCGCGCGTGCACATCATCGCGGGCTCGGGCGTTGATCTTGATCACTTTGCAGAGCAACCCGTTCCAGCGCACACGCAATTTCTCATGATCACTCGCCCGCTAAGGGACAAAGGCGTGGCGGAATTTGCGCAAGCGTGCAAGATTGTCCGAGCGCGCAATCCCGCCATTCGCTGCACGCTGATCTGCGCATGGGACGACAACCCCAGCAGTTTCACGCGCGCCGACATTGCGCGCTGGGCGCAAGAAGGTTGCTTTCACGCGCTTGATGAAGTTGAGGATGTGCGCCCGCACCTGCACGCGTGCACCACATTTGTGCTGCCTTCATATCGCGAAGGCACCAGCAAGGTTGTTCTTGAAGCCATGGCCACGGGCCGCGCGATTATTTCCACGGACGCAATTGGTTGCCGCGATCCAATTGAACCCGGCGTGAACGGCCTGCTTGTTGCAACGCACTCCGCCACCGAACTTGCCGCCGCCATGTTGGAGCTGGCCAATGATCCTGTGCGCAACGCCGCCATGGGCGCGGCCAGCCGCCGCATTGCGCGCGACAAATACAACGCCACGCCAATTGACGCGGCCATTCTTCATGCGCTGAACCTGGACTCTCCCGCGCGCGCCTAAGCGCGCATGGCCTCGAACCGCATGCATTGCAATCAATTGCATGTATTGCAGCCATTGACTTGTATTTGCGCATGACCTTTGTATTCAAATTGCATGCACACGCAAAGTATTGCTCTGTTCATGAATCAATAGAATGCGCGCATGAATATTCTGGTCACCGGCGCCGCGGGATTTATTGGTTCATTCACCGCGCATCAATTGCTTGACCGAGGCGACCACGTTATTGGCTTGGACAACATGAACAACTATTACGACCCCACGCTCAAGCAAGCGCGCCTGGCGCGGCTTCAAGCGCGCGACCATTTCACATTCACGCAATTGGATTTGTGCGACACGGATGGAATGAAATCCCTGTTCGCCAAAAACAAGTTCGACCGCGTGATTCATTTGGCGGCACAGGCTGGCGTGCGCTACTCCATTGAAAATCCAATGGCGTACACGCAAAGCAATTTGGTTGGCATGACAAACATTCTTGAAGGCTGCCGCCACGGCAAAGTGGCGCACTTGGTCTACGCCAGCACAAGTTCGGTGTATGGCCTGAACACCACGCAACCATTTTCGCCGCACCATAGCGCCGATCATCCCATGACTTTTTACGCCGCCACCAAGCGCGCCAACGAACTCATGGCGCATTCATTCAGCCATATTTTTGGCATGCCCACAACTGGCCTGCGTTTCTTCACGGTGTATGGTCCCTGGGGCCGCCCCGACATGGCGCTGTTTCTTTTCACCAAGGCCATTCTTGCGGGCGAATCCATTCGCCTGTTCAACCACGGCAAGCACACGCGCGACTTCACCTATGTGGAAGATATTGCGCGCGGCGTGATTGCGGCGGCTGATCGCATTGCAACGCCCGACGCAACATTCAACGCGTCAAAGCCCGATCTTGCAAGCAGCAGCGCGCCGTGGCGTTTGTACAACATTGGTTGTTCGCGGCCCGTGCAACTTTTGCGCTATATAGAAGTTCTGGAGCAATGCCTGGGCAAAAAAGCCAAGACAGAAATGCTGCCGCTGCAACTAGGCGATGTGCCCGACACATTCGCCGACACCACCGACCTGGCGCGCGACATGAACTATCAACCCTCAACCACAATTGACACTGGCGTGGCCAATTTTGTGCGCTGGTACCGCGACTATTACAAGGCGTGATCGCGCATACACGCGCGCCATTTTCCCCGCGCTTTCATTTCAAATATGAATCATCGCCGCAACCCGGCGCGCAACGACATCACGCGCCAGCGCGCGTGCGCAAATTGTCAAGCACATTCATAAAATTAATGTACGCGTCGTACGGACTGTCATAGGGCGAGAAATATTTGTGCACGTCGCCGTCGGACCAATACTTGGTGCACATGTAGTACAAGTGATCGCTGGTGGTCAGCTTGCGCCAATCCTCCAGAATGTATGGATCGCCCTTCAAATGCTTTTCACGCACCGCGGGCTCAAGCCTGTACAACTCCTCAACGGCGTTGTCCTGCAACGGATTACCCAACCACGCCGATAAATCGCGCTCCATGTCGGCCCACGAAATTGGCTTGGGCACATCGTATTCACCAACTGGTCGATACTTCTCCACGGCCTGCGACACGGTCAAGAATTCGTTCTGCCCAGGGTTCACATCAAAAATATATTTTGGCATGGCGTCAAGAAAATCAAAGATGCCAGTCTCGGCCCATTGATGCTCGCCAAATGTTTCATAATCCATGAACAGGTTGCACAAATTTCCGTCGCCGTTGATTTGATTCACCCAACCCGCGAACTTCTCGGCGGACAGCGGCCAATCTTTCCAATCACGATTGCTGAAACGAAACGCAATGTCGTCGCTTAAGCGATAATTTTTCAACAGCAACGGCATGGGCGGCCGGCCCTTTGGAAAACCATTTCCAGGAACCGCGTATAGATAGTTTGGATTACGGAAACCAAGCAGGCGATCAACGCCTTCGCACACCACGGCTTTGTGCCGGCCCATCCATGCGATATGCCCGCCAACTTCATTGAAATAAATCAATTCCGTGTTGCGGAAAACTTTTGGCTTCTGCCCAAAGAGCCGCTCAATCATGGCCTCTTGAATGGCAACCTGCTCATCAAACTCCTTGCGACTGAATAAAAAGCTGAGCGAGTGATGGCTGGTTTCCGCCAAAAATTCACACGCGCCGGTGTCGGCCAGGCGCTTGAACAAATCGATCAAGTCGGGCGCCCACTGCTCAAATTGCTGCAACGCCACGCCACTAATGGAATAGCTCACGCGAAAGCGATTCTCGTGGCGCTTGACCAAGTCGAGAATTTTTTCCGTGGTTGGACGGTAGCACTTGTTGGCCACCTTCTGCAAAATGGTTCCATTGGCCTCGGCGTCAAAGTAAAACGGATCTGTGTCAAACACGGAGTAGCGACGCAACCGAAACGGCTGATGCACTTGGAAATAAAAGACGACGCTTGCCACAGGGGTCAGAGTGTAGGTGCAATTCGCAAACGCACACGGCGCTTGCTCCATGGCGATTTCGGCGGCGAACTTTTCAGGGTCAAGCCACTATTCTGTATTGATGGATCGAACCACCCTTGCGGCCCAAATTGCCAAAGTTGCCTTGTTGCGCGGAACCTTCACGCTGCGCAGCGGAAAAGTTAGCCACTATTACTTGGACAAATATCTGTTCAGCACGCGGCCAGAAATTTTGCGCGAACTTGGCGCGCTGTTCGCGGCGCGCGTTCCCGCCGGCACCACGCGCTTGGCAGGCGCGGAGTTGGGCGGCATTCCATTGGTGTCCGCCGCCAGCATGGCCAGCGGGTTGCCCTGCGTGTTCATTCGCAACCAGAAAAAAGAATATGGAACCGCCAAGCAACTTGAGGGCAAGTTGGAGCGCGGCGACCGCGTGATGATTGTGGAGGATGTGGCCACCACCGGCGGTCAAGCGCTTGAGGCCGCCAAGGTTTTGCGCGAAGGCGGCGCCACGGTCACGGCCATTATCAGCGTGATTGACCGCATGGAGGGCGCGCGCGAAAATATCCGGGCCGCGGGCATTGAGTTTGACTCGCTCTTCACCGTGAAAGACTTGGGAATTATTCCAGACGCCACGGCAGCCACGACATAATGGATCAACTTTTGCAAACCAGCCAACGCCGGAAATTGAAACGCGTTGGCCTATTGGTGGGTTTGGCCCTTATCGCCGCCGCAGTGTTGACCATCGCGCGCAGTGGCTCAATAGCAAGCCAAGCGTGGCAACATCTCTCCCACGCCTCGCCAATTCTATTTGCCGCGCTGCTTGGTTGCATCGCGCTCATCACGCTATGCACCACGCTGTCTATGTTGATTCTGACCAATCGAACTCGCCCGCCGATCCGCGTTGAATTTCGCGAAATGCTGGCGCTGATTTGCGCCAGTACATTGGGAAATTTTATTCCGCTGCAACCCGGACTCATTGGCCGCATTGCGTTTCACCACCAAGTGCATGGCATCGCTGTTCCCTATAGCGTGTTGATTGCCATTCAATCCACCGCGCTCACTGGATTCGCGGCGCTATGGATTGGCGCAGGACTGGCCATCACGCACGCGACACAATTGTCATGGATTGCCGCAATCTTGTCGCCCATGCTGCTTGTTCCATTTCTGCGCAACCCCACCGCGCGCGAATTTGCCGCCGCGTTTTTTATTCGCATCTTCGAAACCTGCGTCTGGGCGCTGCGCATCCACATTTCATTTCACTTGATCGGCCAAGACATCGACGCCAGCGCCGCGTTGGCTTTGGCTTGTATTGCCAACGCCGCGAACACAATTCCATTCGTTGGCAATGGATTAGGAATCCGTGAATGGAGCGTTGGTTTCTTGGCGCCACTGATCGCCGGGGTTCCGCTGGTAGACGCGCTTGCGGCCGAACTTGTTGGGCGCATAGCGGAAATTATATTCTTCATTCCCGCGGGACTCGCTGCGTGGCCCATGTTGCACAAGCGTCTTCGGGTGCATCGAACTTTGCAAAGTGGCGAAGTGATCGATTCGGTTTCACTTCTTTGATGACGGATTGGAATTCATAGGAAGATCGACAGGATTTGACGTACCGCCTAATACCGCCGCCTCTTCATTAGATCGATCAAACTGCGAAGCATCATGCAAGCGACTCATAATTAAACTGCGCACGCTTGCGGCGGCCGCAATAAGTTGTTCATTGGTGCCGCGCTCAATAGTGCTCAAGAACGGATCATTTTCAGACTGAATCCAACGCAAAATTGCGCTCATTTGAACCCGTGGATCCTGAGATTCCTTCGCGGTCTTTGAAATCTCCTGGGTCATGTCCAAAGGTTCATGCGGCATAACCATAAGGGTCCATGCTTGCGCGGCCGGAGGAAGTCTCTTCCATGCCGCAGTGACCTGCGCCCAGCCCTCCTTCACTTCCGCTTCGGCGCCACTTATAGAACTTTGTTGCGCAAGATCAAATGCAAATAAAACCAAAGTCACAAGATCATCCGACTTATCGCAATGCTGAATGGTTCCCAATGCTTCCTCGCGCCATTCGGGGGTACACTGGACAGGCGAAATCCGTATGGAATTTTTTGCGGTGATTTTCCCTAAAAATCCAGCCATGAAATTTTCAAGAGTCAGATTGAAATTTGTGACAAGTTCCAGTTGCAAATTCGACCCATTCAGTGGAAAATCCATCAATGGGAGAACCGCAGGCAAGTAAGCGACATCAATGACAAACGACATGGTCTCTTTGGGGCCGATCTGAAGGCGTCGAGCAATAGAAAATATAACGGGCGGCAAATGCGATATGCCTTGCTGTTTGCCAAAAACAATAGTTTCCAACAATAGCGCAGCCTGAGATTGAATGGGTCCGTCTGGTGTAATGGAAAGCGGAAAGGGACTTAAATTGGTTATCTCGATCTTGCAAGGCAATGGATCGAACGGCTTTGCGGTTCTAGAAAGAAATTCGGCTTCGATTTGCACAAACGAATTTAATTTGCTGCCAAATTCAGAAAAGTTTTTAGGAAGTCGCGCGACTGCGCTTTGTATTTCAGGGGCGTTTGCGGATGGCGGCAATCTTGTTTTTATAATTTCAAATAATTGATCCGCGGCATATAAGCCAATAATGTCCCCACGATTCGATTTTATAATTGCGCAGAATTCCTGAGCGGCTTCTTTCGTATTTCCAATTTTTAGACAAGCCAAGCCATACCCAAGACGCGCGAATGAATCATTCGCGGACAAAGGCTTCAACAGCGCAATTGCCTCCGCTACCTTGCCCGTGCGCAATGCAATCCAACCGTTAAATTTTGCTTTGGCTTCAGGCGGAAGTGGATTCAACGAGTCCGCCTCCATGATCCAATTCGCCACTTGTTCAATATCTGGCCCGACACAAAGCGTGACCCAAATTTTTTTAAATAGCAGGCTCGCTTTATTGCGTGGCTCATCCGCCATTTTTTTTATTTCACGATTAAATACTAAAATGGTCTCGTTAAAAACCTCCGCGGCCGAAGGCAGGGAACCGCTCTTGGTAACAAAGGCATAAATCACATTCACGGACAAAGGCAAATCCACGCCCACACTGGCATTTGGCGATTCCTTGAATTTGTCTTCAATAATTTGAATCAATTGTTTGTTCCGCGCAATAAATACTTGAGCGCTCTGCTTGTGTTTTCCCAAGCTCCACAGCGCCAACATTTGTTGCCCTAGCAACCCGTCATATTCTTCATAGACTAAATTTGTGTTCGCCACTTGACACACAACACTAAATAACATTTCCGCTTCGGTGTAAAGACCTTCCGTTAAACACATGCTGCCCAACTCTGCCAGATCAGCGATATCTGAGGGGTTGGCTAAAATCGCATCAACAAGGCTATTTGCAAGTGTTCCAGCCGGCGCATTGCATTCCAATTGATATGCCGCCAATTGCGAAGTTGCGATTGGAAACGCTGGATCTAATTTCACCGCTTGACGCAACTGCTTGAAAGCGGCGTCTTCGTCGCCGCGGCGACGAAGCAAAAGTGAATAGTCATATGCCAGTCGACTTGCGACAATTGGCGAAATCTTTTCCACCGACGAGTGTTGCAGTAGGCGGTCGTACGCCGTGACGCGATCTTCAGCCGTCGTGCATCGATCGATCGCGTCGGTTAAACGTGCCAACCGAAGAACTAGATCATCAGGATCCAATTTTGAAAGTCGCAGAATCAATTCATTTGCCGTTTTTTGTGAGCGAGGCAATGCGGCGCTAGTTGTGTTGGCAATCTCCAAAAAAATTCTTAAACTCTCTTTGTCATTGGGGACAAGCTCCACGGCCGCGCGGGCGGTTTCTAGTGCCCCAGCGTAATTCTCAGGAGTGGGCTCATTTGGCTCCGAAATCATTTGAATTGCGGCACGACTCCAAGCGACACAGAGTCTTTGATTTGCCTCAATTTCAAGAGCTTTTTCAGCCCCCCCCGCAAGCATTGCGGTGAGAAGCATGGCAGGTAATGACAGCATCATTTATAGAGTGTAACCTTCAGCGCTGCAGAGTTGATTTATACAACGAGTAATTTTAACATTCTCAACTATCTCAATCTTTAGTATCAAAATGAAACCTTTCCAACACGTCGGACTTTATTTCTTTCTCGTGGCAATGTCCACTGTGGGTATGGCACAAACGCCGCCTGCTTCACCAACTGCTACCGCCCCAGCCAAATCCGAGTCCAAAACACCGGCGCCTAAAAAAGAAGTGATAACAAGCACCAAGCCAGTGGATGCCGATGGCCAAAAACAAATTAAGGAATTTATTAGTAATCGAGCCGCAATTATTTTAAATAGCGACCCCAAACGTGCTCGACAAGCCACGAGCGATGTTCTAGGGGTGGTACGACAATCAGGCGCTACCCCGATTTTTCTACGCGCTTGCCTAGACACACTAAAGCCTTTCGTAGCAAATGTTATGGCCACAAATAATAGTTTTCGCATCATAAATATGCTGGAAATTATTCGATACACAAATACGCCGGAAGCTGTTGACATTCTTATTGAACAAGTAACCCCATCGATTCAAAAAAATGTTGTCATTCGTATCGCAGCAGGACGGCTGCTGCCTAGTTGTATCCCAAGCGCAAATATGAATGCGCCCCAACTTGACCGCGCAGCGCGAAACATTCGCACGGCGGCCGATGAAGAAACGAACTGGATTGTGAACGTACATGAAATGCAATCGCTTGCGGCAATGATCACCTTTGCCCAAGACTCCAAATTAATGCCGCAAATTGAACTGTCTCGCGAGGAATTCCTTAAAGTTCTGACTGGAATCTCTAATAAGACTCTTAATCCCTCCTCTGAGGGCGCAGATCAGGTATTCGCTTTGCAGCGCGGATTAATTATGTTGCGAGACATATTGCTCAAAACGCCAAAAGATCAAATTTTGAATATCACATCACAAATTCGGCCGATCACGCAAAAAGTAAAACAACTCGCGGCAAGTGGCGTGATATCAGATGCGTCTTTAAAACAATCAGAGTCTGGCTCGCTCAAAGTGGCGGCAACTATTGACACGCTCATTGGCGATAAAGCTACTGCGACTCCGGCAAAGTCGCCAATATGAGTGCAAAAAAAATTGATCAACAAGTCGGGGGCGGCTAAGTGCGCTCTATGGACATCATGCCCCGCGTGCGAATTCTTGCGCCATTTCTTTTTCTTGCGGCGCTCATTCTATTCAGCGTGCTGCTTGATCGCCCACTTCCTCGCGCCGACATTGTGTACGCCAACACGTCGGAAAATTTCACGCTTGATCCGCAGCGCTTGAGCTACCAACACGACGTGCGCACTTCGCGCAATCTTTTTGAGGGACTTGTGAACGTGGAGTCGGAGCACGGCGGGATTGAGCCCGCGGTTGCCACAAGTTGGGAGTGCTCAAAAGATGGCCGCACTTGGACCTTTCACTTGCGGCCTGACGCGCGATGGACCAACGGCGCCAAGGTCACAAGCGGTGATTTTATATACGCGTGGCGACGCGCCATTTTGCCGGACTTGGCCGCCAACTACACGGGATTTTTTTTATCTATTCAAGGCGCCAAGGATTTTTTCGATTGGCGCGCGAAGGCCTTGGCCAATTTTTCCAAAGGCACGGGCGGCGCCGATGCCGCCAACGCTTTGTGGAAAGAAACTGAAACCATGTTCGCAAGCACCGTTGGATTGTCGGCGCCTGACGATCACACGCTTGTAGTTCAACTTGAACGCCCCGTCGCGTATTGGCTTGATCTATGCGCTTTTCCAGCGCTTTTTCCCGTGTATCCACCGCTTGTCGAAAAATATATCCACATCAATCCGCGCACCGCGTCGCTGGAACAGGATCCGGGTTGGACCAAAGGCGGCGTCTTGGTGAGCAACGGTCCGTATCAGTTGGTGCAATGGCGACCCAAGCGCTCCATGCGCTTTGAAAAAAATTCCTGGTACTGGAACCGCGCGAATGTTGCAAGTCAATCCGTTGAAAGCATTCCGATTGAGGATCCAAACACCGCTGTGTTGGCGTTTGAGAATAGCGATGTTGATTGGCTGACCGACACCATTGTTGAATACCGAAGCGATATGTTCGAGCAAGTCAAAAATTCCAAGCGAAATAATTTACATGTGCTTGACGCGTTCGGCACGGATTTTTTCTCCTTCAATTGCCGGCCACGTCTTTCCGATGGCCGCGTGAATCCCTTTGCAAACGCCGCCGTGCGCCGCGCCTTCGCTTTGTCGGTTGACAAATCCAGCATCGTGAAAAATATCACGCGCCTCAACGAGACCATGGCCACCACTTTGATTCCTCCCAATTCAATTCCTGAATATCAAACGCCCCAGGGATTGCCTTTCGATCCGGCGCGCGCGCGCAAAGAATTGGCGTCCGCAGGCTGGATTGATCGCAACGGAGACGGCATTGTTGAAAATGAAAATGGCGAACAATTTCCAACGGTTGAAATCATGTATTCCGCCGATAGTCCGCGATACCGCGACATGTCCATCGCTCTGGGCACTATGTGGCGCGCAACGCTTGGCGTTCAATCCGCGCCCCGCAGCCGTGATTCGCGCAGCTTCAAAGACGCGATCAATCAAGGTGATTTCATGATCGCGCGCGGTGGTTGGTATGGCGACTATGGTGATCCAACCACATGGCTGGATCTTTGCAAATCGAGCGATGGAAACAACTATAGAAAATACGCCAGCGCGGATTTTGACGCCCTGCTGGACAAAGCCGCGCTGGAACTTGACGCCGCGAAACGCTTTCACATTTTGCAAGACGCCGAACGCATTGTCATGGAGCGCGATGTTCCGATGATTCCAATTTGCCACTACGTCACGGTCTATATGTACGACCCCGCGCGCTTGACGGGTTTAAGCCACCATCCCCGCCTGGAGCAATATGTCGGCCGTCTTGGGATGCGTAAATAAAATGAATTAATTTTGTTGAATGCGCGGGTCGATCCATGCGTACAACATGTCCACGGCCAAATTCAACAACGCCACCAAAAGTCCGTACGCCAGCGTTATGCCCATGACCAATGTAATGTCCTTGCCCAATACGGCGTCAACAAAATGACGGCCAAGTCCAGGTACCGCGAACACTTTTTCCACCACAAACGAACCTGTAAGCGCCACCGCTGTGGCTGGTCCAAGCCAACTTAACACCGGAAGAAACGCGTTTTTTAGAACGTGTCGTACCGCCACTTGCGGGCGCGACAAGCCTTTCGCCCGCGCGGTGCGCGCATATTCCGTTGTCATTTGCTCGATCATGCCCACACGCACAAGTCGCGCCACCGCTGCGGAAAATGGTAGTGAAAGCGCAATGGCAGGCAGCACAATATTTGACACGCGCCCCCAGCCGCCAATCGGAAACCATCCCAACTTCGCCGAGAAAATTAAAAGCAACAACGCGCCGATCACAAAACTTGGAACGCTTACGCCAATCATCGCGAACATTTGTCCTGCCACGTCGACCACTCCGCGCGGACGCAAGCCACTCAGAACTCCGGCGGTCAAACCAATCGCAAGCGCCAGCAACATGGCGGCGCTTCCAAGCGTCACGCTCACGGGAAGCGCGTCGCGTAAAATTTCATTCACCGTCCAATCGGGTTGCCGCAAACTTGGACCAAGATCAAATGGTTCCGCCGCGTTTCCCAAAACCCAACTCACGCCACTGGCTTTGCCTAGATATTCAAAATAAAAAGCTACGGGGTCATCAAGACGATATTTCTTCTTCATGGCTTCAACCACTTCTGGTGGCGGGCGGCGTCCCTCCGGATTTTCCAGCGGGTTTCCTGGAATCAACCACACCAACGCAAAGGTGATGGTGTACATAGCCAAAAGCAGTGGAGGAATGAGCGCGAGTCTGCGAAGGAACAAGGACAACATGGGCAAACACAATGCTAGTCAAAGGAACACTACACTGAGAACACATATGCATCCGTCACCCACTCGCGGAATTATTGGAGGTTGCGGCGCGCTGGCTTGTGGCGCGCTGGCTTGTGGCGCGATCATGTTGACGGGTTGCAACACCATGAATGGGCCAGCAGTGATTGAGATTGATTCCGCCAACTATTCCAAGGCATTTGAAGCTTGCATTGAGGCCGGCCGCAGCGCTGGCATGCCGCCGCAAGCCGCCGATCGCACCACTGGAATTATTGAAACTGAGCCCCGGACAATTGGTAGTTGGGTTGAACCATGGCGATTTGATTCCACCGGCGCGTTGCAAAAAGCGGAGAACACTACGCAATTCCAACGCCGTCGCGTGCGCTTTGTGTTCACGCCCAAAGATTGGCAACCGGAATCCATCGAGTCAATCGCCACCATGAATGGACCCGCCGCGCCAGGATCCAAAGATGACTTGAAGCGTTTCGATTTGGAAACCTACAAAGGACCAATTGAAATTCGCGCGCGCGTATTTGTTGAGCGCAATTTCACGGACGGTATGCGTATCAACACTTGGAGTTCCACATTGACCAGCCAAACGCAAACACCAACGCCCGGTGTCACCGACGGCACCACGCGTGCGCAAATAACTTGGACACCAGTGGGCCGCGATGAAGCGTCCGAGCGCACCATTATGGCGGAGATTCAAACCATGATGGACGAACCCCCTACTTCAAGCCCGACAGCCGACGTACCGTCATCATAAATGTGCGTTGCATTGCGGCTTTCATGCCAATAGTGACTGCCACATACAACGCAACGCTTAGCGTTGCGCCCAAAATAAATGAGGCTGTAAGACCAGATTGAAGTTCCATGCTCGCGGGAATGCTTTCAGCTGGAGTTACCGTAGCCAAAACTAAATTCAGCGGACTTAGGCAGCTGATTGCAGGTCCAAACAAATTAAGGCTGCCGCCGCTGGCTGCGCCGCACAAACCAATCGTGGTCATGACCGCCACAATAATTCCAATCGCTCCAATCATGCTGCCAATGACGCCCTTAGATTTAATGCTCCAACTCAATCCTGTCATGCCCACAAACGCCAAGAACGCGGTCAGCACAAATGGAAAAACGCTCGCCGCAATTGGCAAGACAAGTGGCACATCTATTTTGCTGGTCCCAACAATTTCAGGCGTAGTCACACCGCCCGCTCCCATTGCGTTGCTCAACACATACAACGCGCACATCAACAATGTAATCGATGGCACCGCAATCATGGGCCACAACACGGTGATCAGACCGCGCAGTTTTCCGGAGAGATATTCGCCTGGCTGAATTGGCGTGGTCAGCAATACATCTAGCGAACCGTCCTCGCGCTCGCGACTGACCGCGGTCGCGCTGACACCCGCGGCTAGAAGCACAGCCAACAGTACTTCGCTTATCACCACCGCGGTCAGAACAATTCGAAGCACCGACGTGTTCAAAAAGCCGCCACGATGCATAGCCAGAATTACCGCGACCAAAACGCAACCAAATATTAGAAATCCCCAACGCAACAAGCGCGCCATCGGAGTTGCTAACCGAAGATTTACTTCCCACCATGCGATTGGATTGCGCCAAACATGCCTTGGAACACGCTGATTTTTGGAATTTAGGCGCCGCATAAATCTGGACAACCATGTGTTGTTCGCTTCCGTTCGGCTGCCAACCAAGCGCACTCGCAAAGTGGCGTACAGAATGAAAGTAAGCACGACGACAAAGGAAAGATAGGTCTGTGCCCGAAGTGGATCACCAAACCACAATCGCCGAAATGGGCCCGCTTCATTTTGCGCAAACTCTTGAGGTCGATAGTGGTTGGTCAACAAAACGCTTTCCAAAGTAAGAAACGGATTCAGCGGAGTCCACGCCGTGGTCCATGACGCGTTTGAACCAACAGTGATGGGATCACGAGCGACACGATCAAACGCACTCGTCGCTGCGAGATAACTCACCATGACCACATAGAAAACAAAAATACTGCGCTTGCCCGCGTTGCGCAACACACTGAGCGCAATCGATATGGCCCCCATGACAAGCGCCGCTAAAAACGAAATTTGCAAACTTGCCACAACGCTGCCGCTACGCACTCCACCAAAAATTTGCGTCATGATAAAAAGTGGAAGGGTAGCCAGCAGCAACGCAACCACAAAAAACAATCGCCCACATAAGTTGCCCAAAATTATTTGCAGACTTGAAAGCGGCGTGGTCAACAATATTTCCCAAGTCTTTGGATTGCTTTCTTGAGCAATCGCGCCCGCCATAAAAATAGGTGTCAACAAACAAATCGCCGCCACTTGTCCAAAACTCATCAAGGTGAAGGCGCTGGCACCGCGTTGCGCCAAATCTTTCAGGCTTGCGCCCATGCCTAGCAGTGAGAAAAAAACCAGCAGCATTAAAACCCCCAAATACACTGAGCGAATAAGCAAATGCCTGATGCGGTGGCTGCCACCTTTGACAATACGCAGGGCCACGGCGTTAGTGGGACCAAGGGCCAAGAACCAGTTGAGAAGGCGCGGCACCCCCACAGTCTAAGGGTTCGGGGGCGTTGAACCTGTTGACCTTGAACACAATTCAAACCATAATGAATTTTCTTAAACCAATCGGACCGCCACGATTGGATTCCAACTTCCACGGACCAAGCGCCGGATGGCTTTGACCGATTCGATTCACTTCACTGCAACTGTGGTCACTCATCGGTCACAAGCATTTCGGCGCGGCGAGCATTGCGCGTCGCCAGTCTGATCTTTACATAAAGGAGGCGCTATGCCTTCACCGATGATTTTATCGCCGCAACTTGCGGCGGTTTCCGCCACTGATTCCGCTTTCAATCCCACCTCGCTTGTTGCCATTGCCATTGTTGTTGTTTCTGGCGTGGTAGTGGTTTCCATGTGGGCGCTTGCCGCGCGAAAGTTGCAACGCATGGGCCGCGAAGGCGAGCAACTTGTTGAGAAGGCGCGCATTGAAGGCACAGCCAAGGCGAGCGCTCTTGAACTTGAAGCCGAGCGACGTATCACCCACCGCCGCGCCATTGCCGACAAGCAAATCGCGCAATCGCTGTCCGAGGCCAAGGAGGCGCAGGAACGCGTGAGCCGCCGCGAAATTTCCGTGGAGAAGCGCTCGGAGCAACTTGAGCACCGCGAAGGCGCGCTTGAAAAACGGCTGCAATCCCTGCAGGAAACAGAGGCCAAGCAAAAGTTGGTACTGGAGGAAAACCAGCGCACGCTGGAACAAACCCGCCAGCGCTTGGCCGAGGTGAGCGGCCTTACGCAAGAGCAGGCGCGCGAGCAATTCATGCAGGAAATACGCAACCTAAGTCAACGCGATGCGGCGCTGCTGCAGCACAAAATTATTGAAGAGGCCGAGTTGAAGGCGCGCGAAAATGCTAGAGAAATCACGCTTATGGCCATGCAGCGCTACGGCGGCGAGTCCGCCACCGACGCCACCGTGCGCTCCGTGAAAATTCCATCGGATGATTTGAAGGGCCGCATCATTGGCCGCGAAGGCCGCAACATTCGCACGTTTGAACGCGCCACTGGCGTGGATGTTCTCATTGACGACACGCCGGGCGTCATCGCCATTAGTTGCTTTGACCGCGTGCGCCAAGCTGTTGCGGTTGAAGCGCTGCAGCGACTTGTGGCCGATGGCCGCGTGCATCCGGCGCGCATTGAGGAAGTGGTCGAGCAATCGCGCCATGACATTCATGAGCGCATGATGAAAGCGGGCAATGATGCCGCTGTGGAAGCGAGCGTGCCTGGACTGCACTTGAAGATTATTGAAATGATGGGCCGGCTTCACTATCGAACCAGCTATGGGCAAAATGTTTTGCGCCACTCCATTGAGGTTGCGTTCCTAAGCCAACTGATTGCGGATCAACTTGGCCTTGATGGAACCGTGGCGCGGCGCGCCGGTTTTTTACATGACATTGGCAAAGCCATGGACCACGAAATTGAGGGCGGACACCCCGCAATTGGCATGGATTTCGCCAAGCGCCACAACGAAAAAAGCGAGGCCGTTCTCAACGCTATCGGTGGGCATCACAACGATATTCCAACCACCACTCCGTACACGCCAATCGTGACTACGGCGGACGCGCTTAGTGGCGCGCGTCCAGGCGCGCGGCGCGAAAGCATGGAGCACTACATCAAGCGCCTTGAACAACTTGAGCACATTGCAAAATTGCAGCAAGGCGTGTCAGAGGCCTACGCCATTCAAGCTGGCCGAGAAGTGCGCGTGATTGTGGACGCCAAAAAATCCGACGACGCGCGCTGCTTGATCATTGCGCAGGAAATCGCCAAGCAAGTCGAGGCGGAAATGACATTCCCAGGCGAAATTAAAGTCACTGTTTTGCGTGAGCATCGCTCCGAGGCGCTTGCGCACTGACGAAAGCGCTAGCTCTAATCTGCGAAAGATCGACGCATGCAAGCACCTGAATGCTGGCAAGCGAAATCGATATCAATTTTATTTCACCCACAACCCCATCAACATGATGCCGATCACAACAAGCGCGATCCACACATGAAGCCAATTGCGTTGCAGCATAAATCCAACGCCGACCACAATGGTGCGCAGAAATGGCATGGCTATGCCACACACAATTCCAACCATCATCAACGCCGACGCATCGCCGCCGCCAATGGCGCGGATAAAATCCGAAAGTGAATGCCAGGTGGACACCGCGCCGCGAATTTGCGCGTGCGATAATCCGCGCGACCACGCCAACCCTTGCCCAACACAAATCAAAGTGATGGATGTGATGGCGATCGTCCATAACAAAAAACGCTGAATTCGCCGCAAAATCAGCTGTAATTGACGAGATCGCAAATACTCCGCCTCGTGCTCCAAGAATTGCAATTCGTTGGTCATTTCAACAACTCCGCGCCGCCCTTGAACATCATTTGCAAGCCAATACACAACAGCACCACCAGAAAAATTTTCTTCAAGGTGGACACATGAATCTTTGGAACCAGCCACGAGCCAAACATGGCGCCAGGAACAATTCCAATCAGCACGGGTCCGGCGATTGTGGGGTCCACCATGCCGTCGCGCAAATACACCATGACGCCGGAAGCCGCGGTAATGCCAATCATAAAATTGCTGGTAATGGTGCTCTCTCGAAACGGCATGCGCATGCAACTATCCATGGCCAACACCTTGTACGCGCCCGAACCAATACCCAACATGCCGCTGAGCAACCCCGCGATCGTCATCACGCCAAGACCCACTGGAACTTTTTGCACGTGGTAGACGCGAATACCCTCATTGGTTTCCTCAATGCCATCCAGCTGCAACACGCGTCCCCACCATGATTGCGGAAGCACGGTTGCGACGTCGGTCACTCCGCGCCAAGACAATGCAGCCGTCATCAACAAACTCACTCCAAACAATATGGTCAACACATCCGCGCGCGCGATGGTGGCCAACGTGGCGCCGGCAATCGCGCCCAAACCAGCCGCAACCTCCAGCGTCACACCCACGCGATAATTGCTCATGGAATCGCGGCCGCGAACAAGCGCCGCCGCTCCACTGGTGGTGACCACCGCCACCAAACTTGCGGCAATAGCGGTTTTCACATCCACACCTAGAACCGAAACCAAAACTGGAATCAAGATCACGCCGCCGCCAAGGCCCAGCATGGCTCCAAAGCAGCCACTTAAAATGCTGACCAAAATAATAATCAAGTCAAACAGCACTGGATTGGTTGCCTGCACGATTGATGTTGTATCAAATATCGCAGCGACGATGTTTGGCGGCACATTATTGTCAACGCGTCCAACACGCGCAAGTTTATTCATGCTGCGCAACCAAGAAAAATCCATTGCGCACATGGGTACACTTTTCACATGATTCAATTTTTCATTACCGCATGTCTTGCCGCGGACGCTTCCGTTGCAACAGCCAATTCCGCACAGACCACCCCCGTCAACGGTGTAAGCCTGACGGTGTATTCCAGCGCCGACGCCGCTAGCTTTGATCCGCAAACTTGGATCGCGCAGCAACGCCAGGGCAACGATCCGACCGCCGCCTATCAAGTGCCGGGCTTTGGCGTGATCCGTGAAACCCGTGGCGTGGACATGCCGCAAGGCGCGGGCAGCCTGGCCTTCACGGATGTCGCGGCCTTCATTGATCCAACCACCGTGTCGTTTGAGGACGTGACCGATCCAACAACGGTCGTCACCAATCAACGATTTGAATTTGATCTTGTAAGCCCGCAAAAACTGCTGGAAAAATATATCGATCAAAAAATTTCCGCCATGGTGGATATGAACACCGCGCCCATGCGCGTGGATGGAACGCTGCTTGCGGCGCGCAACGGACAACTTGTTGTGCAAGGCGAGGACGGCGGCGTGCAAATTGTGAATCAATCAAACACCACGCTGACGCTTGGCGCGCTGCCTGGTGGTTTGCGCACGCGTCCAACTTTATTGTGGGACGTCATTGCCGCAAAGTCCGGCAAGCATCAGGTGCGCACCAGTTACCAAACGTCGGGCATCACTTGGCGCGCCGATTACAACTTAATTCTTGACCCCACCGACACCAAGGCCGACATGACCGCGTGGGTTTCCATGTTGAACGTGTCGGGCCGCAGTTATGACAACGCGCAATTGAAATTGATCGCGGGCGATGTTCAGCGCGCGCAAAGCAACAACAATCGTGGCCGAGGCGCGCCGATGATGATGAAATCCATGACCGATGGCGCCACCGAAGGCTTCCAAGAAAAAGCGTTCTTTGAATTCCATCTCTATACATTGCCGCGCCCCGCCAACATTCCAGAAAATTCCAGCGAGCAGATCGCGCTGTTTCCAACCGCTCGCAACATTCCGGTAGAAAAAATTCTGGTGTATGAGGGCTCGAACATCAACGGCTTTGGTGGCGGCATGATTGAGCAACCGGAATTTGGTGCCACAGGCAAAACCAAAGTGGATGTGTTTGTGCGCTTCAAAAACGAAGCCGCGGCCAACTTGGGAATGCCGCTTCCCGCGGGCAAATTGCGCGTGTCCAAGCGCGATGACGCCGACGGCTCGCTTGAATTCATTGGCGAAGATTTGATTGGCCACACGCCCAAGGATGAAAAAGTTCTGGTGCGTTTGGGTTCCGCATTCGATGTGGTGGGCGCACGCACGCAAACCGATTTCAAATCAGACCGCGGGCGCCGCGAAATGAGCGAGTCCTTCAAAATTGAAATTCGAAACCGCAAGGACAAACCCATCACCGTATTGGTGCGCGAGCCTTTATATCGCTGGAGCAATTGGGAAATCACAACCACTAGCCAGCCGTTTGAAAAGAAGAACTCGACCACCATTGAATACACGCTTGATGTGCCCGCCAACTCCGAGAAGTTGATCACCTACACCGTGCGATATCGCTGGTAATTCTAAATCATTCGTTGCACTATCCGAACGCTCAGACCATGTAAACCGCGCAACAAGAAAACTTCGCCACCACGCATTCGTCGCGCAAGTTCAATACAAATTCAGTTAACACATACAAGTGCAAACTCTCACAGAAATTAAAGCCATTCTTGCCTCGCGCGGCTTGCGTCCAAAGCACCGCTTTGGTCAAAACTTCTTGCATGACCACAACGTGCTTCGCTCGCTCATGAAGGCCGCGAACATTTCCGCTGGTGAAGTAATTCTGGAAGTCGGTCCAGGCACCGGCGCCCTCACGGATCTGTTGGTTACCGCCAACGCCCAAGTAATCGCCTGTGAAATGGACCGCGACCTGGCGGCCTTCAATCGCGAGCGTTTTCAAGAGCGCATCACGCTTATTGAAGGCGATTGCCTGGCCGGCAAACACTCGCTCAATCCACTCATTACGGCCGCAATCAATGGCCGCCCCTTTCGTCTTATCGCCAACTTGCCGTATCAAGCGGCCACGCCGCTAATTGCCATTTTGCTCAATGACTTTCCGCACTGCATGGGCATGCATGTGACCATTCAGCGCGAAGTGGCGCAACGACTTACCGCCGCGCCGGACACCAGTGACATGGGATTGCTTAGCGTCATGGCGCAATTTTATTCGTCTATACAAACGGTCGCGGAAATTCGCCCCGGTAGTTTTTGGCCGGAGCCCGAAGTCACCAGCGCCATCATTGAGGTTGTCCCGCACCAACCTCGCCCCGCACTTCCCGCGCATCTGCAAACTCTATTGGCGTGCGCGTTTCAACACCGACGCAAACAACTAGGCTCTAGCTTGTCGGCTCAATTCACATTGCCCGCGGACTTTGACCGCACGCGCCGGCCAGAAACATTGTCTGTTCAAGAATGGATCGCCCTGGCACACTTCCAAGACGCCCCGCGTCAACATCATTCATAATGGCGCTTTGGTCGCGCGGCATGCGGCGCCGCGCCTTGATCGCGCGCATTCAATCCGCGGGATCTGGTCCATTTTTGTAGACCAAGCGCAGCATGTTGCCTGGCGGCACATGCGCCACTTCGCTCATGTACGCGCGCATCAGCATCAATCCGCGGCCTGATGGAATTTCCAAATTCTCCTCCGCAGTTGGATCGGGAACCCCCTCTGGGTCAAACCCTTGTCCCTCATCTTGAATGGTGAACTCGGCGCTTTCGTGGTCAATCTTGCACACAAACTTCACCACCTTGCCGGGCTCGCTGCGGTTGCCGTGGCGAAACGCATTTACAATGGCCTCCTCAAGACACAGGCGCACCGAAAATTGTGCGTACTCCGTGTACTTGCAATTCAACAATGCTCCAGCGACAGCCTTCTGAACTTTTTCAAGATCAGTTTTTAAATCCTTAAGAGTTTGGTCCTGAATGTAGGGTTCACTTCTCAATGGATTGCATCCACAAAAACCACAAGATAATTACTTAAAGCTCTTCATCGCGACATCCGTGGTATCCACAATTTGAAACATTTTATTTAATTTCGTGATTTTGAATATTTCAAAAATTTGTTTGGAAATGTCGCAGAGATACAACTGACCATTCTTCACGCGAACACGGTTGTGGCAAGTAATGAGCACCCCAAGCGCCGCTGAAGACATGTGTTGGACACCATGAAAGGAAATCAATAATTTTGGCCGTTCGAAACCGTCAATTAGCGCCAAAACATCCTTGCCAATTTGATGAATCGTAGTCTCATCAATAATATTGGGTTGGCTAAACGCGACTTTTTTCACGTCGCCATCTTCAGAAATTTTAATAACGCTAGTTTCTTCACTCATAAATATCTCCGCATAGGAAGTTCTTAAACATAGTCAACTTTGGTCATGCATTCACTCACATGCCAGCATCTGTACTGACACCGCTCAATTGATTCCGAAGTCCTGGAAAGAGAGCATCTTCAGTTTCTTGCTGAATCAAAATCTCTGGGCGAATCATCAAAAGCAAAGTCTGTTCTACCTTGGAATTAATTCGATTGGTGAAGAATCGATTTACAACAGGAATTTTGCTCATAACAGGAACGCCAACTTCCACTTCATAATCAGTGGTGACGCGCTGACCACCAAGCACGGCTGTTCCCTTATCTGGAACTGTGATAGTGGTGCCAATCGTTGTTTGTAAATACTGCGGAGTTTGAAACGTATTAGTTGCTGATGATGAAATTGGGATACTGCTTCCACCTGCGACCGATTGTTGAAATGAAACGGGCGTAAAGGTAATAGGGCCTTGAAGTGTAAAGTTGACATTCAGGCTGACATAGCGGCGATCTGCGCTGATCACGCCCTGTAAACCCAAAGCAAAACCAGATGAAATTTGGCTTACGATTGGAGTACCAGTGACGCCCTGTGTAGTGGAGGCGGTAAAACCAGAAACATAGGAGAAATTGTCGGTCACGGTGATATATGAAATTTGACCGTTTTGCATGGTCAAGCGCGGCGATGTGACCAAAACATTTCTCTGATCAGCCTGCGTGGCGCGAACCAACAAATCCACTTGTACATCATCCAAGAAAGTCATTCCAACAGTCATTGCTGGATTAGCCAGCGCCGCAACGCCAACCGCTCCCTTGATACCCGCCGTGCCCAAAGTATTCACCAGGGGCAAACCTTCTTGTTGAACATTAATTGCAGAAAGACCATTGCTCACAGAGCCGTTGGCATAGGTGTTACCATTTTTAACCACGCCAACTGGAACACCCACGGCGCCTGTCCGATACTGAATGTCGCCAGGTGTTGTTCCTGGCAAACCAATTGCCTGACCGGTTGCTATGGCGTTTGCACCGGGGACATTGGATCCAGTGATACCCGAAAAGATAACTGGATTCTTCATCAAGCCAGTTTTAGAATCGTTTCCAGCGGTTTGAGCCGTATTTTGAAAGAAGAAATCACGCAAATTAAAATTAGGATCTGCTTGAAGCGCGTTTTCATACTGGGCATTATTGGTATTGAAGTACATGTCAAAGTCCAAGCCGATTTGTTCAAACCACTCGGTATCAATCTTCAACACACGCACTTCAATATTAATCTGCAGCGCCAAATCAGCCCTTAATTGCTGCAGCAAATCAACGATGTTTCTATGTGTGTCTGGGCGTGCCGTAATTACTAGTTTGGTATCAAACGGCTCAATACTGGCGTCGGTATTCCAAGCCTCTGGGTCGACGGTCTTCTGAATTAGCTCTTTAATTGTAAGGACTCGTCCACTCTTACCATCCTCTGTAATAAAAGGAGTGAGTGGAAAGCCTTCACCACCACCGCCGCCACCACCACCGCCGCCACCACCGCCACCGCCACCACCGCCACCACCGCCACCACCGCCGGTAATTGATAATGGTGGCACTGTAACTGCGTCAGGATATTTAAACACTAAATCGGTGAGATCGTAAACTCTTGGCTTCTTAGCTTCAGGAAGTGCTCCCAGCGCATCCACTGTGGTCACAACAACCTGCCCGTCCATAATTTCCCAAACTGGATGTTTGTCGTTGCCCGCTTGTTCCAAAATACGATCCAACATCACATGGGGGCTCACATCTCCGCCTTCATAAATAATGCCTTCGGTTTCTGGCAAAATATCCAACATCTTCAAAGCCCGCCAATTCACATGAAATGGAATCCCCTTGCCTTGCGCATTGTTCTTATCAAAGCAAAGATTCAGGGCATCCACAAACTGATATGAAGTGGTTCCACTTGCATCGGAACTCTTTCCATAAGGAATAATTTCCTCCATGCGCTTGGCAATAATCTGATCTTCTGTAGACCTTGCAACGCCAATGGGCGGAAATTTGCTGTTACTGAATGAAAGTTTCGGCCAATCTTCTGGATAGGTGATAATTGCATTGGTGCTCTTTGGCCCGTTACCCGTCAAGTTGATCTTTGGCGGAATAGCGGCCTGCATGTCTTGCAATTGAATTGCGCCAAACGCGGCGTTTCTTTGGCGCTGAGCATCTGACCATTGGCGATACATCTTGGTGCTATCAAGAACGTCTCGTAGCGCCAACGCGGCTGGATTTGTTGGATCCATAAATAGGATCTGGTCAATCACTTGTAAGGCTTCGTCGTACTTCAATTCCATTTGCAATTGGCGAACACGTATCAACATTTCACTAATTGTTGCAATGCGCTTTTGCTGCGCCATTCGCTGGGCGTCGCTGGAAGACTTTTGGGCATCGACGCGTTGCTTGGATTGCTGAAGCGTTTGTCCAACAATACGAGATTCATTAATCTGATCAATCAGCGTACTAACGCGATTTGTCATGGCGTCAAAATCAGGCGCAAGAAGTAAAGACTGATCCCTGTCCAACAATTGTTTGGCAGAGCTTGCATCAAGTTGGGCGCCAGCGTAGTCGCCGCGATTGAGCTTCTCGCCCGCACTAAAGAGGTCATTTTCAAATTCAACTCGCAGTCGCTGCAAACGCAAAGCCACATCATCGCTGACCTTGTCAAGCAAACTTCCGTCACCCTGCTCCAACTTGGATTGGGCATCTTGAAGGCCTTTCTTGGCCTCCGCATTCGCGGGATTTGCGTTCAGAACCGTGGTCCATGAGTCGATAGCAGAACGCCACTGCGAAGCCGCCATAGCCGCACGTGCGTTCTCCAACGCCTTCACCGGATCTGAACCACCTACAAGTGATGGCGGAGTCGCGGGCTGGCTTTGGCTTGAATTTAAAATATCGTCTGGAGAAATTTCTGGCGTTGCGCTTGGCTCGGGCTCTGATGGCGTTGGTTCCGTCGCAGGCGTTGTGCTTGGCGCGGGCTCTGATGGCGTTGGTTCCGTCGCAGGCGTTGTGCTTGGCTCGGGCTCTGATGGCGTTGGTTCCGTCGCAGGCGTTGTGCTTGGCGCGGGCTCTGATGGCGTTGGTTCCGTCGCAGGCGTTGCGCTTGGCTCGGGCTCTGATGGCGTTGGTTCCGTCGCAGGCGTTGTGCTTGGCGCGGGCTCGGATGGAGTTGGATCCGTCACAGGCGTTGTGCTTGGCGGTGGCTCGGATGGAGTTGGATCCGTCACAGGCGTTGCGCTTGGCTCGGATGGAGTTGGATCCGTCACAGGCGTTGTGCTTGGCGGTGGCTTTGGTGGAGCACTTGGATTGCGTGGAGTTTCGGCTGGTGGCGGCTCAATCGGATCATCTTGTGCAATAACACTTTGTATTGAACCATTGGTGAACA
>SIAM01000069.1 GCA_009691785.1 Phycisphaerales bacterium
ACTTGTCCCGGCAACATCATGGTGGCCAACATAAGCAAAAACAGGGCGTTATTGCCGCGAAATCGTATGCGTGCCAAGGCGAAGCCAACCAGACTTGATGACAGCACCGTGCCCGCGACCACCAACGTGGTCACCACAATGCTGTTGGCCAGCGCGTCAAAGAAACCTTTCCAGCGAACTGAACCCATTTGCGTAAGCGCGTCTGGAAAATTATTCCACTGCGGATCACTGGGAAATAATTTCGTCAAGTCGCCGCTTACGGTGGCGGCTTGCGCGCGATCTGGAGTTTGCAAACTCACCAGCACCATCCATAAAAGTGGAAAAATAATAATGGCGGTTCCGCACACAAGCGCCACAAATGAAAGAGTTCGCGTGAGGCCGCCACCAACGGCGCCGGCGCGCACGGAATCAAATTTCATGTTTGTTGTGCCATTGATGTCGTTCATCGACGTAGTCCCTCGTAGTGCACAAGTTTGCGGCTGCCACGCAGCGTGAGCATGGTGAAGGCTAAAATAATCAGCAGAAGAATCCACGCCATGGCGCTGGCGTATCCCATTTCATAAAACTCGAATGCTTGGTTGTATAGATAGAGCACGTAGAAGCGGGTGAGGTCGCCTGGCTCGCCGCCAGTCATTACGAAGGCTTGCGTGAACACTTGGAAGCATCCAATGATGGACATGATCACGTTGAACAAGATCACGGGGCTCAACATGGGAATGGTGATGCGAAAAAAACGACCGACCGCGCCCACGCCATCAATTTGCGCGGCCTCGCTCAATTCTTCTGGAATGCCCTGTAAACCCGCCAAATAAATCATCATTCCGCCGCCGACCATCCAGAAACCCATGATGGCAAATGCGGGTGCGCCCCACACCGCGGCGTCTTTGCCAAACCAATCTGGTGGCGTGGCGCCAAAGATGTGCAGTAGTGGCCGCAACGCCGAGTTCATTAGACCGCCGTCGGTATCAAACACCCAGCGCCACAACACGGCCACGCCAACGCCGGCCAGCACGCTGGGCAAATACCACGCGGCGCGGAAAAAATGTATGCCGCGAACTTTTTGATTCATCAACAGCGCGGCCAACAGTGCCAATATTTGTCCACCGGGCACAGCGATGATGGTGTAATACAAAGTTACTTTCAAACTTGTGATAAATCGTTCGTCGTGGAATACAAGTTGTTTGTAATTTCCCCAACCAACCCAAGTTGCTTCATCCAATGTGCTCACGCCGCGCCACTTTGCAAAGCCAAGAAGCAAGCTCATGACAATTGGAAACGCCATGAAGATTATGAAGCCCAACAGCCATGGCGATACAAGCAGCCAGCCCCAGCGCGCCTCGCGGGTGGAGGCTTTGTCGCCGGACGAGCGCAGCGCGAAGAAAGCCAGTATTGAAATGAACGCAATAGCGCACAGTGAAATGTTCCATCCGAAGCTTGCCCATGGAAATGATTTAAATTGTGCGCGCGCCAACGGACTCTTGGTTTCTGTATTCCACATACGGTTGAAGTCATCCGTGGATTGCTTCACAGTTTGATCGCCCACTTTCAAGGCGCGGTCAAGCGTGCCGCCAAGCAATTGTTCAAAGCGCGGATTTGTGGGCCAATCCACCACGTGAGCGTTTGGGGCGGGGTCTAAAAACCCTTGGTTATTCAAGGGTTTTTTGCTGGAATCCAGAAAGGCGGGGCTTTGCGCAACGGAGCGAATGGTTGGAATAGCAAGGCCCAATTGAGCGCCCGAAGCTTGGGCGTCTGGACCCGTGAGCCAGCGAATTAGTTTCCACGCGGTGTCTTTGTTCTTGCTTTGCTTGGCCATGGACCAAGACACCGTGGCAATCACATTTCCATCCGCGGCGCCGCGTGGAAGCGGCGCGTAGTCCCAATCAAAGTCGCGTATGCGGCGGTATTCGGGAACAACCCATCGACCAAATGGACCTGCCATGCCAACGCGACCCGTTGTGAACACCGCGGCGCCCGTGGCCAATTTGCTGCGACCACTTGTCAGCGTATTGGTTTCATCTTGGCGCCATGAACGTAGGCGCTCCAGCGCGGCTTGCACTTTGGGATCTTCTAAACGCAAATCATCAAAATTATTTCCGCGCACCTCCACGCCTTCGCTGCGCAAGTAAGCGCGCACCATCATGGGCCATGTCACAAACTCGCTGCCAATGTAGGACTCGCCGTTGGCGTCCTTCAACTTGGCAATGGCGCGCGCGTCGGCGATGTATTCATCCCATGTCCAATTGGTGCTTGGAAACTTCAGTCCAGCCTTTGTGAAGAGTTCCTTGTTGTAGTAGAAGCCAACCGTTGTGAAGTCTTTGGGAATGCCATATAGCGCGCCATTTCCAGCGGTTTTTCCATCAAATCGAAAGGCGGAGACGGTGGTGGGGTAGAAATCCTCAAGCTTGATTTGATCCGCCACATTGCCCGAGCGATCCCTTTCCAGAAATCCATCAAGCGGCTCAAGTAAACCCATGTCCGAAAAACTAGCCACCCGTTCCGCGCCAACATAGAAGACATCAGGCGGCTCACCAGAAGCAAGCATGGTTTGCAACTTGGTGTAGAAACTTCCCGCGTCTCCGGGATTGATACGTCGCACGCGCACGCCAGGATTGGCCGCTTCGAAAGCGCGCAAACTATTGTTTACAATTTCGTCCTCTTCGGGACCGCCTTCACCGGACCAATGCAGCACGACTAACTCTTGTTTAATTTCGGTGGATTCACGCCAATGATTCCATTGTCGCAACCCCACGCGCCCGAAACTCCACATCACCAAGCCGACGGCGGCGAAAGCGAAGAACCCACGAGCTAGACCCGTACAAGTTTTCCAGATGTCACTACCACGATGCATGAAATAAGTATATGGTTCTCATATACACACATGCGTCAAAGTTTGCCTTTCAACCATGGTCGCAATCTGATTTCAACATTCCGTGATGTACAAGAGAGGGCTTGCCAATGGCCACGAATATGCTGCGCAATAGCGGTCTGCGTTGCGATGTCGCTTGCGATGGTGGCTGAAATGGTTGCGACTCCAGCGGAATTTCCGCCGCTCGTTCCATTGGTTCAAAGACCAGCCACGCAAAGTCCGGGGAAACTTCCGACTTCTATTGCGGCCACTAGAGTTTCAACTCATGCACCGATCACGAAGCCAGGTTCGGACGCACCCCAGACCGCAACCCCAGCCCCAAGCATTGCCGCAAACAATCGCTGGCTCGTTACTTTTACGTTCTCTCCAACTTTGGCAATCCCCAAGCAAGTCGCGCTTGCGGGCGATTTTAATAATTGGAACAAACTCGCCGTGCCAATGCGGCGCGCGAAAAATGGAAGTTGGTCCACGAGTGTTGAACTGCCCGAAGGAACGCACCTTTATAAATTTGTTGTTGACAATGAGACATGGCTGACGGATCCAAAAAATACGAACACGCTTCCAGACGGCAATGGCGGAAATAATTCCGTGCTTCGTCTTGGGGAGCTTCTCTCGCTTGACCCCACACAGGCCAAGCGTGGCGATGGAAAGATCAACCCCATCGCGCTTGGTCATAACCCAACTCGAGCGCAAGAATGCGAGCGATTTGACGACAATTTATGGGTGATTCGCTATCGCACGCTCGCAAATGATGTTGATTCTGTAAACTTGGCGACGCGCGAATTTGGGGTGTTGCCCATGCGGCGTGTTGGACAACTCGGTCCGTTTGAATGGTGGGAGGTTGTTCTTCCCAAAATCACTTCGCCAACGGATTATACATTTCTTATCCAAGACGGAACCACTCAATTGCGCGACGACGAAATCTATTTTCTTGATCCCAAAAATGCTTCAACATTTGCAACCCCGGATTGGGCCAAGAACGCCATTTGGTACCAGATCATGGTTGATCGTTTCCGCAACGGGGACACCTCAAACGACCCCGACAACACACGGCCTTGGAAAAGCGAGTGGTACTCCCCCAGTTCGTGGGAAGGCAAGGACGGCGAAACTTTTTACAACCATTTTGTGTTTGGCCGCATGTATGGCGGCGACATTGCCGGCATGCAGCAGTCGTTGCCCTATCTAAAAAATTTGGGTGTGAACGCTCTGTATTTGCTGCCCATGTTTCAGGCCAGTACTCCGCATAAATACAACGCCACTAATTACATCCACATCGACGACGCCTTTGGCAAGAAGGGCGGTTATGAAAAGGCCGCCGCCGCCGAGGATTTGCTTGACAGCAGCACATGGACTTGGACAGACAGCGACAAGCAATTTCTCGCCTTTATAAAAGAGGCTAAAAAGCAGGGTTTTCATGTGGTAATTGACGGCGTATTCAATCATGTGGGAACGCGGCATCCAGCTTTTATGGATGTTCAAAAGAATGGCAAGGCCAGTCCATACGCGGATTGGTTCAACATAAAAAGTTGGGAGCCCTTTGTATACGAGGGTTGGTTTGGCTACAGCGAACTTCCAACTTTCCGCAAGAATGACAAGCACGGCATTGCCAGCGAAAGCGCGCGCAAGCATATTTTTGAAGTCACCAAGCGCTGGATGGATCCCAACGGAGACGGCGACCCAAGCGACGGCGTTGACGGATGGAGACTTGATGTTCCCAATGAAGTCCCCATGGCATTTTGGCATGAGTGGCGCAAGTTTGTGAAGCAGATCAATCCCAACGCATATATCACTGGTGAAATTTGGACGCGCGCCGACGCGTGGCTTGATGGAAAATCTTTTGACGCAGTGATGAATTACGAATTCTGCAAACCAGCGATTCAGTGGATGTTCAATCGCACCAATAAAATGAAGCCAAGCGAGTTGGACGCGCAGCTTGGCAAGTTGCGTTTGGCGTATCCAAGTGAAGCCACGTATGTCATGCAAAATCTTGTCGATAGCCATGACACCGATCGCATTGTCAGCATGGCGCTTAATCCAGATCGCACATACAACGACAACAATCGCGAGCAGTCTGGGACCACGTACAACGCCTCCAAGCCGCGCGCCGAGGACTATCGCCGCGCGCGCTTGTTGGCCCTGTTGCAAATGACATATGTGGGAGCGCCCATGATTTGGTATGGGACGGAAGTTGGAATGTGGGGTTCAGGCGATCCCAACAATCGCAAGCCAATGCTATGGAAGGACTTGCAACCCTATGAAAAGCCCGATGAAAATCAAGTTATGCCAGAGCAGTTGAATTTTTACCAAGCCGCAACAACTCTGCGAAACGCGCATGCGGCGCTGCGAACAGGTTCGTTTCAAACCGTCTTGACCGATGATGTAAAAAATGTTTGGGTGTTCCTGCGCGCCGACAAACATGAGCAAGTGTTGGTGGCGTTGAACGCCGGTGATCAAGCCGCCGAAATTGCCTTGCCCGCGGAATTGAGCGAGCAGAGCGGCGGCAAGTGGAAACTTGTTTTTGGTTCAGCGACCGAGAAGGCAATATTTCCAAACCCCACCATCGCCGGCATCTCGGGGCGCGTGTGGGTTCGACCCACGCCTACAAAGTAATGCGTCAATCATTCACCGCCATGTCCAAATTGTTCAACATGTCCGCCATGCGCATGTGCCGCGCATTATCAATGCGTAAAGGATCGTCTTGTGACCACTTCCATATTTAATCAGCGTCGTGCGGGAATGCTTCTTCACTTAAGCAGCGTGCCTGGACCGCATGGCATTGGCGATCTTGGTCCGCGCGCGTTTGAAGTGGCCAACTGGATCGCCGCTTCTGGTTCAACATTGTGGCAAATGTTGCCCGTGGGTCCGGTGGCCAAAGGCGACTCGCCCTATTCTGCCACAAGTAGTTTTGCCATTGAGCCGCTGTTTCTTAGTTTGGAAATTCTGGCGCGTGAAAAACTGATCGCTGCAAGCGCGTTGCGCGCTCCGCCAGAACTTGGCCACGGAAAAACAAATTACGCCAAGGCGCGCGCCTTCAAGTGGCCGCGCTTTCACCAGGCGTTTGCCAACTTTGTGGCCGATGGCGGCATGCGCGCTGCGGCATTTCAAAAATTTCTGCGCCTCAACGGTTCGTGGCTCAACGGATGGTGCCACTTCGCGGCGCAAGATGGAAATGACCCGTTTTTGCATGCTTTTTTGCAATTTCAACTGGCCAAGCAGTGGGGGCAACTGCGCGCTCATTGTCAAAAAATTGGCGTGCGCTTGATTGGCGATCTTCCTATTTTTGTCAGTTTGGATTCCGCCGATGTGCGCGATCGACCCGACTTGTTTCGCTTGAACGCCAAAGGCAAGCCCGATGTTGTCACAGGTGTTCCGCCCGATTGTTTTTCTAAGACTGGTCAACTATGGGAGCATCCGCATTACCGCTGGGCCACACACAAGCGCGACAACTTTGCATGGTGGATAAGCCGGGTGAAGATTGCATTGGAAAGATTCGATGCGCTTCGCATAGATCACTTTGTTGGCTTGAAGCACGCATATGAGATTCCTGGCGCGGCGAAAACCGCGCGGCATGGAGTATGGCGGCCAACTCCTGGCCGAGAATTGCTCACGGCCATACAGAAAAAATTGGGAACACTTCCGCTCATTGCGGAGGATCTTGGCACGCTCACACCAACTGTTGAAAAGTTGCGCGATGATTTCAACTTGCCTGGCATGAAACTTTTGCACAATGCGTTCTATGGGGCAAACTCCAGCGACTTGCCGCATCATCATCCACAACATTGCGTGGTGTATCTAGGCACACACGACAATGACACTACGCGCGGATGGTGGCAGGGACTAGCCCCCGCGGCGCGCAGGCGCTTTATTGAACTTTCCGGCGCCAATCCAAAGTGTCCCGAGCAAGCCATGATTCGCTTGGCGTATGCCAGCTCCTCCAACACGGCGATCATTGCCGCGCAAGACGCCTTAGGTCTGGCGCGCCGTGACAGAATGAATGTGCCTGGTGTGTCCCACGGCAATTGGTCTTGGAGACTTGAACCGCACGCCTTGACCGCTCAAACCGCTAACAAGTTGCGCAATTTGGCTGTTGATTGCGGGCGCCTCAATCCAAAGCACTAATCACAAAAATTCAGCGCAATTTGGCTGTTGATTGCGGGCGCTTGAAACCCAAGCAATCATTGTTATTACATTTCGGCACAGGCCAAGAAAAAAATCATGTTGGCATGGCTTGCGCCGCGCAGACATTTCGACGATTGTCAACGGTTATGGCCAACTCCGATATTCCATTCATCAAGCCAAAGACAAGTCTTTCCAAAGCCACGGTCACGCCGATCAGGAAAAAATTTGTCGCCAAGAATTTGGAGTTCAAGCCCAAGGATGCGAAAGCGATTGAAAGCTTGGAGCGCGACCTGCGCAACATCGCCGCTGATCTGTGGTGGTCTTGGAATGAAATCGCGCGCCGCCCATTCGCCGCGATTGATCCATTCAC
>SIAM01000001.1 GCA_009691785.1 Phycisphaerales bacterium
TCGGCGCGGCGCTTCTCGGCGGCCAAACTATTCTCAGCCGCAATTTGATCTTGCTCGCGCTTGAAGCCGGCAATTTTAGACTTGCTTTTCATGTCAAGCATGTCCTCGGCAATCTTGGCGCGCTCCAACTCGGCCTTGTTGGCGGACAGTTCCGCCTGCAATTTGGCTGTATTCACATCGTTTTTTTGCTTCAGACGATCCTGCTCAGCGGCCAAGCTTGAAAGCTCATCCGTCAGTTGCGCGTCGCGCAATTTCTGCGCGCGCTGCAGCGATTCAATCTTGGTCTTGTCTGGCGCGGCGGCGGTTGAATCCTTGGCGCTAAGCAACGCAAGCTCCGCCTCCAACTTTCCTTTTTCCGCTTGCAGTTGTTGCAGAGCTTGAGTTTGCTTTTGCTGGGCCACTTCATTGGCAAGGCGCAGTTGATCATTCTCCGCTTTTATTGCAGCCAACTTGGCGGACAATTGCTCGTTGCGAAGTTCGGCTTCGGCGCGCAGTTGCTTGATCAACTTTTGTTGGGGATCATCCTCCGCTTTTGGCGCGCTATTTTTGGCCGCGGCCTGGTCAGTGTTTTTGTCAGCGGGCTTCGCGGCGGCTTTATCCATGGCCGCAAGATCGGCGTCGGCGTCATCATCCTTGTCGGCATTGCTTGCCGCATCTTTGCCCGCCGCGGCTGGCGGAGCAGAGTCTTGCGTGGCCACGGATTTATTTGCGGCGGTTTCCGTTTTGGTGGCTTGCGCAATCACGCAAGAAGTGGTCGCAAGAACCATGAAGGACAGGAACAAAGTCGCGGTACGTTTTTCAAAGTTGATCATTGGAGATCGCTTTCACAAAAGAGGTAATGACAAGAGCCAGATATGAAATGATATAGCTTCACATGCGAAATCAAGTTTACACTTTTGAAGCGAAGTGGTTGTGGGTTTACGCCTGTTGCGCCACTTGGCGAATAAGCCCGCTAAAGATCACTCCGTGCATTGGATACAGCGCGTACCAATATAAAAGTCCGAACAAACCCTTGGGCTCAAAGAACGCGGTCTGCAACAACAGTGTTTTGCCGTCGGCTTCAGGGCGCGCCTCAAACTCCAACCACGCAAGTCCAGGCACCAACATTTCCGCGCGCAAGCGAACAAGCCGCCCCGGCACCACATGCTCCACGCGCCAAAAATCAACCGCGTCGCCCGCGCGCAACTCAACTGGGTGGCGCCGACCGCGCCGAATGCCCACGCCGCCAATCAAGCGGTCAAAGATGCCGCGCAATTGCCACGCCCAATCCCAACACAACCAACCACGCGCGCCGCCTAGCGACGCGAAACTTGTATACACCGCATCGGTGGACTTGCTCACCACAAGTTGGCGATTCTCAATGATCATTCCTTGCGTGCTCACCAGCGTCAGCGGCGTGCGATCATCTTGACTTGACACCAACGCGTCGCTCCACGAAGTTTCCACGCCGTGCGTTTCTATTTTGTCCAGCGCCAAGCGCACGCTAGTTTCGTAATCCATTGGCTCGATCGCCGGAAACATTTTCAACGCGCTGTCATCGCGCACAATCACTTCGTTGCCCAGGCCCTTGATCAGCGGCTGCGCAATCACAGCGGGAATTGGCGTGACCAAATGCACCCAGTACGAGGAAAGCCGCGGCGTGAGCACGGGCACCGCAATCAACCGCCGCTTCAATCCGCGCACGCGCGCGTAGCCACTCATCATGTCCGCGTAGGTCACCACATCGCGCCCGCCAATTTCAAGAATGCGACCGGCGCTTTGCGGGCAATCAATGGCGGCCACCAAATAGTCAAGCACATTGCGAATAGCGATGGGCTGCGTGCGCGTGTATACCCACTTGGGGCAAATCATCACGGGCAAACGCTCGCTGAGATAACGGATCATTTCAAATGACAAACTTCCAGAGCCCACGATCACGGCGGCGCGAAACTCCGTCACGGGCACGCCGGCCTCGCGCAGTGCGTCGCCAGTTTCGTGGCGCGACACCAAGTGCTGCGACAAATTGCTTTGTGGATCGCCCAAGCCACCCAGATACAGAATGCGCGCCACCCCCGCTTGCTTGGCGGCAAGCGCGCAATTACGAGCCGCGGAAATATCGCGCGCGGAAAAATTGCTGCCGCCGCTCAAACTATGAACCAGGTAATACACAATATGCACGCCGCGCATGGCTGGCGCCAGCGTTTCAGGTTGCAACACATCGCCTTGCACAACTTCAACATGCTTCAACCACGAGCGGCCCTGAAGACGCGCGGGATCACGCACCAAGCAACGCACGCGATGACCCGCGGCGAGCAAGCGCGGCACAAGTCGTCCGCCCACATAGCCGGTGGCGCCAGTGACCAAAATAAGTTGCGGCGTGTTTGTCAAAGTTTGTCAGTGTAGGCGCGGACTAGCTTAAAAAAGACATGTTTGAAAGTGGCGCCAACCGCCAACCGTTACGCGCAATCCGCGAATGCAAGGCTTTCCACCCATTTCGTCGGCATCATTTGTAATGCGGCTCATATCAAGAGGCATATTTGACAGTGTAGACAATCGATGCATGGTGTTTCCCCTATTGATGTGCTCTGGATGGAAGTTTCAAATGAAGGCATCACCTTATTGACTAAAACGACGCCCTTGAGAAACCCGCCCGTATTTCCGATGCAACCTGCGCAATTTCACCCCCGCACAAACCCCATTGCTGCCCAGCAAATATGCCTGAAACAAAACTTTCGCAACAATTTGCAAAGTCTTTTGTATTGCGTGACTGAGACCACCATCGACCTGGAAGTCAATGGCAACTTCTTCCAGACCACCGACGTCGCCATCGCCATGGCGGGCGGCATGGCGTCTTCAAACGGCACAAGTCTCACGTTGTCGCCCTTCACGTCGGCCGGCTTCACCTTGACCGCGATGCTCTTCCTGCGAGGTGAAGGCGGCTCCGGAGTGGCATGGACTTCCGGTGACATCGTTCTTGCCGCCGTCGACGCAACTAACTTTCAATCTCCTTCGGCTTTCGCCGCGTGACTTACCCGCACGCGGCGGTGAAATTCCCAGCCCCTAAGCTTCAAACCTTGGGGGCTTTTTATTTGGCATACACATTCAATTATCTTGCGGCCGCGAATGATCCACGCGGCGCGCGGCGCGCCAACACCACAGGCCCGCGGCAATGGCCACGATGACCGGCCACAACACCACGTTCAGAATTAGAAGCCGTTGACCCAGCGCGTCCACTTCTTGGCGCAAACCATATTGCACGCCGCGCAATTCCTTGCGGTACGCGTTCACTTTAGTTTGCAGTTGCGCCAACTCCGCTTGTTGCTCGGGGCTTAATTTACCGGGGCCAGTTTCGCCGCCAGTCATTTTCTGCTGCAACTGCGCAATGTTCATTTCGGTTTGGCGAACTTCTAGTTGCAAATCTTTTTCACGCGCGATGTACTTGGCCTCCGCCGCCTTGCGAAGCTCCTGCACAATTTCAAACGGCCTGCGGAAACCGCCGCGCGAACGCAGCGTTGCCACCGCGGGATCGCCAGCCATGCGCTCCAGCAAACCAATGATCAGCGGCCCATTGTCGGAGAACGATTTCTTCATTCCTGTTTGCGGATCCACGCTCACCCATGTTTCGTTGGCCAGCAAATCCGCGTCGGCGATCAGAACAATGTTGGCGTTGCCAATGGCGGACGTGAACAAACTTCCAATGGGACCAGTGACCCACGCGGCAAACACGCGGCGCACGCCGTCGGGTTTCAAGTCGCGCAGCAATTGTTCCGCGTCGCCAAAGTAGCCAAGCTTCAGCGATTGAATGAGCTGCGATTTGTCGCTTGAGAAAATCAGCGGTTCAATGTTGGGCGCAACGCCAGCTGGCGGGTCTTTCAATTTCTGAATTTCGCCAACGCTTTTGAAATTAATCGCCTCAAAGCGATTGGTCAACGGATCAGACTGATTCAGCGCCGCGCGAGTAAGGCTAAGCCACGCGACATAATTCAATTCGCGCATGGTGTTGCCGGGACCAGGCGTTTGAATTCGTGTTGTGAAATTCATGTCCCCCACCGTCATGTCGCGCGGAATGTCCAAACCCCACGCGCGCAGCAGTGGAAAGTCGTAGGTGGTTGCGGAAACTTTTGCGCCCATTGCGCGCGAGTCCGGGTGCTGATCGGTTTCCGCAAATGGATCGGCCAACACAACAAGCGGCTTGCCCGCCACGGCCCACGCGTCAATGGATCGCAACATGGATTCCGGCAATTTGCGCGGCTGCACCAACAACAGCGCGTCAATACCCGTTGGCAATTGCGCGGCGGTGTCCGCAATTTCGACCAAGTCAAACAACTCGCGCATTTGTTCAACCACAAACGGCGCGGGACTTGGCTCGCCCATGGAACCATCTTGCAACATGCGCTCAGGCTGCAACGGCATGCACGAAAGCAAACCAACTTTTGGTTTTACAGTTCGACCAACCGTGGCAATGGCTTTGGCAACTTCGTATTCAATAAATGAATCGCGATCCGCCGTGAACACCGGAATTACTTTTTCGCGCAGGCCAGGACCCGTCACAACAAGACCAAGAATCGCGGTGCCGCCTGCGTTGTTCACGGGCTGCACCACAAGACCGGCAATGCGCGCGGCGTCCTCATCTTCGCTGAAGGGCTGCGGATTGATCACGCGCAACTGCAACTTGCCACTAGAAAGACTTGCAAGCTCGCTGAGATATTCCTCCACGCGCTGAGAATGCGCGCGCAACTCCGGAATGTCGGCGATGGATTCACGCGAGGCGTACAAATCCAATTTCACGGGGTCCTTCAGCGAGCGCAAAATGGCGCGCGTTCCTGGGGAAAAACTGTAAAGACCTTCGCTTGTGAAATCAAAGCGCCAACCCACCAGCGCGAATGTGGCAACGGCGTTGAGCACAATCACGCCCACCAGAATCAGCGCAATGGCTCCAAGACTTTCAGATCGCCCAGAGTGTTTTGCATGCGTGGCGCTCTTGTTCATTTGGAACCTCGCCAATCAAGCAGCAACACATTCACCCACAACAACGCGAACACCACGGAGATTGGATACAGCACATCGCGCGCGTCGAACACGCCGCGAGTGAGTCCGTTGAAGTGCGTCATGGCGCTCATGGATGCCACCGATTCAATGACCCACTTGGACGACCACTGCGCGAAGAAATCTTGCACAATGGCGAAGCCGGTCAACAACAAAATAAAGCACGCGGCCACGGAAAGCACGAACGCCACGACCGAGTTGCGCGTGCACGCCGACAAACACACGCTGACTGAAAGCAACGTTGCAAACAACATTGCGCTTGCAATGTAGCCCGCCAAGATCACGCCGTGGTCTGGTTCGCCCAACCACGCAATGGTGATCCACAGCGGAGTGGTCAGCAACAACGCCACGCATGCAAAGGCCCAGGCCGCCAAGAATTTTCCAAGCACCATGTCGCGCGTGGTCAACGGCAGCGTCATTAAAAGTTCAATCGATCCACTGCGGCGCTCATCGGACCACAAGCGCATGCCAAGGGCCGGCATGAAAAACATTCCAAGCCACGGCTGCCATTGAAAGAATGAGCGCAGATCGGCTTGGCCGCGCGTGTACAAGCCCGCCATTTGAAAAGACAGCAACGCGGCGATGGCCACGAACATGACAATGAACACCGCGGCCACGGGCGTGGCGAAATATGCGGCAAATTCCCTGCGAAACACGCTCATGGTGCGGGCGAATGCGCTTGGTGTTGGCGGCGGGCCGAAATTATTTTGCGCCGCGAATGGAACAACCGGCGCACCATCTTGGTTGCTTGATCGATCACGCGCCTTGCTCATGCGCGCTCCTGGCGCATGAATGTGCCGCAAGAATTTTGTACTTCACCGCGCAACATATATTTTTCCACGTGCGCTTCTGAAACGCGCGAGCCGCAATAAATTGTCTCGGCGCTGCGTAAATACTTTTTCACGCGCGCTCCTTGCTGTTCACCGCGGTGAGCGTTCGGAAGATATGGTCAAGTCGATTGTGCGCCACGCCCGCTGGAACGCGCGCGTCAAGTTCTTTTGGAGTTCCATCAAACACCATGCGACCACGATTAATAATCACGGCGCGCGTGCAGACCGCCTCCACTTCCTCAAGAATGTGCGTGGACAAAATAATGGCGCGATCCTTGCCAAGGTCACGCACAAGTTGGCGCACCTCAAACTTTTGATTGGGGTCAAGGCCGTCGGTGGGCTCGTCCAGAATCAGAACTGGTGGATCATGCAGCAACGCCTGCGCAATTCCAGTGCGCCGCTTGTAACCCTTGGAAAGTGTTTCAATGCGCTGGCCGCGGCACGGCTCCAAATGCACGCGCGCCACGGCAAGGTTCACCCGCCGCGCGACATCGGCGCCTCGATAACCACGCGCGCGCGCGGAGAACGCCAGGAAATCTTCCACGCGCATTTCGCTGTACGCCGGCGCGCCTTCGGGTAAATATCCAAAGTTGCGCTTGGCCCCAAGCGGGTCCGTGGCCAAATCAACGCCCGCAATTTTCACGGTGCCGGCGTCGGGCTGCAAAAATCCAGTGAGCATGCGCATGGTGGTTGATTTGCCCGCGCCATTTGGCCCCAAGAAACCAAGCACTTGCCCGCGCGCAACGGAAAGATCAATTCCGCGCACGGCTTCAAGCGTGCCAAAACTTTTGCGCAGTCCAGTGGCTTGAATCAATACGTCGAGTGTGTCCACGGCACAACTTTACCATTGCGCCAAGCGTTTGTTGGATTCAAATTTATCTTCGGAGAACTTGAAACCAATTGCTTCAAAACCCATTTGCGCCTTCTGGCTTTTTGCACAAATTCAGAACTTGGGCGCAAGTTGGATTCACGCCTCGAACAATCAACGCCTTGAAGCTATAAGATTTGCCAATGGATCCTGGCGCAAATCAACTGAACGGCAACAAACTTTCGCGCCAAGATCTATTGATTGCGCTTGTGCTCACCGCGCTCACGCTTGTATTGCGGCTGATGTACCTGCTGTACTCGCCAGATTTTGCGTGGCCACATTCCGTGTTGTACGAAGGCGAAGCACCCGTGTGGGCGCAGTGGGCGGCCAAACTGAAACTGGGGCAACCGTTTGAATATGACCTTGCCTTTCGCACGCCAGGCGTGGCGTGGATGTTGCATTGGCTTGGCTTCATCGCCACGCCATACACCAGCGCCAAAATAATCTGGTGCGCAATCAGCGCCGTCACCACCGGACTTTTATATTTGGTTGTGGCGCGCTGGTTCTCGCGGCGCGCCGGAATGATCGCCGCAACATTATTCGCGCTCTCGTATGGATCATTCGTGTTGGCGACATCGCTGAACAACGAGGCGCCGTACGCGTTGCTGCTTGTGGCCATCATTGGCGCAACGCTGCGGTGGATTGATGGCCCCACTTTTGCGTGGTCACTTCTGTTGGGGGCACTGCATGGCTGCGCCCTGTTATTGCGAGCGGAACACGCGCTGCTGCTGGGCATGTTGCTGATCTACGCCGCATCGCGTGCGCGCAAAAACGGCGCGGCACCCACGCCAACCACCTATGAATCGCACAATCATGCCACTACAGCGTTGCACACGGCGCAATTTACACGCGTGGCACTGCACAGCGCGGTGGTGCTTGCCGCCGTAGTTGCCCTGTGTGCTCCATGGATCAATCGCTCGCACAATGCCGCGCGCACATTCAACACAGATGCTCCGCCTATTTTCTTTGCCACGGCGCAACCGCCTTGGACTCCAGCGGCCATCGCGTATTTGAATCGCTTGCCCGCCTTCGCCCGCGCCGGAAACTTTGCCTTTATGTGCGACTTGAACAAGCGCGGCGGCTTGATGGTGGTGGACGACACCGATGTGCGCGCGTTCTTTGAGCAACAGTGGAACTACACGCCCGAGCCAATCGCTGAGTGGTCGCTCATTTCGCTGAAGGGTCCGCTTGATTTTGCGCTGGCCAATCACGCGCAAGCCGACGGCGGTTTCAGCAACGCGGGACTGGGTGATAGCCATGGCTCGAACGCAATTTTTTCACTGGCGCGCCCCAGCCACACGCGCTTGGTGAATCACGGCTACGAAATTGGCCTGGACTACATTCGCGCAAATCCCGCACGCTGGTTCACATTGGTCAATGAAAAACTTGCGCGCTTTCAAGATGGCGCCACGCTTGGATTGTTCGCCAATGATTGGCCGCACAACGCGAAGCATGTTCGCCGCGCCATTGATGTGGCCACCCCCATTCGTGATGACGCGCCCATGTGGAATTTCGCCGTGCTGACATCGCTTGTCATTGGCGCGTTCTTTGCGTGCCTGCGCCGCGGCGGCGTGATTTTGCTTCTAGTTTTGGCGTACAAAATCGCCATCACGATTGCGTTCTTCGGATACGCGCGCCAAGCCGTGTCCATTGCGCCGGTATTGTTCGCGCTGAGCGCACTGTGCGTTGATGCGGCGTGCATGCTTGCGCCGCGATCTCGATGGTTTCGCTGGCCCGCGCGCGCCGCACTTGCCGCTCTATTTATAGTGGCCGCCGTTCAAGCCACTCACCCGCCGCGCTTCAACACTCGCCCCGCAAAAATACAGGGTCAGATTATCGACACGCCACAGTGGGGCTCGGGCGCCTTCGAGTCGTTTGACCAGTTGCTGCTTGAGCCGCAGCAAAATTAATTCGCAACGCGGCACAAATCCCGCTTGGCAAATTCTGATTTGCGTTTAAATTAGACAGTAACTATGACGCAGTTCCAGCCGTTCTATATACAAGTCCAAGCGCACTACGACTTGTCCAATGATTTCTTCGCGCTGTTCCTAGATCCATCCATGACCTACAGCTGCGCGTACTTTGCGCGCCCCGACATGTCGCTGCATGAGGCGCAACTTGCAAAGATTGATCTGTCACTTGGCAAGTGCGATTTGCCGCGCACGGTTGCGGCGGCGGGTCATGGCGCGCAAACAACAACCACTGCAACCACGCCCGCGCCAACTGAGATCAACGCAAGCAATGTTGCCGCAACAACAACCCCCGCCGCCACGCGCATGAAGTTGCTCGATATTGGTTGTGGCTGGGGCGCCACCGCGCGCCGCGCCGTTGAGAACTTTCATGTGGATGTGATCGGCCTCACGCTCAGCAAAGAGCAACACGCGCTCATCACGCAATCTGTCGACAAAACCCCCAATCGCATTGACTTTCGCCTGCAAGGCTGGGAAGAATTCAACGAACCCGTTGACCGCATCATTAGCATTGGCGCGTTTGAACATTTCCGCGCCGAGCGTTACGAAGCCTTCTTCACGCGCGCGTTCTCGCTGCTTCCGCGCGGCGGCCGCATGATGCTGCACACAATCGTGCAACTAGACATCAATGAACTTCGCCAACGCGCCATTGTGGTGGACCACGAGGCCGTCACATTCGCCAAATTTATTTGCAAGAACATTTTTCCTGGCGGGCAACTGTGCTCGCCGCAAGTCATCACGCGCCACGCCACCAACGCCGGCTTCACGCTTGCGCACAGTGAGTCGCTGCGGCTGCACTACGCGCGCACGCTTGATATGTGGGCGGACAATTTGCGCGCGCGCCGCGAGCAAGCCATTGCCATCACCAACAAAGACACCTACGACATGTACATGCATTACCTCACTGGCTGCGCCCACTATTTCCGCACTGGCCACAACGATGTGATGCAGTTCACGCTGCTGAAGTAAGCGCAACTTTTCATCACGGGCGGCACAGTAGTTCGCACCCGCGCCACTTCTTCGCACAAGGCCTAGATGCTTACAGAGCCTTCTTGCGCGCGTCCAACTGTTGCTTGTACTTGGCGCGGTCTTCGGCTTCTTTTTTGCCGCTCACGGGTATGCCAGTTTCAAAGTAAATGCCCTGCGCCAACACAGGCGAACACACACACATGCAAGCCAAAGCAATTGCAATGCAACGAACGACTGACGAAGGGAAACTGTGTGGTGTCATTGGTTTCTCTTGCGGTATACCCAGGCAACGCGGTCGCGGCTGGTTCATGCGCCAACCGCGTCGCTTCCAATTCGGCGCGGGCGGCTACACGCGCTTCTGGAATGCCACGGCGCAAGTGCCCTACTTGTATTCGGCCAGCGCGAAGAAATTTATTACCTACGACGACGCGCAATCCATGGCCGTGAAGATGAACTTTGCAAATCAACAAGCGCTTGGCGGCGCCATGTTCTGGGAAATGAGCGAGGACACCGAAAGCGCCACCGGCACATCGCTGCTGGACGCTGTGTTTGCGGGCATGCGGTTGCCGTAAAAGTGTGACACTTATTCTGAAAGAATGTGCGAGATTATTTTGTGGTGACTCAATGCGCGTGCGCTTAGAAAAAGTGTGACACTTATTCTGGAATATTTCGCGAGATATTCACAATGTTTGTAGCGCAAGCTTTTTGCGGCGCTGAAAAAATATAAAAAATCTTCCCCGTAGGGGAAGCGCGGCCCATTTTGCAAAATGTTGTGTGTGAAGTGTTGACATTTGTTTTTTTGCGCCTATTGTGACCCCGCTAACCGCAGGCTGAGCCATGTTGGTTCAGGTCCGGATTGATTTTGTTTCACACCAACCGAAGGGGACACTTATGGCACAGTCACAAGGCGATCGCACGCACATTTGCATGATTTTGGACCGCACGGGATCCATGGAAAGCATCAAACAAGACACTATTGGCGGCTTTAACAGTTACATCGCGGCGCAGAAGTCGCTGCCAACGCCAGCAACATTCACGCTGGTGCAGTTTGACAGCCAGGACCCATTTGAAGTGATTCACAAATTCACCGACATTCAAATGGTGACTGATTTAACGGCGCAAACATACATGCCGCGTGCCAGCACTCCGTTGTATGACGCGGTGGGCCGTGGCATAAATGATTTGAAGGCGGTCCTGGGCGCGTTGCCGGAGGCGCTGCGGCCCAAGAAAGTTGTCATGGTGATTGTGACTGATGGGCAAGAGAACGCCAGCCGCGAGTTCACCGGCGCGCAAGTGCGCAAGATGATCGCCGATGCGAAAGAGGCGGGCTGGCAGTTTGTGTTTTTAAGCGCGGATGAAAGCGCGATCAGCGATAGCGCCAGTTTGAATATTGACGCGAGCAACGCGGCGTTCTTTAAAAAGAGCAGCCAGGGTTCCAACGAAATGTGGGAACGCGTTGCGAATAGGTCCATGGCGTACCGCGCAAGTAGCAAACTTTGCATGCGCATGGATGAGGCTACTGATGACGAACTGATTGCGCAGAAGTTGATGGCGCAGAATGCGGGTGCAAGTGCGGGCGCTGGTACTGGTAGTAGCGGTGGCGCAAGTGGCGGCGCGCAAAATCCAAATGCGGGTGGCGCGAGTGCGGGTGTTGGCGCGGCGCAAAATCCAAATGCGGGTGGCGCGAGTGCGGGTGTTGGCGCGGCAGTTACACCACGAAGCGAACGCGGTCGTGGCCGTGGTCGCGGAAAAAAGAATTGATCGGATTGGAGTTTGTCGCGGATTGCTCGCGCTGAGATGCGCGCAAGACTGATGTTTCAAACCGCCCGCGGCGCCTTGCGTGCCACGGGCGGTTTTATTTTGATGCGTGTGAATAAATAGAAATTCCAAATGAACCACAAAACATCCGAGCAAATCGCAATCTATGCTTTATTGAAGGGGCACCATGAAAGAATCAACACACCAACACGGCGCGCAATTTGAGTGGGCTGTCATTGGCGCGGGTCCAGCCGGCATGGCCACCATTGGCCGGCTGATTGACGCTGGTGTGAACGGAAAAAGCATTGCTTGGATTGATCCGCACTTCACCGTTGGCGACTTTGGCACCAAGTGGCACAGCGTGTCCAGCAACACGCGGGTTGGATTGTTCGTGAAATTTCTTCATGAATGCAAGTGCTTTCATTACGACCAATGCCATAAGAAATTTGCGCTGCATGAAATGGACCCGCTTCAAACCTGCGAGCTGAGCTACATGGTGGAACCGCTGAAATGGGTGACCGACCAATTGCGCGAACAGGTTGTTTGTTTTCAAGAACATGCAGGCGCGTTGAACTCCCACAAATCACTTGCGCACGCGCGTGTGTGGAACATTGCGCTGGGAAACACAGCCATCACTTCGCACAAGGTTGTTCTGGCTCTGGGCTCGCAGCCAAAGTCGCTCAACCTTGCTGGCGTACAAGAAATTTCTGTCACGGACGCTCTGAACGCGCAACGACTGAGCCAATGTTTTCTGCCTTCGGACACGGTGGCGGTGTTCGGCGCGTCGCACTCCGCGGTATGGATTATTCGATCTCTGCTGGAACGCTGCGGCGTGAAACGCGTGGTGAACTTTTATAGAAATCCGCTTCGTTACGCGCAATACTTGGACGGCTGGATTCGCCACGACGACACCGGACTGAAGGGAACAACCGCGCAATGGGCGCGTGACAATATTGATGTGAATTGCCCGGAGAATCTTCATCGCGTGCCTTCCACTCCAGAGAATCACGCCAAGCATTTGCCTGACTGCACCAAGGCTGTGTATGCGGTGGGTTTCACGCCACGACTGATCAGCGTGGACGGCGAGATGAATTTGCAATACAACCAAGAGAATGGCGCGATTGCCCCGGGATTATTTGGCGTGGGCATTGCGTTTCCAGAGGCGCGCGCCAACCGCGACGGCGTGGTGGAGCACCGCGTGGGCCTGTGGAAATTCATGGAGTATTTGGGTGAAGTTGTGCCGCTGTGGCTTGCGCACAAAACCTAATGCATCCGATGCGGGGACCGTGCTACCATGAAACATGTCAACAGCTGATTCCCCGATTGTGGTGGTGATTGGTGGCGGGTTTGGGGGCATTGCGGCCGTTCAAGCGCTGGCCAAAGCCGCTGTGAATGTTGTGCTGATTGACAAACAAAATCACCATCTCTTTCAACCGCTGCTGTATCAAGTTGCCACATCCGTTCTGCCTTCGTCCAACATTGCGTTTCCTATACGCCGTATTTTTCGCGACCAAGAAAATGCGTATGTATTTAATGATGAGGTGATTGGCATTGATCTAGCGGCGCAACGTCTTGTGTTTGCAAACAATCGCAGAGCCCCCTACGACTACTTGATTGTGGCCGCGGGCGCGGGCACCAGCTACTTTGGTCATGACGAGTGGGCGCAATTTGCTCCCGGAATGAAATCGCTGGAAGACGCCACGGTGATTCGAAATAGAATTTTGCGCGCCTTTGAAGACGCCGAGGCGGAGACGGATCCAGTGGCCTTGCGCGCGCATCTTACTTTTGTGGTGGTGGGCGGCGGCGCCACCGGAGTGGAACTTTCGGGCGCGATCAAGGAACTTGGCGTGGATTCAATTTGCAAGGATTACCGCCGCTTTGACGCAAAAAGTGCGCGCGTGATTTTGGCGGAGGCGGGCGATAGGTTGCTGTCAAACATGAGCCACAACTCATCCGATGCGGCGCTGAAGGCGTTGGAAAAAATTGGCGTGGAGGTGCGGCTAAAGCAATCGGTGACCAATGTGTGGGCCGACTCCGTTGAAATAAATGGCGAGCGCGTTTACGGCAACACCATTGTGTGGACCGCCGGCGTTGAAGCCAATTCACTGGGCGCGTCATTGGGGGCGCAACTGGATCGCAACGGCCGCGTCAAAGTGGAACCCGATTGCTCCGTGAAGGGCGCGCCAAATGTTTTTGTGATTGGCGACATGGCCACCATGAATTGCGCCAAGACTGGCAAGCCCGTGCCTGGCGTGGCGTCGGCCGCGGCGCAAATGGGAAAGTTTGTGGCGCGCATTATTGCGCGCGAGGTGGCGGCTACAAATAAACAGGCGAAACTTGAACGCGCCAAACATGTGGGCGCGGCTACGAATGTGACTACAAGTGCGGCCACTGGCACCCAACAACTAAACGCATTGCCGCAGCGCGGCGCGTTTGTGTATTTAGACAAGGGATCAATGGCCACCATTGGCCGCGCCAAAGCCGTGGCGGAAGTTGCGGGCTTGAAATTTCACGGGCTGATTGCTTGGCTGGCGTGGTTGTTCATTCACTTGATATTGTTGGTGGGCTTTCACAATCGCATTCTGGTTTTCTTGTCCTGGGGATTTTCCTATCTCACTTTCAGCAAGGGTTCTCGCATTATCAGCGGCAATCCGAAATCACATGTGGTGGCGCCGGTTGGCGCAGAGACCGGAAATTCGCCACTGGATCGGCGCGAGGCCGTGGACCAATTATTGCAACGCATGCAATAGGCGCGCGCGCCGCGTCACTATCATATTTTGAATGCCTGTGCGATCGCGCGCCCTCTCTTGTTGGATTAAAGGTGCACATACCTTTGAATCACGCCTATGAATCAAGACAATCGAAATGATCCGTGCGCGTGTGGCAGTGGTCGTAAAGCCAAAAATTGCTGCATGCGCCCCGCCGTTGCGTCTGAGAAAAATAATCTGCTGGCTATACCAGCTATGGACGGCGTGCCAGCGCGGCAATTGTCCGCGGCGGACGCGGTGACTGTGGCGCAGGATTTTCACGCGAACGGAAACCGCGAACGCGCCGAGCAGATGTACAACTTGATACTTGCGACGGACCCTAACAATGCAGAGGCGTTGTTTTTTACGGGCGTGTTGCGCCATCAAGAATCGCGCTACCACGAGGCGCTTGATTTCATGCTTCGCGGAATAGCGAAACTTCCTGGCGTGGCGAACTTGCATTACAACTTGGGAAAACTTTACGACGACTTGGAGCGCTACCCCGAAGCCATCATTGAGTATCGGCGCGCGATTGAGATCAATTCCAAGCACACATTGGCGCACAATAATTTGGGGCTTGCGCTGCGTGAAATTTGCCAGTTTGACCTGGCTATTGAAAGTCTTACGCGAGCCGTGGCACTGCAGCCCACCACACAAAAACTGGTGCAGAATTTGGTATCCACCTTGAACTACGCGCCCGCGGTGCAACCCGCCGATATTTTTGCCGCACATAAAAATTTTGGGCAGCAATTTGAGCGGCCTGTTGCGCGATTTGCCCCACGCATTGTGGGTGTTGGCGCAGAAGCAAATGCGCGCCATGAAAGCGGCGCGCGTCTTGGCGCACAGGCAACTGCACACGACGAAAGCGTCGCGCCTCATAAAGACCAAGCGAATAGCCAAAGCAATGCGCGCCATGAAAGCGATGCCAATGAAAATGCGCAGCGGCCCCTTCGCATTGGATATGTCTCGCCGGATTTTCGCCAACACTCGGTGGCCCACTTTATTGAGCCCGTGCTTGCGGCGCATGACAAGAAAAAATTTGAGGTGTTCTGTTATTACAACGACACGGTTTCAGATGACACAACTCTGCGAATTGAAAGTTTGGTGCCGCATTGGCGCGTGATAGCGGAACTGTCCGACCACATTGCGGCGCGCAAAGTGCAAGAAGATCAAATCGACATTCTTGTGGACTTGGCGGGCCACACCAATCGCAACAGCTTGATGATGTTCGCGCGCAAGCCCGCGCCAGTGCAAGTGACTTGGCTGGGCTACCCCAATACCACTGGTTTTTCCTGCATGGATTACCGCATCACTGACGCGTTGTGCGACCCGATTGGCGTGACCGACGCGCTGCACACGGAAAAGTTAACGCGCTTGCCTGATTGTTTTTCATGCTTCACGCCCCCCGCGCAGTCACCCAATGTTGGCGCGCTTCCCGCGCTGAGCGGCGGCGGAATTATGTTTGGCTCATTCAATTATTTCATCAAGATGAATGAGCGAGTCATTGAAACATGGGCGCGCATTCTTGCGCGTATTCCAAATTCACGCCTGACCTTGAAATACAGAAGCTTAAACTCGGAGTCGGTTCAAACCGTTGTACGCGCGGCCTTTGCCAAGCATGGCGTGACACGCGAGCGACTTGTGTTGCTTGGCAACGACGCTTCGCAACTTGACCATTTTGCGCGCTATAACACCATTGATATTGCGCTGGACCCCTTTCCGTACAACGGAACCACCACCACATGCGACGCGTTGTGGATGGGCGTGCCCGTGATCGCGCTTGAGGGAAAAACCCATGTGAGTCGCGTTGGCGTGAGCCAGTTGACCAACATTGGATTGCCGGAATTGATCGCCGCGGACACAGACGCCTATGTTGACATTGCCGTTGCGCTGGCCAATGACCTGCCGCAACTTGAAAAATTGCGTGCCACATTGCGCCAACGCATGAAGGACTCGCCATTAATGAACGCTGCGCGCTTCACGCGTAATTTGGAGCGCGCGTTGCTAGAAATGTGGCATGCGCATATGACGCTTAAAAAATAAATCCGCCCATTCAAAGCGTGTGTGTTTACAGCGATTCATTGCATGATTGGGCGTCGTTGCGGCAATTCGATGGTCGAAGCAAGTTGCAACAAGGCGATGGATTGCGCACGCCTAACTCTTGGTGCATTGCATGTTCAAACTAATGCACACGCCGCCAAACATTTTCATTGAAGTGTCGTCAAATAAATCAAATGACTGCACCCTTTTAATATTGCAAAAGCCGTGGGATTGCAAGCATGAAGCAAGCAAATCAAATGTGAAACCACACTTGTGAAAATCGTACTCGTCGACTTGCCCTCCACAAATCATCATTTGCACATATTGGTGCTGCTCCACTGGCAATTGCGGGTCGGCGAATATTTTCATCAGGATTTCTAAATCTGGAACAGCCACACGCAATATGCCGCCTGTCTTCAACACGCGCGCCACTTCTTTCAGCGCCGTGTGTAATTCTTGGCGCATGCCCAAGTGCTCATACACATGGCTGGCGTACACCTCGCTCACCGAACCATCGGCGAACATGGAAAGATCCGTGACTAGGCCAACCACATCCACGCCTGGACGCGGTTGCGCGTTCAGAAGAGTCCAGCCCTCCTTCACATCATGGCCTCCAAGGTGCAGACGAATGGGCTTTTCACTTGAGAACTTTGCGGGGGTGGCGGACATCATGTGATGAAGTCTAATGTGATTTTGATTTACAACGGTTTCCAGGAATGGGATTCGAACGAACTGTATATATTGATCAAGCGTTGCATTTAATATGAGCCAACATCCGCCCCTTTACACAGGTTTTGAAAGCAATGAGCACCGTCGGCCGAAATGATCCCTGTTCCTGTGGCAGCGGGCGTAAGGCCAAACACTGTTGCCAAAGTTCCAAGGGCGCCAGTGGCGCCGCAAGCAACGCGCCAATGATTTTGCTGCCCGCCATGGCAGGTTTGCGCGCGCAAGAAGTGCATATGGGTCAGGCGGTGTTGATTGCGCAGGATCGACAACAACATGGTGACTTGACTGGCGCGGAAAAAATCTATCAACTCATTCTTGCTGTGGATCCAAATCACGGAGATGCCATGTTTTTTCTTGGCGTGCTGAAACATCAAATGGGTAATTCAAGACAGGCGTTCACCCTGTTGAAACTTGCAATCGAAAAACATCCAAGGGTGTACAAGTACCACTTTAACTTTGGAATTATTTGCGACGAAGTTTCCGCGATTGAAGAATCCATCAAGGCGTTTCGTTGCGCGATCGCCATTGATCCGCAACCCAACGCATGGGGCAACCTAGGCAAAGTGCTGAAACAATTTGGTGAGCTGGATGAGGCGGCGGAATGTTGCAAGCAATCCATCCAATTGCAGAAGCATTTTCAAAATGCAATTTCATACAACAACCTTGGAACCATCTACCAACAACAGGGAAAGTTGAAAGAGGCTGTTGAATGTTTCGCAATGGCGATTTCTATTGAACCCACGGACGCGATGGCGGAAAGTAATTACTTGTACACGCTGAACTTTTTGCCGCAGCCAGATTTACAAATGATTTTTAACGCCCATAAAAACTTTGGCGCGCGATATGACCGGCCCATGGCGCCGCGCCCACCTCTTGCGCCCGCGGATTCCACGCGCAAAATTCGCGTTGGGTATGTGTCGGAGGATTTTAGGCAGCATTCCGTGGCGCATTTCATAGAACCTATTTTGGCGGCGCATGACCAAAGCAAGTTTGAGTTGTTCTGCTACTACAACCATTCCATTGTTGATGAACGCACCAAACACATGAAGAGTTTGGTTCCCAATTGGCGCCTTGTTTTTCAACGCCCCGACGCGGATGTGGCTGAACTGATTCGCTGCGATGGCATTGACATACTTGTTGACTTGAGTGGCCACACTGGCGCCAACAAGTTGCCGCTGTTTGGGTTAAAGCCTGCGCCAGTGCAAGTGAGTTGGATTGGATATCCCAATACCACCGGCTTAAGCACCATGGATTACCGCATCACGGATGCGTTTGCGGATCCGCCAGGCGTTGCCGATGGATTTCATACGGAAAAACTGTGGCGTCTTCCTGAATGTTTTTCTTGCTTTGAAGCGCCTGCTCAATCGCCGAATGTTGGGCCGCTTCCAGCCATCAAGAATGCGCAAATTACATTTGGATCATTCAATAATTTTGCAAAGACCACGCCAGAAGTTATTGCGGTGTGGGCGAACATTCTCAAGCGCGTTCCACAATCCCGCTTGGTGCTGAAAAATAAAAGCATGGCGGCGAAGCATGTGCAAACATTTATTTTTGCGCACTTTGCCAAGAGTGGTGTTGGTCCAGAGCTATTGGACTTAATGACAATGGACAACGAGCAAACCAGCCACTTGGATCGCTACAACTCCATCGACATTGCGCTTGATCCATTTCCCTACAACGGAACAACCACCACATTTGATGCGTTGTGGATGGGCGTTCCTATGGTGGTGCTCAGCGGCTGCAACCATGTCAGCCGCGTGGGCGTGAGTCAAATGAGCAACTTGGGTTTGCCGGAGTTGATCGCGCGCGACACCAACGACTATGTTGAAATTGCCGTGAAATTGGCCAACGATCTACCACGGCTTGCGGCGCTGCGAGCTGGCCTGCGTGAACGCTTGAAAAATTCACCACTTATGAATGCGCCGCGCTTCACCAAGAATCTAGAGGACGCGTATCAAGCCATGTGGAAAACATATTTAGGCACGCAGGCAACATGATTACGCTGCCTTCACTAAGCAACCAGCCATCGCGGCGGGTTCCAATTTCAGAGGCCATGCAAGTGGCGCAGCAACTGCAAGCGCAAGGCGACGTTGCGGGCGCTGAAAAAATTTACAAGTTGATCTTGGAGGCTGATCCGAATCATGGCGACGGAATTTTTTATCTGGGCATGATTCTTTGCCAATCAAAAAGATTTGACGAGGCGTTCACGCTGTTGAAGCGCGCCGTGAAAGTTCATCCCAATGTTTTTGAATTTCATTACAACCTTGGGCTGATCTACGAATCCAATAACCACTTTGCTCAGGCCCTGGAGTGTTATCGCAGGGCGGTGGAACTTGAACCAAGCGGAAACGCACATTCCAATCTTGCAAAAAATCTGACAGACAGCGGGCAATTGACCGAGGCAATTGAATTTGCGCGCGAGGCCATAAAAAGATTGCCGCACAACCAGCGAGCCATTCCCCACAACAATTTAGGCAGCGCGTTAACGCTGAGGGGCGAACTTGAACAGGGCCTTGAGAACTACAAACTGGCGATTGCCATTGATGTTGAAAACGCGTTCATGCACAGCAATTATTTACTGGCTTCCAATTACGTGGCGCATGCGGACCTGACCAGCGCATTTGAAGAGCACAAAAAGTTTGGCGACAAGTTTGAAAGTTTCATTGCAAAGCTGTACGAGAATCCGCTCGCCGCGCAAGCCAAGAAGCTGCAACGCGCACGCACCGACCACAAGCCGCGCATTGGATATGTGTCGCCCGATTTCTACGGCCATGCGGTGGGACAATTTATAGAACCTATTTTGGCCACGCATGACAAAACCAAATTTGAATTGGTTTGCTACAGCGATAATCAATACACGGATGACAGCACCGTGCGTATGAAGACGCTTGTTTCCAATTGGCGCCAAGTAAACGCGATGAATGACGAGGATTTGGCGCACATGATCCAAACGGACGGCATTGACATTCTTGTGGACCTGGCGGGACACACCGCGCTGAACAGAATGGGCGTGTTCATTCGCAAGCCCGCGCCCATTCAAGTGACTTGGATTGGATATCCAAACACCACCGGTTTGTCGACCATGGATTACAGAATCACGGACGCGCTTGCCGACCCTGTTGGCGCGGCGGATGCGCTGCACACGGAGAAGTTGCTGCGTTTGCCAGAATGCTTTTCCTGTTTTCAAGCGCCCAAGAAAAGTCCAGATGTTGGACCACTTCCCGCGCTTCACAATGGATTCATAACGATCGGTTCCTTCAACAACTTCGCCAAGATCACGCCGCACGTCATGGGCGTGTGGATTGACATTATGAATCGCGTGCCGGGATCACGGCTGCTGCTGAAGAATCGCAGCTTGGATAACCCTCGTTTGAAGGAATTAATTCTGGGCGAACTGTGCAAGCATGGCGCGGATGCAAAGCGTGTGGAATTGCGCAGCCCCAGCATGACAACCTTTGAACATTTGAATTGCTACAACATGCTGGACATTGCGCTGGATTCATTTCCTTACAACGGAACCACCACAACGTGCGAGGCGCTTTGGATGGGCGTGCCCGTGGTCACGCTTGCGGGGCGCAACCATGTCAGTCGCGTGGGCGTGAGCCAAATGACCAACTTGGGTTTACATGAGTTGATCGCGCGCGACACGAACGACTATGTGAATATTGCGGTGGCGCTTGCCAACGATGTGCCGCGTCTCACCGCGCTACGAGGCGGGCTGCGCGAGCGCCTGAAAAATTCCCCGCTGATGAATGTGACGCGCTTCACCAAGAATCTTGAAGAGGCATATCAAGTGATATGGAAAAAATATCTGTCGGAGACGAGCGCATGAGCGAGGCGAATGAAAAAAAGACTGGCGCGGACAAAGCCGCTCCCGCCACGCCGGGGGCGGAATCAGCGGCGGAAATTTCTACCGCTTCTATCACGCTTCCGAGCGCTCTTGGCGCGGCGCCAACACAGGCTTCATTGGCAAAAGCTTTGGCGACGGCGCAGCAACATCATGCCAAGCGTGAATTTGAGGAAGCCAAAATAATTTATCAATTGATTCTTGATTTTGATCCCGAGCATGCGGACGCCATGTTTTATATAGGGGCGGCCATGCACCAGATGGGAGAAACTGCGCAAGGCGTTGAGCGCATGAAGCGCGCGGCGCAACTGCATCCGCGCGCGGTTGAATATAGCCACAATCTAGGGTTGGTTTACGAGGCCATTGGCGACATGCCCGCGGCCATTGCGTGCTATAGACAAGTGATTGCGAATGATCGCGGCGGACATTGGCATTGCACACTTGCCAAGCAACTCACCGACGCTGGTCAACTTGATGACGCGATTGAATTTGCGCGCGAGGCCATGATATTGTTGGCGCCACACGCTCGTGGCATTGCGCACAATCAACTTGCCAATGCGCTCCTGCTTAAAGGTGAACTAGCGGAGGCTGTTGCCAACTTTCAAATCGCCATTTCGCTGGATGTGGAAAATGCGATGATGAATAGCAACTATGTGCTGACATTGAACTACCCAAGCCAGCCGAATCTGGCGGCGATTTTTCAAGAGCACAAAAAGTTTGGTGACAAGTTTGAAAGTTTTGTCCCTCGGATGTACTTCAATCCCCTGCTGTCCAAAGCAAGAGCCGATGCGAATGCCAATCCTGCGCGCCGCCTGCGCGTTGGCTATGTGTCGCCTGATTTCAACAACCACGCGGTTGGGAAATTCATTGAGCCAATTCTTGCCGCGCACGACACGACCAAGTTTGAATTATTTTGCTACTACAACAAGTCGCGCGTTGATGACGCCACCAAGCGCATGCAGGCCGCCGTTGCAAATTGGCGCATGACCGCCGACATGCTTGATAGTGATTTGGCGACCACAATTCAAAACGACGCCATTGACATTCTTGTGGACTTATCAGGGCACACAGGCCTGAATCGCTTGCTGGTGTTTGCGCGCAAACCCGCGCCGATTCAGGTGACTTGGATTGGATATCCCAACACCACTGGCTTGTCGACCATGGATTACAAAATCACGGATGCGTTCGCGGATCCAATCGGCGCAACCGAGGCCTTGCACACTGAAAAGCTGGAGCGCATGCCAGAGTGCTTCTCATGTTTCAGACCGCCAAGCAACGCGCCGGAAGTGAAAGCGCTTCCAGCCACGGCGCGCGGAGCAATCACCTTTGGATCATTCAATAATTTCGCCAAGATCACTCCTGAAGTCATGCGCGCGTGGATTGCCATACTTGCGCGCGTTCCTGGCTCGCGACTTGTGTTGAAGAATTGGTGCCTAGACAGCGACAGCATGAAATCATTCATGCTGAATGCGTTTGCGCAATGCGGTGCAACTGCTGGTCAAGTTGAATTGTGGAATCCAAACACCTCCAACTTTGATCATTTGAATTGCTACAACTTAATCGACATTGGCCTTGATCCATTTCCATACAACGGAACCACCACAACCTGCGACGCGTTGTGGATGGGCGTGCCCGTGATCACTCTCGCGGGAGTGAGCCATGTTGGACGCGTGGGGGTGAGCCAAATGAGCAACCTGGGTTTGCAAGAACTGATCGCGCGCGACACGGATAACTATGTGGATATAGCCGTTGCGCTGGCCAATGATGTGCCGCGGCTTGCGGCGCTACGCGGCGGATTGCGCGAGCGCGTGCGAACATCGCCGCTGATGGATGCGCCCCGCTTCACAAAAAATCTAGAAGCGGCATATCACAAGATGTGGAACGCCTATCTTTTAAAAGAGAAATCATGAGCGACCAAAATAAAAATGATCCGTGCTCTTGTGGCAGCGGTCGTAAAGCTAAAAATTGCTGCCTGCGCCCAGAAGTTCCCAAGGGACGCAGCCCAGTTGTGAATTTTCCGCCCGTTCTTGGACAGCCCGCGCGCACGCTTGCAATTGCCGAAGCCGCCAAAATTGCGCAACACTTTCACGCCAGTAAAGATTTGGAAACTGCGGCAAAATTATTTCGTTTGATCCTTGATGCGGACGCAGAGTTTGACGAGGCTCGATTTTATTATGGCCTTCTGCTGCATGAAACGGGTCAAAGCGATGCTGGTGTGGAGTTGATGCAGCAAGCCTGCGAACACGACAAAAACAACGCTCATTATCAAATGCGTCTTGGAATGGTGTTTGATGATCTTCATAATGGACCCGAATCGCTGACGTACTTTCGTCGCGCGCATGCCGTTCAACCAACAGCCGGCAGTTGGTACAACATGGGCGTCAGCCTTCTCAACTTAAACATGCTTGCGGATTCGGAGGAATGTTTTCGCAAAGCAATTTTGTTATACCCACCAAATCAAACAACAGCGGCTCTGAATAACTTGGCAAGCGCCTTGTACAAGCAAGGAAAAGTGGAGGAAGCCATTGCAAATTACAAAGTTGCCCACGAGTTGACGCCTCAGGATTCGCTGATTCACAGCAACTATTTATTCATGTTGAATTTTGTTCCGCAACCCGACCCCATAAACGTGTTGAGCGAACACAAAAAGTATGCGCAAAAATATGAGACTTCACTACGCAAGAAAACGCGTGATGCCGACATGGCCCTGTCTGTTTTGCAACGAGATCCAAATCGTCGCCTACGCATTGGGTACCTCTCGCCGGATTTCCGTCAACACTCGGTGGCGCACTTTATTGAACCGGTACTTGCCGAGCATGATCAAAGCAAGTTTGAGTTGTTCGCTTACTACTACCACCAGGTGAATGATGTGACCACGGAGCGCATTCGCTCGGTCGTGCCGAATTGGCGCAACATTGTTGGGCAATCCGATGAGCAAGTTGCCGCGCAGGTACGCGAAGATGAGATTGATATTTTCGTGGATCTCGCCGGCCACGCTGGATTGAATCGACTACAAGTGTTTGGGCATAAGCCCGGGCCAGTGCAGGTGACCTGGCTTGGCTATCCAAACACCACGGGCTTGTCGACCATGGATTACAGAATCACGGATGCGTTCGCGGATCCGCCAGGAATGACCGAGGCGTTTCACAGCGAGACCTTGGTGCGAATGCCTGAATGTTTTTCCTGCTTCAAGGCGCCGTTGCAAAGTCCGGATGTTGGTCCGTTGCCCGCGCTTCAAACTGGCCACATTACATTTGGCAGCTTCAATATGTTCAGCAAAATGACGCCCGATGTGCTTGCCGCTTGGTCGCGCATTCTGCTGCGTGTTCCAAATTCAAAAATGGTGATCAAGTACCAAGGCATGGATTCTGAATTCATGCACGCGCTTATTCACGGCATTTTCTCCGGTCACGGAGTGGCAAAAGAGCGCGTGACTATTTTGGGGCGCGACGCTTCACACCGCGAACACATGGCGCGCTACAACACCATTGATATTGGGCTTGATCCATTTCCCTACAACGGCACCACCACCACATGCGACGCGTTATGGATGGGCGTTCCGGTTGTTGTGCTCGCTGGCAACACGCATGTCAGCCGCGTGGGCGTGAGTCAGATGAGCAACTTGAACTTGTTGGAAATGATTGCGCAGAACGCGGACGAATACGTTGATATTGCGGCAGCGCTGGCCAATGATTTGCCACGACTTGCGGGTCTGCGCGGCGGCTTGCGCCAACGAATGGCCGCGTCCCCACTGAACAATGTCCCCCGCTTCACGCGCTTTTTGGAAACCGCATATCAGGACATGTGGAAGCGATATTTAGAAAAAATTTCTTCGGGCGTTTGATTTCAAGCCAATTATGGCTGCAATGCAAAGTGCTTCCATGCGCTTGATAACCGAACCAACATTTCAAATTGGCTTTGAGATTGCAAATAAAACGCGCCCAATTTTGAACGCGGATGTTCTTGTAAAAGCGCGCGCCTACTTTTGAGCGCGGATGTTCTTGTAAAAGCGCGCGCCTACTTTTGAACGCGGATGTTCTTGTAAAAGCGCGCGCCTACTTTTGAGCGCGGATGTTCTTGTAAAAGCGCGCGCCTACTTTTGAGCGCGGATGTTCTTGTAAAAGCGCGCGCCTACTTTTGAGCGCGGATGTTCTTGTAAAAGCGCGCGCCTACTTTTGAGCGCGCGCGTTCCACATGCTTTCATAAGCCCGCTCTAGATTGCGGGTGAAGCGCTCAACATTCATAAGCGGAGAAGCCAACATGCGCTCGCGCATTCCCACGCGCAAGGTGGAGAGTTTTTCCAAATTGCCCGCAAGCGCCACGGCGATCTCAACATACTCGTTCTGATTATGAGCGATCAATTCTTGTAGACCCAAGTTGCTCATCTGGCTCACGCCCACGCGACCCACATGACTGGCGCCCTCAAGCGTGACCACTGGAACACCCATCCATAATGCGTCCAAGGTGGTGGTTGTTCCGTTGTAGGGAAATGGATCAAGCGCGATATCAATTGCGTTGTAGCGATTCATGTGTTCAACATGCGAAGGGTCATCGCCCTGAATGCGCAACTGCGACACAAGCACTCCGCAGGTCATGAATTGATGATGAATGAACTGCGTCATGGGAACGCTTTCCAAATCCTTGTACTTTAAAAACAGGGTTGCCGTTGGAATGCGGTTGAGAATGTTGGACCACACACTGATGACTTTTGGCGTGATTTTTGCGAAATTATTGAACGAGCCAAATGTGACGCGTCCCGTGCGCTTGGCTGGCGGCGGTGTTACAAGCGGCGCGTCGGCAGGCGCGCTGTAGCATGAAAAACTTTCCGGCATGCGATGCAACTTTTCGGTGTGAAACGCCTCGGTCAATCCTGGCGGATCAGCGAACGCATCCGTGATTCTGTAATCCATGGTCGACAAGCCCGTGGTGTTTGGATAGCCAAGCCAAGTCACCTGCACAGGGGCGGGCTTACGAGCAAACATTGGCAATCGATTGGTTGCGGTGTGACCAGACAAATCAATCAGAATGTCAATGCCGTCGGCGCGAATCATGGCGGCAATGTCTGCGTCTGATTTTCCAACAAGACTGCGCCAATGGGTCACCAAGCTTTGAATGCGCTTGGTCATGTCATCAACAACGGTGTGGTGGTAATACGCAAACAACTCAAACTTGCTTTTATCGTGTGCCGCAAGCACCGGTTCAATAAAGTGTGAAACCGCGCGCTGGCGAAAGTCGCTTGAAACATAACCAATGCGAAGTGGTCGATGCGCGCCTGTCTGAATGTTGACTGGCGCTGGAGATTGAAGCGCCACCGATTTGGCCGCCACTCGCTCATGAAACTCACCAAATTTTTTGTGGGCCACGAATATTTTTTCCATGTTCGGAGTGGATTGATAATTCAAGGAGTACAAATAATTGCTGTGAATGAAGGGCTTGTCTGGCGCAAGCAAGAGCGCCATTTCATATTGATCAATGGCTTCCTCGGCCATGCCCTGCGCAAGCAACTGGTTGCCACTGTTGTTGAGCACGGTGGCGTTGGTTTCGGTTTCACAAATTACATTTAAAGAGATCAAGACATTTCCAAACTTCCAGCTTGAAACATCGTTGAATAAATCAAATGGCGTCTGCGAGGCGATTTTGCGAAAGCCCATAAGGTAAAGCCTTTGCGCGAGCAGTTGAAATGCCCAAGCTGATCGATTGAAATCTGTCGCATCAGTTTGTTCTCCATACAAAAGAGTTTGCAACTGAAACCGGTGAAGCGTTTCCAACTGCGATTCGGCAAATAAATTTGCAATGTGTTCAAGATTGGGAACGCACAGGCGCAAAACGCCCCCAGGAATGAGCACGCGGAATGCCTCGCGAAGCGCGTTGGGCAACTCCTTGCGAAATCCGAATCGTTGATAGACATATGGCGCGTATATTTCCGCCACGGTGCGATTGGCGAACATGGAAAGATCGCTGCCGTCGCCAATCACATCCACGCCTGGCTTGGCGTGCCTGTTCATCAGAGTCCATCCTGGCTTGACCTCGCTTCCACCAATATGCAAGCGAATGAATTCTTTGGGCGCGACGGCGCCAGATGTTGGTTGAGACATGCGCAGAAATAGTAGGTGAAATTTGGATTGCTGATGGGCGCGTATGCGGTTTGAATGACGACTTGCATTATGCTTTGACCATGGCTAACAAAGGGCGAGTGCCTGGAAAATCTCCCATCAACAACGCCATGACATTGGCGCAGCAATACCATGCGCAAGGCGCTTTGGACAAAGCGCTTTCTTTGTATGAGCAAGTGTTGTCTATCCAACCCAACCACGGCGACGCGTTGTGTTGGTTGGGCGTGCTGCGCTTTCAGAGTGGCGACAGCCAAAATGCAATTGAATTATTGCGCCGCTCCACGGAGTGCCGCCCCGCACAGGCTAAATTTTTCTACAACTTGGGTAAAGTTCACCACACGATTGGTGATATTCCAGAGGCGATTACCGCGTATCAACGCGCGATTGATATTGATCCGCGACAACCGCAGGCGCATTGCAATTTGGCAAACGCGCAACAGATGCTGGGCCATTTAGACGAAGCGTTGAAACAATTTGAACGCGCCATGGTGGCGTGTCCAACATCCCCGATTCTGCGCACCATGTATTTGTGCGCGCTGAATTATTTACCAAGTCCGGATCGCCAGGCGATTTTTGCCGCCCACAAAAAATTTGGCGACTTGTTTGAGGCGCCGCTGCGACCGCAGGCGTCGGTGGCCAATGCCAATCAACACTCGGATGCCCAGACGGGAGCCGCGACGCCACGCCCGCTTCGCATTGGCTATGTGTCGCCAGACTTCAAGCAACATTCCGTGGCACATTTCATAGAGCCCGTGTTGACCGCTCATGACAAAAGCAAGTTTGAGGTGTTCTGCTATTCAAACAACTTCATGAGTGACGAAGTGACTGAGCGAATCAAATCACAATGCGCGCATTGGCGTGTGATTGCGAATCAATCCGATGAAGTGGTGGCGCAACAAATTCGCGATGATGGCATTGACATACTTGTGGATTTGGCGGGACACACGCCGGAAAATCGATTAATGGTGTTCGCGCGCAAACCCGCTCCTGTGCAAGTGACTTGGCTTGGCTATCCAAACACCACGGGCCTGACGAGCATGGATTACAGAATCACGGACGCGTTGGCGGATCCCGTTGGTGAAACCGAGTCGTTCCACAGTGAAAAACTTCTTCGACTACCTGAATGTTTTTCCTGCTTCGAGCCGCCACGAGAAAGTCCAAAAGTTGGCGCGCTACCCGCGCTGGCGGCGGGCCACATGACATTTGGTTCTTTCAACAATGCGCAGAAGATGACCCCCCAGGTGATCGCGCTATGGTCAAACATTCTCAAGCGCGTGCCACAATCGCGCCTGATGCTGAAGTATCAAGGCCTTGATTCGCCATTTATGAGCGCGCTGCTGCGTGAACAATTTTCCAAACATGGCATTGAGCGGGATCGCTTAGACATTCTTGGCAAAGACATTTCACAACATGACCACATGAATCGCTACAACCAGATTGACATTGGTCTTGATCCGTTTCCATACAACGGAACAACCACCACATGCGACGCGTTATGGATGGGCGTGCCGGTGATCACGCTTGCGGGCATCAACCATGTTGGGCGCGTTGGAGTAAGTCAAATGGAAAACCTTGGCTTGCCCGAGTTGATCGCGCGTGATGGGGATGACTATGTTCAGATTGCCGCCAGGCTTGCGGGCGATCTGGAAAAACTTGCGGCAATGCGCGCTGATTTGCGAGAGCGCATGATGCGGTCGCCTCTGACAAATGTTGCGCGCTTCACGCGCTATCTAGAGGCGGCGTATCAAGACATGTGGCGCAACCATGTCAATTCGCCCATGGCTTGACTACGACAGAATTTTTTGCAACACAAACTGCAAGAACAACATGGCTGCGGGTGATCAAGTGCTGACGGAGAAACTTGCCCGCGAAAAATTATACGACACATTCGCCCCGTGCCGCAACGAACAAAACATGATTTTAGTTGGAATGGGTTGCACGCCGGAACATTCACCACAATGGAGATACGCGAACTGTGGGAACTACTTCGGCAAACGGAATAATTTTTCAATCGTTGCAATGAGCGCTTTAAGCAAATCAAAATTGGCCAGTCGCAAACGTGTGAGCACTAGGTTTCGATGGCTATTGAACCGCTACTTTCAGGCATTCTGCCTATGCCTTTGATGCAAATTGTTGGCGCAACTATGTTGGAAACAATGACAACCATGCCTCACAATGGCAATACGATTCCGCATTCACACCGCGAGCGATTCCGTGAGTTCGTAAGGTTTCCTTGCACAAATACTTTGGATGTGGGCATAAGTCAGGGCGATCATGCGTATCACTTGAATAAGAAATACGTCAAGGCCAAATTGATTTTAAATGCCATATGCCGCTCTCACCAAATAAATAGCGAAGTGATAAACGTTCTGAATTGCGCTTAGAAACTTATAAATGAGTGGCAGACTTACGTTTGCCTTTGTATCAACCAGTGATGCGTGCTATGAAATTTAATAGCCAATTCGTTTGGAATTATTTATCCAATCCACAAACGCCTGATGCGCCTCGTCGCGCAACAACTGCGTCATGGGAATGGCGCGCGCTTGCGGAGCCTTTGCAATCTCTTGATAAATGAAGCCGTCGTCAAATTGAATGTTGGCGGCGTCGGTCTTGGTGTTGGCGTAGAAAATTTTTCCCAGGCGCGCCCAATAAATGGCGGACAGGCACATGGGACACGGCTCGCAACTTGTGTAAATAACGGCGTCGGACAAATCGAAATTGTTGATGCGCGCGCAGGCGGCGCGAATAGCCACCACTTCCGCATGCGCGGTGGGATCATTGGTAGCCGTGACGCGGTTGAAACCTTCGCCAATGATGGTTCCATCTTTCACAATCACGGCGCCAAATGGGCCGCCGTTGCGCTGCGAAACATTTTCGCGAGACAACGCGATGGCGCGGAGCATGAATTGTTGGTCCTGTTGCTCGTCCGATGATTTGTTCATGCTTTCATCTTCCCACAAATACGCGAAAGAAATCGCTTGATGTTGCCGTACTTGTCTTCAATTCAATGTGATCCATGGGTCTCCAGAGTATGCGTAAAAAATTAAACAATACACGCGGGGGCTTGTGTTCATAGAGCTGCGAATACTCGCACACGATTCATGCCGCCATCTGGAAATGCGCTGACGCGAATTTGGTCGCAGACTTCTGGATGACTGAAGGAAAATTGAATTGAGTTGGCGGCGAAGGACTTTACATTTGTGCGCTTGACCAGTGGAACCCACTTGTTGTTGCACAAGCCTTCGACCGTTATTTCACGCGGATTGTTATTCACAAAATATGTGAACGCAATTTCAACGCGGCCAATTCGCGCGGGCTTGGCAAGCGCAATGACCACATTTTCGCTGTGACCCGCGTCGCGGCTGCGCGCCGATTCAAGACCATCGAACATATTCAACGGCGGATACGGCGAAATCACTTGCGCGGCAGGTCCGTAATGTTGATTGGAAGCGGACACAATCGTGGCGCCAAACGCGGCGCACGCGAGATCGAATTCACTTTGCGTGGAGCGCGCAAGATTGCGCTTGATGGCGTCGCTGCTAGCGGCGTACTTGGGCGTGAGGGGCTTGCGTGTTTGCGCATCAAATGGCGGACAAGCAACGCAAGGTTGCGCAAGCAACTTCGCTTTCTCGTGCGCTGGCAGATTTTTTCCGTACAACGCCAGGCGCGTGACGCCGCCATCGGGAAACATGGAAACTTGAATGCGCGTGAACAACGCATCTTGTGACACGGCGTTGAATGCGTGAAACGAATGACCCGCAAGCGGCGAGCGCGCGACAATCTCTTTCCAACATTTGCAAGTGGCGTCCCAGCCTTGCACGCGAATGGCGGGCGCGTGATTGCCCGAATGAAATTGCGTTGACACGCTGACGCAATCAATCGCGGCGGGGTGGAGCATTTGGAAGATCAAATGGTCGCACTCGCGCGGATTGTGGCGAACACTTTCCCAACTATCCATAATTTTCCCCTGCTTGCCAAACAGCGCGGGTTCAAATGTTGGTTGATTGGGCGAAAGAAGATTCTCAGCACGCGCGAAGCGCTGATTTGAAACTTCTTCAATGCGCGCGCCAACCGCAAGATTAAAATCCGCAAGCGCGTCGCGCACCCCACGCCGCGTGATGGCCTCAGGAAGATCGGCTTGGAACGCGCCAAAAATAAGTTCACGGTAGCCGGCGTTCACGCGCTGTTCCTGCGGAATATCTTCGGCGGCAAATTCGTTTTGGAAACGCGCGGCATCAATGCCTTGCATGTTGAAGTGGTGCAACACAATCTGCGCCGCCTGCGCAATAAACAATACGCCGTTGTGTTCGCCATTTGCAAGAATGACCAAACCCGCGCCCTTGTCGGGACCCGCGTAACAATGAATGAACAACGCGCGAAAGCCGTCATTGGCGCCTTGATGAATGCACAAACGATTTGGTCCAGCGTTGGCCGTGAAAATGCCAAGCCCCATATTGCAACCCATGAATTTTTGCGAACCCTTGTCCACGCCATGCAACATGCGCACCGCGGTGTCATGCGAAATTGGACCCGCCCCTTCAAGATTGTGATACGCACTGGTGAGCGCGCGAAGAAATGTGGCAACGTCTTGCGCGGGCGCAACGACGCCGGCCGCAAAAGCTGGAAACATAATGCGAGTGCCTTCTATTTCTTGGCCCGAATCTTTGTAGCCGCTGGCATATTCCATGTTCGCTTGATTGGATTGCTCAAACGTGAACAAGTTCATCTGCAACGCGCGCAGAAACGGCGCGGTGAGTGTTGCAATTTCCTGCGCGGCGAGTGTTTCAATGACATGCTCAAGCACAATGAAGCCGCCACCGGAATATTGAAACGCGCTGCCGGGTTCATTGAGGACTCCCGTTTGTTCATAGTTAAATTGATCATGCTCAGCGATCAACTGGGTTGTGCTGGGCATGGGTTGTTCCGTGGAAATTCCTCTGACATAGTGAAGGTTCAGCGCTTCATGACTCATCAAATGCGCAAGCGTGACTTGATCGGCCCATTCTGGATGCTTTGCGTTGAGTGAAAGCACGCGAATGCTAGAGGAAGTCTTGGACAACAACGCGTTCACGCATGTATCAAGCGAAATATTGGCGGCGCGAAAATATTCCATAGCAAAACATGTGGCAATGCTTTTACTCAGCGACGCAATTTCAAAACATGTGTGTGGAGTGACGGGCTTTGCCGCGGCGCGATGTCCAAACTGTAATGATTGACTGGCACCATCCGCGGCGGACACGCTGATCGAAGCGCCAACAACATTGTGCCGCTGCATTGCGGCTTGAATGTGCTCAACAACAGAGTCAATTGGTTGCGCGCATAAACGCTTGCGCGTGATCTGCCACAACGCTTCACGCGCGTTGACTAGTTCCTGCTCTGCAGAATTTTTCAGGCGCTCTTGCAGAGCGGCCAACATTTCATCGCCAGACTTTCCTTGCGCTGAAATGAGGAATTTGAATTTGAATTTCTCCAAGTAGCGCGCGCCAAGCAGACGAAGTTGCTCCAAAGGTGCCTGCGCTTGCAACACTTTGGATTGCTCGCACGCGGCAGTGGCATCAAGCGTGCGCGCGCTCTCGCCAATGTCGCCGTGAAAGCTGGCGGCTTCAAGCACATCGGCCACGCTGAACGATTGAATCAGTTGCTGCGCGGCGCGCAAATCCAAAACAGGCGAACGCGACATGGCACTGGCAAATGTGTGGCTTCCGCACGCGCTGAAATAAGCGTGATAGCGAGCAACATGCGCAGGCAATTGATATTTGCGTGGTTCAATTTCCGCCATGGTTTTCCACGGATCGCTTTCATTGCGAATGCAATCCAATGTGAACGGAAGCAGCAACTCGGAGGCAAACTCCACAGGCTTGTCGCTGCTCATCAGCTGCAACATGATGTTCATGGCAACGGGGTACCACTTGCGCGTGCGATCATTCCATTTCACTTGCGTGATCTTGTCGACGGTGGACAAATCTTTTTGAATAAAGCGCAATTCTTCATGCGCAATGCGCACAAATTCCTGGACATCAAATCGCCCGTGGTGCAACTCGTGCCACACTTCCCAGCGCGAACGCTCGGCGGTTGCCAAGTCGTCCATCACGCGAACGGGTACGCCGTCAATCGTGGCGGGAAGCGCAACGCAACCATTGCCGCTAAGCCAGTCGGTGAGATATTGCAGCGACTGGAAAATGTTGTAGCGAATTTCGCGCGGATCATTGTTGGCGATGAAGTTGGATTGCTTTTCGTCGGCCACCAACAGCGCGCGCGGATAGAGCGCGTCGGCTGGATCAAGCCCGGCAACATCCGCGCCATGAATGAAGGCCAACATGTCGGCGTGATATTTGGGAAGCAGAAGCGCCTTGACTAAATTGTCCAGCGCTGCACGGTCCGAATTTTGAAATCGCTTCCACGCTTCTACCAGCGCCAAACCAAGCCGCACAAAGTCCGGGTGCGCCACCCAAAAACCGTTCAAATTGCGCTTCAATTGAGTTATGACATCCTTGATGAAGCCCTTGATGGCAACTTGAAACGAATCGCTTTGCATGTCGCCATCGGAAGGCAGCACGCCATACATGCCGCCAATTTTTATGCCGCCGCGCGCGCCAACAACATTGGCCAACAAATCATGCGAGGCCTTGATGTGCTTGATCACAATATTGGGATCGGCCTTCACCGGTATGCGATAATTGGCGTCCTCCTTCATCAAGCGCGCGGTGGACGCAAGGTAATCGTGCCAACCAAGCGAGGCGCCTGCGAAATACGGATGCAGCGCGTCCATAATTTCATTCACGCGAAATACCGCGCGCGGATTTTCCAGAACAATCATCAGGCGAATGGTGCCAATTTGATATTGCGGATGGGCGCGCTGAATCAATCGCTCGGCGTGCTCAATCATGACGCGGATGTACGCGGCCTCTTCTTCGTTCTCCAACTTTGGAACATAAAATGCCAACGCCTTGGGGTTGTTCCAGTTCGCGTAAAGATGCAGCGCGAAGTCATACAAGTGCAGCGGCAGCGGATTTTGTTTGTAGAACAAGAACGCGCATGGCATGGCGAGCCCTGGAAAACGCTTGATTGGCTGCGATAAATGGCTGGTTTCCAGCGCGTAGTTCTTGCCCGTGCGCTGATCCGTGAATGAAATATTTTTCTTGAAACAGTTGGTCAGGTTTTCACCCGCAAGAACCAGATCCGCGCGCAAAGGTGTTTTTGAATCCTCGTCATCGGCCCCCCACATGGGCGCGCCAGTGAAATTGCGCAACAAGTCCGCCACAATCGGAGGCTCGCCGGGCAACTTACGGTGAAACGCGTTCATGGCGTTGATGGAAAGTTTGGCGTCATCCGGCGGACCGAACAAAGTCACATGGTGCCCAAGCAAAAATTCTGGAATAGGCGCGACTGGTTTACCGCCACCCGCCTTGCAATAAAATTCATTCTTGGGACCGACCACAATTCGGCCGTCAGCGTCCTCTTGGCCAAGAATAGTTTGATAATCGCGGTCGCCATAGTCCACGCGCAACTTGCGATTCAGTTCAAAGCAGGCGCGCGTTCGCTGATCAATGAACTCGCGGTCCATGACGCGTTGGCGCAACACGGCGCGCAAATCACCTTTTACAAGATCAAAAAGTTCGCACAAAAATCGAAGGGCATCCGGAGTTTCCAGCCCCCCGCTTTCGCCAACCTGCAACACGTCAGCCACGCCATCCACCGCGCGCATCTGCGGCCGAAGATGCGCCATGAAATCGTTGGAGATGAACTCGCGGTAGTCAGTATTCTTCAATTCTTGGTTGTCACTGTCACCGCGCATATAGAGAAGATACACATGGCGGCGTGATTTCACTTTCACTCCCGCGACATCGTGCGTGCTGGCGTATGTGGCAAAGTTGCGCGGCCTTGAGCAGATAAAGATTGACCCGCATATGAATCTGATTTAGCCTGCCACCATGGCTCTACCCGCGCAACACGGACTTTCAACGCATGTTTTGAACACGTCAAGCGGCATGCCCGCCGCGGGAATGTCGGTGACTTGCCAAATTCTCAAAGGCGAAACTTGGTCGGACCTTCATGGCGCCTCGACCGACAGCGATGGCCGCGTGAAAAACTTTTTGGGGTCTGGCCTGCTGCATACTGGTCACTACAGATTCATATTTGAAACAGGTGCTTGGTTTGCACAGCAGCGCATTGAAACTTTTTTCCCATCGGTCACGATTGAATTTCATGTCAGTGATGCGACGCGCCACCACCATGTTCCATTGCTGCTGAGTCCCTTTGGCTACTCAACCTATAGAGGAAGTTGATCACTGTTGACGATCGCAATGTGCGCTCATAATCTCGCTTTGAATTGATTGCATTGCTTCAGCATGCCCTTTGCATGCGGGCATGAGCAATCCATTGAAGCCATGCGAACCATCGCCAACCCAATTTCGGTGCACAAGTTTGGCGGAGCGGCGCTTGCAAACGCCGACGCCATTCGCGCAGTTGTGAACATTCTTGCGGGGACCAGTGGTGAACGCGTTGTTGTCACTTCGGCGCTTGCTGGAGTGACCGACATTCTGCTGAACATTGCGCGCGCCGCGGCAAAGGGTGATCTTGTCGCCGCGAATACAGAGACGGACGCGCTGTATGAACGGCATATGTCCGTGGCGAAGTCCATTGATGGCGCCGCCTCCGCCACGCACACATATATAGGCGAGTCATTCAAGGAACTTAAAAAACTTTCTGAACAAGTGGCGCACGCGCGCGATCTGACGGCGCAAATGAGCGACCTTATTATTTCTCGCGGTGAACGCTTGGCGGCGCGCATTGTTGCCGACGCGTTGCGCGCGGGAAAAATGTCCGCGTGCGTTGTTGACGCCACGGAGTTTTTACATTCTGACGGTCGCTTTGGCGACGCCGCCCCGAATATCGCACGCACGGAAATTGCAGCGCAAAATATTTTCCCTGACAAATTGCGCGCCGGAGATATTGTTGTTGTTCCAGGCTTCATCGCGGCGGGTACGACTGGCGCAACTGGTTCCCAAGCCGCAGTGGTCACGCTTGGCCGCGGCGGTTCCGACCTAACCGCCACCGTGACGGCGCGCGCGCTTGGCGCAAAAGAAGTGACGCTGTGGAAAGACGTCCCGGGATTTCTCACGGCCGATCCACGCATTATTCCTGAGGCGCGCGTGGTGCCCTTGCTTGATCCGCGCGAAGCTTCTGAACTTGCGTATTACGGCGCAAAAGTGCTGCATCCGCGCGCGCTCATTCCACTGGACGCGCGCACCACGCTGCGCATTCGTCCATTCAATCAACCCGAAGCCGCGGGTACGGAAATTGTGCAGGGCCGCTCCATGGCTGGCTCGCCCGTGCGCGCGCTTTCCGCAATGACGGCGCAAGCGCTTGTGACGGTGGCTGGAAATGGAATGCTTGGAGTGCCAGGCATTGCAGCGCGAACATTTGGCGCGTTGGCGCACGCGGGAATTTCTGTGTCGTTGATTTCGCAGGCAAGTTCCGAGCATTCAATTTGTTTCACTGTGCCAGAAAGCGCGGCGGAGCTGGCGGAAAAAGAATTGCGCGCGGCGTTTGCCACGGAGCTTGAGCGAAATGAAATTGACTCGGTGGAAGTGTTGCTTGGCGTCGCCACCGTGGCGGTTGTTGGTTCCGGCATGGCAAGAACCCCTGGCGTTGCGGCGCGCGTGCTGGGTTGCATTGCCGACGCGCAAGTGAATGTCATCGCCATTGCGCAAGGATCTTCGGAGCGCAATATTTCATTTATTGTGAACAAGGCTAGTGTTCCAAAAGCCGTGCGCGCCATTCACTCCACTTTTAGTTTGGACAAAGTGGGTGGCGGTCGAACGGCTCGTCGCCGTGGCGCCGATGTCATTTTGCTTGGCTGCGGCCGCATTGGCCAGGAACTTCTGGGCCAAATTGCGGAGTTGCCAGCCAATGATCGCGCCGCGTTGCGAATTGTTGCAGTGCTTGATCGCAGCGGATTTATGCTGGAAAGACGCGGTTTCAGTCTTCGTGCATTGTCTGGCATGAGCGCCCATAAACAACGCGCTGGCTCGCTCAAGACATTGGCCAACGCCCACTCGAGCGCGCCAACAGCGGCCATTGAGCACATTGCCTCGCACGCGCTCACGCGGCCAGTGCTGGTTGATCTGTCCAGTGGTGATACGCGCGAGACATTGTTGCGCGCCCTAGCTCACAATATGGACTTGGTTATTGCAAATAAAATTCCACTGGCGTCGGATAGCGCCTCCGCAAGTGCCTTGCTTCAAGGCGCCCGCAAAAGTGGACGCAAAGTATTGCATGAAGCCACCGTGGGCGCGGGCTTGCCAATTATTGACACGGTTGAAAAACTGATCGCTTCAGGCGACCGCGTGTTGAATATCGTGGCATGTCCATCTGGCACCATGGGATATTTATTCAGCGAACTTGGCCGCGGACGAAAGTTTTCCGCCGTTCTTCGCAACGCCATGCAGCTTGGATACACCGAACCAGATCCGCGCGAGGATTTGTCCGGCCGCGATGTGGCGCGCAAAGGCTTGATCTTGGGCAGGCTGATTGGCTATGTGGGCGAACTCACCGACGTGGCGATTGAAAGTTTGGTGCCGGTAAATCTGCGCGAAGTTTCAATGGCGGATTTTGTTGAGCAACTTGAGTCACTTGATGACGCGTGGAGCGAGCGAGTGCGCGCCGCCACAAGCAAGGGCGAAGTGCTGCGTTACTGCGCAAATATCACGCGCGCCAGCGTGAAAGTGGGTTTGGTTGGCGTGCCGGTTGGAAGCCTGCTTGGCTCGCTCAGCGGCACTGACAATCAATTTGTGTTCACCACAACGCGATACCGCGACAACCCGTTGGTCATTTCTGGTCCAGGCGCTGGTCCTGCGGTCACGGCGGCTGGTGTTCTGAATGATTTATTGCGCGTGGTGATTTCATGAGCGGCAACACCAACAAGACAGGCATCATCATTGCGTGCGCCGCGTGCGGTGAAAAATTCAATGACCTCACTCCGCTTGCCACATGCTCCAAGTGCGGCGGCTTGCTTGACATCACGCCCGCCTTGCCCGCGCTGTGCAGCGAGAAGTTGCAAAATCTCTTTGATAGCCGAGTCAGTATTGGCGCCATGCGCGGATCCGCTGCAAGTCGTTCAGGCGTTTGGAGATTTCGTGAACTTGTGCTGCCCATCACTGATGCGGAAATAGTCAGCCACCCAGAAGGCAACACGCCCTTGCTTGAGCGCCCCGCTGTTTCTAAATACGCGGGCGTGAAAAACTTGTTGATGAAGCATGAAGGTTTCAATCCATCGGGCTCTTTTAAAGACCGCGGCATGACGGTTGCGGTGACGCAAGCCAAGCGTTGCGGCGCAACCGCGATCGCATGCGCCTCCACTGGCAACACCAGCTCATCGCTTGCGGCGTATGGAGCGCAAGCTGGAATTCCAGCGCTGGTGATGGTTCCTGCGGGACGCATTTCTATGGGAAAACTGGCTCAAACTGTGGCGTATGGCGCGCGCACGCTGTTGGTGCGCGGCGACTTTGACGACTGTTTGCGTTTAGTGCGCGAGTCCAGCGAAAAGCTAGGCGTGTACTTGGCCAACTCGCTCAATCCATTTCGCATTGAAGGCCAAAAGACAATCATGTTTGAATTGCTGCAGCAACTTGCGTGGCAATCACCTGATTGGGTGGCGCTGCCGGCAGGAAATCTTGGCAACACTTCCGCGTTTGGAAAAGCATTGCGCGAGGCGCAGTCGCTTGGATTGATCAAGCGCATTCCACGTCTCTTGTCAGTGCAGGCCAGTGGCGCGGCGCCGTTTGCGCATGACTTTGCCGACAACTTTGCAAAGCGCACAAGCGTGCGCGCGGAAACAATCGCAACCGCAATTCGCATTGGCGACCCCGCTTCATGGGACCGCGCGGTGTCGGCGATTCGTTTCACAAACGGCGTAGTGGCGTCTGTGAGCGATGAGCAAATTATGCAAGCCAAGCAAGTGATTGACGCAAGCGGTGTTGGCTGCGAACCCGCCAGCGCCGCAAGCGTGGCGGGCGTGCGCGAGTTGGTGGCGCGCGGAATCATCGCGCCGCACGAGCGTGTGGTTGCCGTGCTGACCGGTCACATTCTGAAAGACCCTGAAAAATTGTTGAACACAACCAATGCACACGGTCACGCCGCGGCCAACGCCCCCATTGAAATTGACGCCACGTTGGCCGCTGTTGAACGCGTGCTTCAAACCGCTACAAAGGCAAGAAATTGAAGTGAATTTGAATACGACACAGGTGCGCAACAAACACTTGCAACGAACAATGGATACGCGCATGCAAATGTCGGCCAATGTAAATGTGGTGTGACTATCGGCATTCGCCATTTCAAACCGCGATGAAAAATTTATCTAATATAAGCCTGACACTCTGAAGTTGTTCTACTTTCAAACATGAACCACACCGCGCACATTCTTGGAGCTGGAGGAATTGGAATTGCCGCCGGCGTTTGCTTAGCGCGCGCGGGCTGGAGCGTGACCATGGTGGATTCAAATTCCAAAAAAATAGACGCGGGCAAGCGCAACGGAATGTCAGTTGATGGGCAAACAGAAACGCGGGTGAAATTTGTTTCTTTTCAAGAATGGGCGCCGCCAACCAATACTCCCATTCTGTTGTGCGTAAAAACATTTGACAACGCTCCTGCTCTACAGCGCATTTCCAACATTGAACATGTCGTGCCAATTCAAAACGGATTCGACGCGCAACTTGAGTCGCTTGACCACCCAGCAGAAGCCATTGCCTCTTTTGTTTCAGAATGCGCGGCGGATCAACCCGCCACACGCATCACCCGCGCTGGCGCGCTGCACATTGGCGCGCGCAAAAGCGTGACCGCGCAACAACAAGAGCGCATTCAAACGCTGGCAGACGCTTTGGCGCACGGAAAATTATTTCCCGTAGAAAGCGTGGCCAATGTTCTGCCCTTTAAAGTCACAAAACTCATGTACAACGCGGCAATTTCACCGCTTGCCGCCAGCGCCGGCGTGGACAACGCGCAGCTGCTCACTGATCCACTGGCGCAAAAAATGTTCTTTGCGTTGCTGCGTGAAAATTTTTCCATCCTGCGAAACGCGGGGCTGGAGATGGCAACCATTGGTCCATTTCATCCCAATACCGTCATGCGAATTTTGCGCACGCCACTGCTTCCCAAAATCATGGGCGTGTTCTTTCGGCCATCATTGCGCGGAACCTATTGTTCAATGAGTCCGGACATGGGAAGTGGGCGCACGGAAGTCGACGCCTACAACGGCCATCTGATTCGTCTTGCCGGAAAGTTTCCTTGCCCGATCAATCGCGCGGTGGTGGCACTAGTGGAAAAAATTTCACGCGAGCGGCTAGCTCCATCACACTCACACTTGCGTGCGCTTGCCGCAACACTTGCGCGCGGAGTCTTAGCATGAGGGCGCTTCGCGGATTGGCATCTCGGTTGCTTACAAAAAATCACGTCGTTATTGCCGCGCGCGCACGCCAAATAAACTCAACACAATTCGTATTGCGAGTTCATCAATGATTCTTGTGACCGGCGGCGCTGGGTTCATTGGCTCGCATCTTGTGGATCAATTAACGCGCGACAACCAACATGTGCGTGTGTTGGAGCACCCGACCGCGCGGGTTGAGCATTTGCCTTTGAACAAAATCGAGCTTGTTCGCGCCGATATTCGCGACATATCCGCGGTCAACCAAGCCGTGCGCGGTTGCGATCAGGTGTACCACCTTGCGGCGGATCCAAACTTATGGCGACGCAATCGAAGCGAGTTTGACGCCATCAATCATGTCGCGGCGGTGCATGTCATGCGCGCCGCGCTTGATGCCGGCGTGCGACGCGTGCTGTATGTCAGCACCGAAAGCATTCTGACCTCCGCGCTCCCAACGCGCGAGCCGGTGGAAAGCGCGCGCTTTCGTGAGCAAGACATGATTGGCCCCTACTGCTTGAGTAAATTTCGCGCCGAGCGAGCCGCGTTTGAACTTGCAGCGACGGGCGCTCCCGTCATCGTGTGCAGTCCCACGCTTCCAATTGGTCCGTGTGACAGAAATAAAACTCCGCCAACGCGTCTTGCTGTTGCATTCTGCCGTGGAAAAATTCCGGCGTACTTGGATTGCGAGTTCAACCTAATCGACGCGCGCGACGCCGCCGACGGATTGATTCGTGCCATGCAACACGGCCGAATCGGCATGCGCTATTTAATTGGGGCGCACAACATCAGGCTTGTGCATTGGCTTGAATTGCTGGCGCGAATCACCAATCGCCCCGCACCCAACAAACAAGTTCCTTATGCCGTGGCGCTGGCCGCAGGCTGGTTCAGTGAATTGTGGGCGGACACCATTTCGCATCGCATGCCCATGGCCACGGTCACTGGAGTTCGCTTAACCAAGCGATCCATGTATTTTGATCCATCGAAAAGTTTGGAAGAACTTGGATTGCAACCGCGATCGGTGGAAGAATCCACGCGCGACGCGGTGCGCTGGTATCAAGAACAAAAATGGATTTAATGCACAGACTGCGCCACAATCCAGTTCCGTTGGTCAACATGTCGCAGCAAATTAATTAATTAATCCAATAGCGCGCGCGGTCAACATGACTAGCACCGCCATGGCGATGGACACCTGAAGCATCATTCCAATTTGAATTGGATTTCGCAGCGGAACTGGAAGAGTTGGACCGAATGTGCTTGCCGTGTTGAAAGACAAGAACAAATAGTCGACATACTTTGGCCGCCACCCTGCGAGCGATGGGAAGTCAGACACGTTGTGAGGAAAAACAATGCCTGGATGAATTTTCTCGCCCGCGCCAATGCGCACTTGAAGTGGATGATCAAATCTCCAATAAAAAGCAGCAAAAACTGCAATATTTTCTAGGTAAACCAGACTGGCCGAGAGCAGTAGAAAACCAGGCTTGTCCTGCTTGTCGAATAGGCACATAATGAGTCCGACTAAATTGTCCAGCAACGCAATCAGCGAAAGCACCAATGTGAGGTCAAAGAAAAGTTTGAACCACTTCCTAGAATGCACCACCCCAAAAAAACTCGCAACCACAGTGGTGCTTAACGCGACGGGGCTAGCGTAAACATCGGCTATGCGGAACATGGTGACGGAAAAAGATGGTGAGCGATCCGTCAGACTCAAGGATGTGGATGTGGCAATGTCCAAGCAAGCTGCGATACCCAAAGTGATCACGATTCCCCACGTGGTGGCGCAGCGCATTTCATCGTGCGTATTGCTGGTGGCGGAATTTGTCATGAATGCATATTAGTCAAATTGCCTGCGGGTTGCGACTTGTGGCGCCGGCTGATCAAAACAAAAGGAACAGGAAATACCTTTGACATAGCGGGAATCTTGCTGTTCTTCTGGCGTAAGCGGCATTTGACACGCGAAGCATAAAGCGGAGTTGGTCTCTTGCAATGTCGAGTCCACGCATACGCGGCGATCAAAAACAAAACACTCGCCTTGGTAATGCGCGCCGCCACACTCCTGGAAATATTTTAAAATACCACCGTCAAGCTGAAAAATATTTTGAAAGCCTTCGCGCTCCATGTATGGGCCGGCCTTCTCGCAGCGAATTCCGCCGGTGCAAAACATGACCACGGGTTCATGCTTTAAATTTGCCGGCAACTTCGCAACCGCGCTGGGGAAATGGCGAAAGTGCGAAATACCAGCGGGCACTGCCCCGCGAAATGTTCCCATGCGAATTTCATAATCATTGCGCGTGTCAAGCAAAGTGAGCGGTTTGCCTTCATCAAGCCACTGCTTCAATACTTTCGCCGAAAGTTTTTTACTGGTGCGCTTTGCGGGGTCGATGCCCTCCACTCCAAAGGCGATAATTTCTTTTTTGATCTTCACCAACATGCGGCGAAATGGCTGCGCATCACTCAAACTCGCCTTGGGCGTGAGGTTTTCCAAGCCAGGCACGGCGCGCAAATGCGCCAACAATACATCAATATTTCCATGTGTTCCTGCCACAAACAGGTTGATCCCCTCGGGGCTCAACATAATGGTGCCCTTTAGTTCTCCCGCGCGACACACGGCGCGTAACTGCTCGCGCAATTCGGCCAAGCCCGCCAACGGAGCGAATAGATATGTGGAAATGTTTGTGAACACTTCCACAGTCTATAGACATGAAGCCCGCACACAAATCAGAAAAATAAAACGGACGCGGAACATGTCCGCGTCCGTCAACAATCATTCATGCGCTTGGCGCCATTCTTCAACGGCTCCAAAGAATCAAGAGCAACACTCCAAATTTTAAACGCATGCCATTGCGAAATTACTTGGCCTTTGTCGCCGCCGAAGCGTCCAAAGAGACATACTTAAATTGCTGTCCACCCACGGCGGCTTCCGCCATGGCTCCTTCAACATTGCTGACAAAAATCGCCACGCCATCGTGGTAACTGGTTGCAGCACCCGTGCCGGATGCCGCCATCACTGCTGAAACTTGCGCGGTGAACGCAAACTTGTTGGCGGTGAACACCTTGTAATTAGCCTCATCCTTGAAGAAAATAAATTCATCAAATGATTGACCGCCAATGGTCGCGCCAATGGTGCCTTGGCCCATGGAGCAATAGCCCATCAACTTGCCGCCCTTATAGACCTCGCCGTCGCCACCCGCGCCACCAATAATAAATCCGCCCTTGCCAATGCTTGGCAGAACCGCATAGGCGTAATTGTCCTTGAAGAATTTCTCAATCGTTGGATCGGTTTTTTTCAGCAACTCAATGGAAGTCGCGACAGAAGCCGAAAGGGTTTTCTTTTCCTCGGCAGTTTTTGGCGCACCCGCGCACGCGCTTAACGCACCAACAAGAACAATGGCAGACCAGAATTGAATTCGCATGAGCAGCTCCTTTAAAAATTGAATGAACCATGACATGAAGAGAAAACAGAATACCGTTGAACCGCAACCACGTTTCTTGATTTTCAACTTGAAGATGTCGCTTGTTTTATGAAAATGTCCACGCATTAAATTCCATCCATGATCGCATGCCATCAAATAAATAGCGGTTATCCCTGGAAATTTTCCCACATTGTCTCATACGCGCGCTCCAGATTGCCCGTGAAACGGGGCGCGTCCATCAACGGCGAAACCGCCATGGTTTGGCGCAACGTTGAGCGCAACTTTTCCAATCGCCCCACATTGTTGGCCAGCGCGGCAGCAATGTCGACATAGTTGTCATTGTCACGCGCCACTAAATCATCAAGACCAACGCTGTGCAAGCGACTAGCGCCCATTAAACCAACATGGTTCACCCCCGTGTTCACAATCACCGGCACGCCCATCCACAACGCGTCGCATGTTGTGGTGTCGCCGTTGTGTGGAAATGTGTCTAGCGCAATATCCACCTGGTGATACGCCCGCAAGTGCGTGTGGTAGTCGTCGCTTCCCAAGAAATGAATTCGCGCGGGCTCCACGCCATGCTTGGCAAATGCCGCATGTACCAGCGCTTGAATTTTCTTCGCTTCAAAGCTGCGATATTTCAGAAGCAACGTTGAAGTTGGAACGCGTTGCAAAATGCGCGCCCACGTTTGCAAAACCTCCGGCGTCATTTTAATAAAATTATTGAACGATCCAAATGTGACGCGACCACTTTGCGTGGCTGGCAGCGCACCAACGTTCGGAGAGTTGGACAAAGGTTGAAAGCAGGAAAACGTATCGGGCAAGCGCACAAGTTTCTCGGTGTACAAATTGTCAGTCACGCCAACTGGATCACTGACGGTGTCGGTGATTCTGTAATCCATGCGCGTCAAGCCAGTGGTGCTGGAGTACCCAATCCAACTTGCCTGAACAGGCGCGGGTTTGCGCGCGAACACCAACAATTTGTGAAGAGGCGTATGACCCGCAAGGTCCACCAGAATGTCAATGCCATCAGCGCGAATCATGTTCGCCACTTCTTCATCACTACGGTTGGAAATAACGCGCCAATGATGCGCAAGTTTTTCAAAGCGCCGAGTGACCGCGTCGCCCACTGGATAGTTGTAGTAACAAAATATTTCAAAGTGCTTGACGTCATGCGCGGCAAGCACCGGCTCAATGAAATGCGCCACCGCATGTTGGCGAAAATCAGCCGAAACATAGCCAATTCGAAGGCGTTGATTTGCGCGCCCTCCGCCACCGCGCGCGCGCGGCGGCATGGGCGCAATGGCGCTCTCGTGACGCTGGCCAAACTGCTTGTGCCAATTAAAAATCTCGCGCACATCGGGGTGTGGTTTGTAACTGAGCGTGTATAAAAAATTGCTTTGCTGATTCACATCGTCGGGGTTTAACTCGCCCCCGCGGCGAAACAACTCACTCGCCTCATCAATGCGCCCTTCATTCAACAGCAAGCCCGCGCAATTGTTGCACGCATCCGCGGTGGGTTGAATCACATTCGAGCGCTGATATGCCGCCATGGCCGCTTCGGTGTCGCCCATTTCCGCATTGATAATTCCAAGGTTGAAGTGATACAAACGATTGTTGGGTTGCAATGCAATGGCCCTGCGCATGAACTCAAGCCCTGGAGCGCTTTGTCCCAACTGATGGCAAGTCACACCCAAAAAGAAAAGCGCGTCGGCGTGATTCCCGTCGGCCGCCACGATCAATTCAAACACCATTTTTGCCGCAGGAATTTGACCAGTCTGTTGCAATTGCGCGGCGATATGCAACGCCTCCGCAAGCGCAACACGCCGCGCCGGCGCGCCAGCCATAGCCGGCAACATGACGGAACTCATTTTCGCCGCGGGCACTGCCGGGCGTTGACAACAATTTTTCGCCTTGCGCCCACTTCCGCACGCGCACGAATCGTTGCGACCGATCTCGCTCATGACTTGCGCAAAATCCTTGGAGTGCGAGTTTGTCCTTCGCCCATTAATTGCGCGAATGCCGCTGAATCTTTAGAGGCGATCGCCGCCGCCACGCGGTCAATCGCGCTGCGCAACCGCTCTATGGCCGCTCCCGAAAATGGATTGCGCGCTTGAATTTCGTAATACACATCGGGACTTTCGCGCACAACGGCCGCCGCCAAAGTTTCAAGCGCCAAGAAAGTGGTGCTGCGAACAGGGTGCTCGCTTTGCGGCAGCGCCAGGGAAAATGCGATCGCTGTTGCGTGCGCCAAACTCAGCAAATCCGCCATCACTCGGTCGTGATCCATGAGTGGCAAGTGCACAATGTTCGCCGTGGTCGGTTTGAATAATTTCTCAACGGCCTCTGTGGCGTGCGCATCGCCCGTGTCGCAAATCACAACATCCGCGTCGCGCAACAGAACAATGCTGGGACCAAACATTGGATGGATGGACGCCACGCGCGCGCCAGCTTTTTGCAACGCGCGAATGGGTTCGATCAACGGAGTCTTAATGCTGGCGATGTCCACCACAACACCTTGGGGCGGAAGCGCAATCCAACTTGCGTACAACTGGGCCGTGGCCGCGGGCGGCGTGGAGCAAACCACAAAATCCGCGCTGTGCAGCGCGTCGCGTGACCACTGATTTTCTTCAGTCGTTCCCGCGGGATCAAGCGATCCAACTTGAAATCCCTGGGCGGAAAGAAATCGGCTGATCCATTTGCCCATGCGACCAGCGCCCCCAACAATCACCGCGCTCTTGCCAACTCCCGCCGCGGAGAATCGCAAACTTTCTTGGTCTTGCGCCGTCACCGACGCGTGTATCAAGCGCGCCAACAAATCCTGCGCCACATTGGGATCAAGACCATGTTGCTCGGCAGCAACACGCGCACGCTCCAACACCGCGCGCTCCTGCGAATAGTCCACCGTGGCAATGTTCATGCGGCGCTTGATTTCCCCCACTTGCTTCACCAAGCGCGAACGCTCCGCCGCGTGGGCGATCAACTCCAGGTCGATCTGGCGAATTCGCTCACGCACATTGTCTAAATTTTCTTCAGCCATAAATCAGCCTTGTATGTGTGATTGCCTTCAACAGTGACAGCGGCAATAGTAAAGCCTCGCCACCGAATCGCGCAAACTTCACATGGAAGTCAGGCCAAGGAACTTAGGCTGGGGTTGCGCTATAGCGCGCGTTTCCAAACGCAAGAATTGACCAAAACACAATCGGAACCAACAACAAGCCCACAGTGAAGCCAACGCCCTTGCCAAAGTTGCGAGCCAGGCCGCGCATCATCAAGATGGAAAAAATAATATTCACGCCAGGAATGCAAAGCAGCACCCACCACCAACCCGGCTTGCTGGAAATTTGCATGCAGACATACAAGTTGTAGAACGGAATAAATATCACGCAGCCCGGCCGCCCCGCTTTGGCGAACACTTCCCAGTGCGCCACGATCACCAACAACAGAAGCGCGAAACACACAAATAGATATGGCGCCCAGATGGACATGTTTGTGCCCAGATCGCTGAATTGATTGGCCACGTTTGATGCCGTGTCTTGAGTTTGGGTTTGCATTGTTTGAATTGGTGATCTCGCTTTCATTCGCCATCATGGCATTAAAAAAACGCGGTGTGTGACGCCACGGTTTTGAACTTCTGCTTGAGTTACGACCGAATCAAGACGCTGGAGTATCCACCCGCCGACGCTCTTGCATGCGCTCCTTGGAAGGCAATCGCACCTTGCTGGCCAGACCAACAAGTTGCAGCGATCGAATCACAATCCAACTTAAATCAAATTGCCACCACTTCAAACCGTGACGCGCGCTAGCTGGAAACGCGTGATGATTGTTGTGCCAACCTTCACCAAGCGCAAGAATTCCCATGATGAGATTGTTGCGGCTCTCATCGCCAGAGCGATATTCTTTTTGACCCCACACGTGGCACACGGAATTCACGCTCCATGTTGAGTGATGCAACATGCACATGCGAACCAAGCCGCCCCACAACAATCCAAGGGCTACGCCTTGCCATGTGCCCGTGATGAAACCAGAAACCGCCGCGGGCAAAAGCAATCCCGCGAAAAGAATTGGCACAAACATTCGATCAAGCCACATGATCATTGGGTCCTCTAGCAAATCAGGAATGTACCGCTTGTAGTCGGGTTGCTCCTTCTCAAAGAGCCAACCGATATGCGAGTGCATGAAGCCCTTGCAAAAACCGACAAGTCCAGGCTCGCGGCCGACGTGTGGCGAATGCGGATCATAATCCTTGTCGGAATATTGATGATGACGGCGATGCGTTGCGCACCACCACGCCACGGGACCTTGACCCGCCATGGTTCCAAAGGCCAGAAAGAAAAACGTAATTGGCCCGCGCGTGGCGAACGCCTTGTGCGTGCACAAGCGGTGATACCCAACCGTGATTCCCAAACCCGTCAACACATACATGCTGGCAAGAATGATGAGATCGGTGGAATTAAACAGGCCGCCCCACAGCAACCCCATGGCGGTCAGAACTCCAAGCGGCGGAAACACCACGGCCGCAAGCATGGCCAGTTTCACGTTGCGCGAAGTTTGAATTGGAGCCGTGTCAAAATCGGGTGCGCCAATGCCAACATCCGCGGCGTCGGCGCCACTGGTTTGCATATTTTCTTTGTTCAGGGTCTCAAGTTCGTCAGCAACTAAAACGCCGCCATTTGCAGATTCATTCAAAACAGAAACTCCTTGAGGGATTGAGGTATGTCGGCGATTTCAAAATGGTTGCCAACGAATTCATTGTAGCACCCCAATCACTGCAAATCGAGGCGACGATGGCTATGAATTACGCCTTATATTTTCCGATAAATCACGAATTCGGTTCCGCATTCTCAATTCAACGCCAATCAAACACCGCACTTGCGCACTCGCCAAAGCATCGATGCCGCTCCTAAAAAGTTCGCTGTCCATGCCCATGAGCAACATGTCCCATTTCAAGACTTGGTATCAACGATTGCGCAAGTTAACATTGCACATATGAAGACAATCAATCCAACCGCAGTCGTTGCCGCACCATTTCCCGCCAATGATTCGCTTGGCGATCCAACTGGATGGGACGGCGTCGGCGGTGTCGCCAGCGCCATTCATTTGCCCACATGGATTGACACCAATCGACACCTGATGCAACCGCCGGTCTCCAACAAATATCTCTTTAGCGGGCAGGATTTCTTTGTCATGATTATCGCGGGTCCAAACGCGCGCAATGACTATCACATGACCAACTCCGAGGAGTTCTTCATGCAGATCAAAGGCGATGTGTCCATTCGCGTGCGCGACGTCCACGGAATTCGCGACATCATTCTGCGCGAGGGCGAGGCCGTGTTTATTCCCGGCGGCGTGCCGCATAGACCGCAGCGAGGTCCCAACACCATTGGTCTTGTGGTGGAGCGCAGGCGCCCACCGACCGAAACTGAGCATATGATTTTTTATTGCGACAACTGCAATGCGTTGGTGTATGACCAAGAGTTCGCATGCTCCGACATTGTCAAACATTTCCGCGAGGCCATGGAAGCCTTCTGGGCCGATCCGAAACTTTGCACATGTCCATCGTGTGGAACACGGGTTCCAAAACCAGCGCCGCGCACCAACTAATGTTGATAGCGCAAGCGCAAAGTGTGATTGAACTTTTATCACTGGCCAGGCACTGCGTTTGCATGAGTAAGTTTGTGGCGTTGATCAATCGCGCAAGAACACCCCACTGGATTGCCCCCACCACGCCATGATTTGCGGCGCAAGTTGGCGCTAGCATCTTGCCATGCAAGCGCCGCGCACTATCGACCTTCACACGCACATACTGCCGGAGCATTGGCCGGATTTGCGTGAGCGCTACGGCTATGGCGGTTGGGTTTCCCTGGATCACTGCGAGCATTGCAAGGCGCGCATGATGATTGACGGCCAACTTTTTCGCGAGATTGAATCCAATTGTTGGGACGCCGCGCGGCGCGCGATTGAATGCGACGCCAGCGGCGTGGATATGCAGGTTCTTTCCACGGTTCCAGTGATGTTTTCATACGGCGCCAAGGCCGCGGACGCGCACGATTTGTCGCGCATTCTCAACGACCATCTTGCGCACGTTGTGGCCGCAAGACCCGACCGATTTTTGGCGTTGGCAACCGTGCCTATGCAAGACGCCACGCTTGCGGTGCGCGAACTTGAACGCTGCGTGAAGCAACTTGGATTTCCCGGCGCGCAAATTGGAACCAATGTGAATGGCGTGGACCTGGACAACGCCGCGTTCGCGGATTTTTTCGCGGCGGCGCAAGAACTTGGAGCGGCGATTTTTGTTCACCCATGGGATGTTGTTGGTCGCGCAGAAATTCCGCGCTTCTGGATGCCGTGGTTGGTTGGCATGCCCGCGGAAACTTCTCGCGCCATCTGCGCGCTTGCGTTTGGCGGCGTGCTTGATCGCCATCCAAAATTAAAATTATGTTTCGCCCACGGAGGCGGCGCATTTCCCTACACGCTTGGCCGCATTGAAAAAGGTTTTCAAGCGCGCCCAGATTTGTGCGCCACGCATTCGCAAACAAATCCGCGCGACCATGTGCGGCGCCTGTACTTTGACAGCATCGTGCATGACTCAGAGGCGCTGCGCTATCTGGTGAACACCGTTGGCGCCAATCGCATTGCCATGGGCTCTGATTATCCATTTCCACTGGGCGAGAATCCGCCGGGCGTGCTTATTCGCAACGCGGATTGGCTTTCGCCCGCGCAAAAATTGGCCATGCTGGCGGGTACGGCGATTGATTTTCTAGGCATTTCAAAGCGTTTTTCGCCGCAATCACACACAGTCCAAACGCGAGCTTAAGACAACACGGTTTGCAACTGGCGCGCATACACGTCAACCTTGCAAGAGCTCATCACACAAAAACAAACCACAATCAACGCGCGCGTCAAACACTTGCCTGAACACACTTCACTCAACAACACCACATGACTCAAACTCTTCCAACATCCATTCTTGAATTGTCCGCGGCGGACCTAAAGCCCACGCTTGAGTTTGCAAAGTGGTGCGACGCGCACGATCCACTGAGTCCTTTGCGCGACGAGTTTGAAATTCCGCGCGACCAACATGGCGCCGCGCAGGCGTACTTTGTTGGCAACTCGCTTGGACTTATGCCCAAGGCGGCGCGCGCGCGCGTAATGGAAGAACTAAACGATTGGGCCACCATGGGCGCCGAAGGCCATGTGCATGGAACTCGACCGTGGATTCGCTATCACGAATTTTTCCGCGCTGGCCTTGCGGAACTTTCCGGAGCGCTGCCGCATGAAGTGGTGGCCATGAACACGCTCACGGCGAATTTGCATTTCTTAATGATGAGTTTCTATCGCCCCACCGGCAAGCGGCGCAAGTTGCTTATGGAACGCGGCGCGTTTCCAAGCGATCAATTTGCGGTGCATTCATTGGTTCGCATGCTTGGTGGCGACCCCAACACGGATGTGATTGAAGTGGCGCCACGCGATGGCGAAGAGTGTCTGCGCAACGATGACATTGTTGACGCAATCACGCGCGCGGGCGACACCATTGCGCTGGTGATGCTTGGCGGCGTGCAGTATTACTCGGGACAAGTGCTAGATATGGCGCGAATTACAGCCGCGGCGCACGCTGCGGGCGCAAAGTGCGGCTGGGATTTAGCGCACGCCATTGGCAATGTTCGCTTGGCGCTGCATGAGTGGAACGCGGACTTTGCGTGCTGGTGCTCCTACAAATATCTCAACGGCGGTCCAGGCGCGGTGGCTGGCGCGTTCATTCATGAGCGCCACCATGCAAATCCACCGCCACGACTTGAAGGTTGGTGGGGAACCAATCCCGCCACGCGATTTCAGATGGGGCCAACATTTGACCCAGCCGCGGGCGCCGATGCGTGGCAAGTTTCCAATCCGCCAATTTTGTCGCTGGCTCCCCTGCTTGCAAGCTTTGATATTTTTCACCGCGCAGGTCTGGCGCGCATGAACGCCAAGAGCCGCGCCATGAGTGGCTTTATTGAATTATCGCTGCGCGCGCGCGACCCAAAACATTTTCGCATTCTCACGCCCACGGCTACAAGCGAGCGCGGCTGTCAACTTTCAATTTTGGTTGATGGCGGAACCGCCGCCGCAAAAAAATTATTCGACACGCTGCTGCCCAAAGGAATTGTGTGTGACTTCCGCCATCCAGGCGTTGTGCGCGCCGCGCCCGCGCCGCTGTACAACACATTCCAAGAATGTTGGCGGCTGATCGAGGCGCTTACGGCGTAGCGGGCGCCTTTTTCTTGGCGGTTTCCTGCGCCTGTATCGCCAACGCGTCTTGCACTTTCTTGCGCAACGACTTCACGCTTGCGCCATTTTCGGCCGCCTCATCCAACCAGTTCAGTTGTTCCTCGCGCGGTTGATTCACCTTCATCGCCCATTCCACAAGAGCAATGCGCGCATCCGTATTGTTCTGATACTCCAAGAATATTTTGGCAACGTCGGTGGCATCATCGATTTTTTGAGCCCGCATCCATTTTCTGACGTGCGGCATCCCGCACTTTGGTAAACGCCACTTTAGCGGGCTCATATTGCACAGCCAATTCCGTCATATCATTTGCCAAATAGGACATGCGCACCGCCGAATAGCCTTCACTATGCTCCAACATGTGTTCCCAAAGCCACAGAAATTCATCCGTTGCCAGATCAAATTTTTTATTGACCGCCAAAGACCGGGCTAACTCCAGGCGAGCCTGCACATTTATTTTTACGGCAGGATTATTGCGGTCACCAGCGTCCGCGATCACTTTGTCGATGGCGTGCTTGCCTTGCAATGTTCCGTTGAGCCACTCAAGCAATTCATCCGCTGTTTTATATCCAACAATACGGTCGAACTCTTTGCCATCCTTGAAGATGATGATCGTGGGCATGGCGCTTATTTTTAATGTTGCGGCCGTTTCCTTCTGCGCGTCCACATCAATTTGCGCGGCGATAGCGTGCTGCTTCACCCACGCCACTACCTTGTCATCCACCCACGTGGTCTTGTCCATTTTCTTGCACGGGCCACACCAGGTGGCAGTGGCGTCCACCAAAAATAATTTTGCCTCGGTCTTGGCCTGGGCTTGAGATGCTTCAAACGTGCTCGTGGAGAACATGGCGGGCGGATTCAGGGTTGCGGCGAAAATGCTTGCGGTAGCAACACATACAAACGCAAGCATGCATACGGCTGTTTGAATTATGTTTTTCATGAGTGGCTCACGATAAAAGGTGAAATACTCGGTCAATTCCAAGGGCTGCAGGCATTTGAAGGCTATCCAATCTTCCATAAAAAAAACAACCCCTCCGGCGTGAAGCGCCGAAGGGGGAACAATCTTACAAATACAATACCAAACTTAGTTCGTGTTAGTGCGCTTCGCGAAGATGCTCAGGATCACCAGAAGGGCGATCAGGCCTACGAAGCCACCGTTGCCGAGTTGCTGAATGAACCCAGTCAAGTTTCCTGTGACTTTGCCGAAGAACCCAGTGCTCTCCGTGCCAAAGATAATTTGCACAAGAACGCCAAGAGCGATGAACAGAATCATGATGTCAACAAGTTCACGAGCCCAACCCTTTACAATTTCAAAACCCTTCATGCGAAGTCTCCTCTGTTAAGGTCAAATCGGGCGAACCGATGCCGCCACCGATTATAAATCGGCAAATTGTGGCTGAGAACTTGATGGTCTACCGTGCATGCGGGAAACAGGTTGCTCAAAACCCGATGAGTCGGGCGAACAAAATGCCTATTAATAGGCTGCAAACGGCTACAAGTGTTTTTTGAATTCGGTGTTGTGCTTTGACTGACATGGCGATTCTCCCTCAAAAATTGAGGTTTTGGCGTGAAATTTGGCCAATTCCTCATGAACTGACTCTAATTTCACATACACCGATAAAAAATCAAATGTTTGCCTAATAATTATTTATTTATATTTTGTTTTTGCCCTGAATTTGTGGTCAAACAAACATGTAGTGCGTGAAAATATGAGCCCCACAACATCTTGTGGCGCGCCTTGGTGCGGCCAATCAGACCGCGGATGGGTGGTTCAAGCCAACTTTGGTAAACAATTCGCCGACACGGCGTGCAGCATGGCGTGAATCGCGCGCGCGGCAACATGCATGTCCATGTGCGGTCCCCCGCGTTGGCTCGCTTGCTCTGGAAGTTGGGGCACATGAATAAACCCGCCGATGAAGTTGTTGTGATGCGCGGCTGAAGTTGAAGCGCCACTCGCGCGTTCAAGCAAGCGAAAGAAAAGTTCGTTGCAAAGAAATGTCCCAGCGTCACTGGACAATGTCACGGGTACACCAACGGACTCGCACGCGCGCACCATGTCTTGCGTTGGCAGCGTTGTTGAATGCATCTGTGGCGCACCCGCAATCACAACTTCGTTGCGCAGTTGCGTGCCGGCGTTGTCGGGTATGCGGCTGTCGCGCACATTCACCGCGCGCGTTTCAATATGAATGCGATCGGCTTTGGCGGATTCGCCAAGGGCCACAACCGCGTCGGGTTTCAGTGTGTCAATCATGCGTGCCGCGGCGTACCATGCGGAATTTGGATCAATTCCGCCAATAACTGGCAACGCCAGAAACCTGTGCGAACCAATCAATGGCGTGCTGGCCACAAGCACTTTTGCAATTGCAATAGTTGGATTCACGGGGCTTCCGCCGAAGGGCTCAAAACTGGTGACCAGAATCAACGGTCGCGCGATGGTGGAATGCGTGGTCACAAGCGCACGCTACCAAGTGATTCAAATTATTTCAGGCACGGCTACGCTTGACACACCATTGTGACACCTGAACACGCACACAACTCACGAAACGATTGGCTAGAGAATGCGCCAGAAGAAAAACTGAAGCACGCAATGCGTCATGCCCCTATGAAAAAAATTCTGTGGGATATTGGCGTTGACACTGGCGGAACATTCACCGATTGCGTGGCGCGCCATGTGGATGGTCGCGTGGCGCGCTCCAAGGTGTTAAGCACTTCGGCGTTGCGTGGCGTGGTGCGCGGCGGCTCTTCAGATTTGCTTGTGGTTGAAATCGCGCGCGTGGTGTTGCCTAGCAACATTGAAAAGTTTTTTGATGGCTTTGTTGTGCGCGCGCTTGACCACGGGGCGGCGCAAGGTGATGCGCGCAATGAGATAGACGCGCATGTTTGCAAAGTACAGTCAGCGCGGCTGCTTGAAAGTGGACATGTTGAATTCAAAGTGGGCGCGAAACATGCGTGTGCGTCGCACGCCGTAGGAACATTTGTTGATCTTGTGGCGCCGTTTGAAGCGCCTATTTTTGCGGCGCGCCTTGCAATTGAGCGCCCATTTCCGCAGCCTTTACATGATTGCCGAATCTGCATTGGCACAACTCGCGGAACCAACGCGCTGCTGCAGGGCCGCGTGAGCGAAGTGACGTTGTTTGTGAATGAAGGCTTGGAAGATATTTTGCGCATTGGGGACCAGCGGCGTATGGATATTTTTGCCAACGCGCCGCGCAAGCCGACTACGCTTGAGAAAAATTCCGTAGGTGTGAACGCGCGCTTGATCTTTGATGGCAATGAATTGATCGCGCTCGATAGCCGCGCTTTGCACGCGCGTGCGCAGGAAATTATCCAAACAGGAATCACAACCGCGGCGGTGGCTCTATTACACGCGGGCAGAAATCCCTCGCATGAAATTCGCGTGGCGCAAATTTTGCGTGAGAAAGGTTTCAAATGGATTTCCCTTTCACATGAATGTGGCTCAACAAGCCGCTTTGAACCGCGTGCGCGCGCCGCCGTGGTGGACGCTGCATTAAGTGGACCAGTTGGTGAATTTATAAAATTAATTCAAGTTGGCGCGGCCGGTGCCGATATTTTCATGATGACAAGCGCGGGTGGTTTGACCACGGCATCCGCATTTCAACCGCGGGAAAGTTTGTTGTCTGGTCCAGCCGGTGGCGTTGCTGGCGCCGGCGAAATTGCGCGCCAGTGTGGCTTTGCGCTGTGCGTCACGCTTGACATGGGCGGAACAAGCACTGATGTCGCGCGCGTGGACGGCACGCCAGAAATGCGTGACGAAACAACTGTTGGCGGCGCCACCATCGCGTCGCCATGCGTCGCTGTTGAAAGCGTTGCGGCGGGCGGTGGTTCTATTTTGTGGTGGGACGGCGAGGCGCGGCGCGTTGGTCCACAAAGTGCGAGCGCCAATCCTGGTCCCGCGTGCTACGGCGCGGGTGGACCACTGACACTTACCGATGCGCATTTAATTTTGGGCCATATCAATGGGCAAATGATGCCAATTCCAATTTCACTCAACGACGCGCTTGATCGCGCGCATGAATTGCACGCAACCATGACCACGCGCGCCATTGCAAGCGCGGCGCACAAACAAGTTGGTGGCGATCATCTATCAACATCACCACAGAGCGCGGCAGACATGACGATGCATGAAATGTTGCGGGGTTTCATTGCCATCGCCGACGAATCAATGGCCGCGGCCATTCGCACGGTCACGATTCGCAAAGGCGTTGATCCAGCCGATCACGCGCTTGTTGCGTTTGGCGGCGCGGGTGGACTTCACGCGTGCGCAATAGCGCAGCGACTTGGCATGACGAACATTGTGCTTCCCGCGGACGCTGGCCTTCTGTGCGCCAGTGGAATTTCGCAGGCGCCCGTGACGCGCGTGGTCTCTGAACTTGTTCTTTCTACCATCGATGCATGCGCGCCACCGCTAGGTGAAAAGTTTAATGAATTATTTCAGCGCGCAAAAAAAGAGTTGCTGGAAATTGGAATGGATGACTCATTTGCAAAGCCAACTCGGCGCGTTGCATTAATGCGATTAAAAGGACAAGAAGAAAGTTTAGAGATTGAGTTGCCGCTTGCGCACAGGGAGACACTGAACGCAGACAGATTGCGGGAATTATTCAAGCGGCGCTTTCAGCAGACATATGGATTTCAGCCAGATGAACCGCGCGCAATTGAAATTGAACGCATTCGCCTTGTGGTGGAGATCACACGAGCAAGTCTGACTCACGCGAACATTGATACCAATAAATCCGTCAATATCATTGGTCCAGCATCGCTTCCGCGCCAGCATTCCACAGCGTTTCTGGCCGCTGGTTGGCGCGCGTTAACGCACACAAGTGGCGCCACAATTCTAACTCGCAATCAGACCGCTTCAGAATTGCCCAGCACTTCCGCGCACTCCCATGAACTTATCGCGGCGCGGTTGGGTGCTATCGCTACCGACATGGGCGAGCAACTTCGACGCACCGCGGTTTCACCCAACATCAAAGATCGATTGGATTTTTCATGCGGCCTGCTTGATGCGGATGGATTTCTTGTTGTGAACGCGCCGCACATTCCAATTCACTTGGGCGCGCTTGGCGTGTGCGTGCGCGAGGTGGGCAAGGCGCATGCGTTCGCGCCAGGCCAAGTGTGGGTTGTGAACCACCCGCGCTACGGCGGTTCGCATTTGCCAGACATCACTGTGATCACGCCAATTTTTTCTTTGCCGAGCAAGCAATTCCAAAGCGGCGAGTTGATTGGCTTCGCGGCCAATCGCGCGCACCACGCGGAGATTGGCGGCACGCGTCCTGGGTCCATGCCGCCCGACGCCACCACGCTTGCGCACGAAGGCGTTGTGATTGAACCCACGCTTCTTGTTGAACATGGCGCCGCGCATTTTGATCGTGTGGAAAATCAGCTGCGCGCTGGCGCGTGGCCAAGCCGCATGGTCGCGGATAATCTTGCGGATATTGCGGCCCAAGTGGCGGCAAATGAACTTGCTGTCACGCGCATGCGCGAGTTGATCGCGCAAAGTGGCTTGCCATTTCTGCGTGCGTCGAACGAAAAGTTGCGCGCGTCGGCCTGTCGCGCGGCGCAACAGTCGTTGCACTTGTTGCCCGCGGTGATCGAGCCGCTTGAAGAACGCCTAGATGATGGCACCGTGCTGCGCGTGCGCATGAGCCGCGCGCACAATCCGCCGCGGCTTGTGATTGACTTCACTGGAACATCGGCCCAACACGCCAACAATCTCAACGCGCCGCAGGCCGTCACTCGCGCCGCGGTTATGTATTGCATTCGTGTGTTGGTTGGTCAACTTCTTGGCGGCGCGGCGCCTGCGTTTCCAATGAATGAAGGGTTGCTTGACCCGATTGAAATTATTTTGCCTGTGGGAACTATTTTGTCCCCTGATTTTTCAGGCGCACCTAGCAACTGCCCCGCGTGCGCAATTGGACAAACAGAAACCAGTCAACGACTTGTGGATTTGTTGTGGCGCGCCTTCAATCTTGGTGCGTGCAGCCAAGGCACCATCAACAATCTTTTGTTTGGCAACGCGCGATTTGGTTTTTATGAAACCATTGCAGGAGGCGCGGGCGCGACGGCAGGTGGCGACGGCGAAAGCGGCGTGCACACGCACATCAGCAACACTCGCATTACGGACGCGGAGGTGCTTGAACGGCGCTATCCGGTGCGGCTTGAGCAATTTTGCATTCGCCGCAATTCCGGCGGCGCTGGACAGTTTCGCGGTGGCGACGGCCTTGTTCGACGACTGCGTTTTCTTGAGGCGGTTGATTTGTCTTTTCTTTCGCAACACCGCATTGAGGCGCCGTATGGAATGAACGGCGGCGTGAACGGCGAGCGTGGGGCGCAGCACATTCTGCGCGCCAATGGAACGCGCGAGGAAGTGCCTGGAATTGTGGCGGCGCACATGCAGGCGGGCGACGCGATTGAAATTCAAACTCCTGGCGGCGGCGGATTTGGCGATGCCAGTGCCGCTAAAGATCACGACCACACATGAACCATTGGATTATGTAATTTCAAATTTATGTCAACTTCCCCGCACACATCCCAATCGGCCACCAATGCAATTCAAGTGGCGTCGCTGCATGTGTATCCGCTGAAAGGCGCGGCTGGATTTTCCCCGCACAGTTGTCCAGTGGATGAACGCGGCTTGCGCCACGACCGTCGCTTTATGTTGGTGGACGAAACTGGAAATTTTATTTCGCAGCGAACATGCGCGAAGTTGGCGCTGGTGCGCGCGGACATTGCCAACACCACGCTGCGTCTTTATTGCCCGGCGCGCGCGGCGCCCCATTCGCCACGCACTGAAGCGGCGATTGTTCACGCGGATCTGCGGGTTTGTGAAATTGCGCTTGACACGCTTGCGGCAAACACGCCTCAGAATGAAAGTGAGTATGCGCGCGTGCAAGTGTGGAATGACTTTGTTCAGGCCCTTGCCATTTGGCCAGAAGTGGACGCGGCGTTGAGTGAATTTCTTGGTCAAGCCTGCCGCCTTGTGTGGATGCCCGACAGTGCAACACGATTGACCAACATCAATCGTGGCGAACCGCGGCGCAATGTCAGCTTTGCGGACGCCGCGCCATTGTTGTTGACCAGCGAAACATCGTTGCAAGAATTGAATGCTCGATTGCAAGCTGGCGGATCAGCGGCAATTCCCATGGATCGATTCCGCGCCAACATTGTCATTCGTGGAGCCGCGCTTGCGGAGGATGATCACTGGAGCGCGCTCACCATCAACAAAGCAAAGTTTCGTGCGAGCAATTCGTGCAAGCGTTGCAAGGTGATCACCATTGATCAAACCACTGGCGAGTTCCAGTCGCGCGATCCCGTTATCACTCTTGCCACGTATCGCAGCGATGGAAATAGTGTGACATTTGGGCAGCACTTGTTGGTGGAACGCTCCGGCATGCTCAGCGTTGGTGACCGTGTTGTTGTTGACGCAAGTCATCGCTGAAGAGCGCGAGGCAACCACTTAGGCCGACATGGCAACGCGCCCCGCCGTCACCGCAATTTCAGCGGGCAATTCATGGCTGTTGTATTGACTGGCCATGGTGAAGCCGTAAGCGCCCGCGTCGGCGATTGCGACCAGATCGCCCTGCTTCAATTGCGAAAGTAAAACATCTTTGGCAAGAAAATCCGAGGACTCACAAATTGGTCCGACAATGTCGTAGGCAATTTTTTCGCCAGCGCCTTGACGCAGCGGAAGAATGCGGTGCTTTGATCCATACAGCGCGGGCCGAACCAAGTGATGCATGCCCGTGTCAAGAATGGCGAATGTTTTTGCGGCGGTGGCCTTGATGTATTGCACGCGCCCAACAAGCAAGCCCGCGCGCGCAACAAAAACGCGTCCAGGCTCGCTGAGCAATTCAACATCCATCCCGCGCGTGGCGTCAATGGCCATGCGGCCATACTGCGTGATCATTTCAAATTCGCGCGCGGTGTCCGCGGTGTCATAGTAAATTCCAAGTCCGCCGCCAATATCAAGGCGGTCAAGCGCGTGACCCTGCGCCTTGAATGTTTCGTGCACCGCGATTGTTTTTTCAATGGCCTCGCGAATCACATCAAGATCAAACAGCAGCGAGCCAATGTGCATGGTGAAGCCGCGCAAGCGCAACCACTTGCGATCGCGCGCAAGAATGCCGCGCAACTCTGGCATGAAGGATTCATCCATGCCAAATTTGTTGTCGCGAAACCCGGTGGTGATATATGGATGCGTCTTGGGATTCACGTTTGGATTAAGGCGAAAAGCCACATCGGCCACCACGCCAAGGTGCCGCGCGATGTCCCCGATGCGCTGCAACTCTTGCGGGCTTTCAACATTGATCTGTTTAATGCGCGCTTCAAGCGCGCGCTGAATCTCTTTGTGCGTTTTGGCCACGCCAGAAAAAATAATCCGGTCAGCGGGCACGCCCACGGCAAGTGCGCGCGCAATTTCGCCGCCAGACACCGTGTCCACGCCCGCTCCAAGCGCGCACAAATGCCGCACAATGGCGGCATTGCTGTTGGCTTTCATGGCGTAATGAATAGTGTGGCGCGCGCCAGCAAACGCGTTGTTCATGGCGTGAAAGCGCAACGCAATGTCATCCAAGTCATAGACATACGCGGGTCGATCAAGCGCGCCAACAATGGAATCAACCGTCACGCTCGCGCGCGCGTCGCCAACATGAAGTGTTCCACCACTATAAAAAAATGCCACGCTTACGCCTTTCACATAATTCTTGTCGCGGTTAACGCCGCAGACATTTCAACATGCTTTCCATACGATAGCGAAAGTATCGGACTTGTCATTCAGTTTGTTGCACTACTTAGTCAAGGACTCAACATGAAGCCAAAGAAATTTCTCTTCGTCTCGTACGCCGCGCTGATCACCGACATTGCGTGGCAAGTTGTGAAAGAGGGCCACGAGGTGAAATACTGCATTGACGCCGTAAAAGAGCGCGACATTGGCGACGGCTTTGTGCCCAAGGTGAACGAGTGGCGCCCGCATGTTGATTGGGCCGATGTGATTGTGTTTGACGACACACTTGGCCATGGAAAACTTGCGCATGAGTTGCGACAAAAAGGAAAGTCGGTTGTGGGTGGAACTCCATACACCGATCAACTAGAAGATGACCGCGCGTTTGGCCAGGAGGAATTGCACAAGGCCGGCATTCATATTTTGCCCTACCGCCAATTCGACAACTTTGACGAAGCCATCAAATTTGTTCAAGAGCATCCAGATCGATATGTGATTAAACCTTCGGGCGAATCGGGCAATGTGAAGCGCCGTCTATTTGTGGGCGACGAGGACGACGGCGACGATGTGATTCGCGTGTTGAAGTCCTACAAGCGTTCACTAAGCGATGAGATCAAACTCTTTCAGTTGCAACGGCGCGTGACGGGCGTTGAAGTTGCGGTAGGCGCGTTCTTTAACGGCAAAGAATTTATTTTTCCCATCAACATCAACTTTGAAAATAAGAAATTGTTTCCTGGCAATGTTGGTCCGTCCACTGGCGAAATGGGTACCGCCATGTTTTGGAGCAACGCCAATCATTTGTTCACCACCACGCTGTTGAAGATGCAGCCCATGTTGGCGCGTGAAAAATATGTGGGCTACATTGATCTGAATTGCATTGTGAATGGCCAAGGCATTTATCCCTTGGAGTTCACCGCGCGCTTTGGCTATCCCACCATCATGATTCAGCAAGAGGGAATGACCACGCCGATCGGTGAATTTCTGCATGATTTGGCCGCGGGCACGCTGACCAAGTTCAAGGTGAAAAGTGGTTTTCAAATTGGCGTGCGCATTGTGGTGTCGCCATTTCCATTTGACGATGTGGCCACATTTGAATCCGTCTCCAAGAACGCCGCGATTCTATTTAAGAAGGGAATTCCGGAAGAGGTGCACATTGAAGATGTGAAGCAAGTCGACGGCCAGTGGTTGGTGGCGGGAACTTCCGGCGTTGTGCTTGTGGTGTGCGGCCTTGGCGCCACCATGCGCCAGGCGCAAGCGCAGGCGTACGCGCGCATTAAAAATATCATGATTCCAGACATGTATTACCGCGACGATATTGGCGAGCGCTGGAATGACGACACCGATCGCTTACACACCTGGGGATATTTGCGCTAAGTGAATTGTGAAGCGCGCCGCATCCTTGTGATCTGGCTCCACTTGCCCACAGAGTTGATGTGCGATCTGGCTCAGGAACTGCTTACACTTGAGTCGTGAACAAATCCGTAGTCATTGTTGGAGCCGGACTCGCGGGCTGCTTGCTTGCGGTGTATCTGGCGCGCGCGGGTTGGACCGTTGACTTGCGCGAACGCCGCGGCGATTCGCGGGCGCGCGGGCATGCCGCCGGTCGCTCCATTAATCTTGCAATAAGCGCGCGCGGCTTGAAAGCGCTTCGGCGCGCGGGCCTTGAGGAAACAATCTTGCGCAACGCCATTCGCATGCCTGGTCGCATGATTCATTCGCGCGCGGGCGCGCAGGAATTTCAACAGTACAGCCGCGATCCCAACCACGCTATTCAAAGCGTGTCGCGCAGCGCGCTCAATCTTGCGCTGCTGGAAGCGGCGGCCGCGGAAAAAAATGTTGGCATTACATTTCATCAACGCTGCGTTGAAGTTGCGGCAGCGTCTGGCACCGTGATCTTTATTGATGACAGCACACAGCAACCCAGCAGCGTTGTTGCGGATCTGATTGTTGGCGCGGACGGCGCGTACAGCGCGATGCGCGGCATCATGCAAAAGAACGAGGGCTTTGATTATTCGCAAGAGTGGCTTAGTCACGGCTACAAAGAAATGCAGATTCAACCGGTGACAAGCGGCGCGCACACGCCCTTTGCCATGAATCCAAACGCGCTGCACATTTGGCCGCGCGGCGCTTCCATGATGATCGCGCTGCCAAATCCAGATGGCTCGTTCACATGTACCCTGTTTTGGCCGCACAGCGGAAGTGGAAGCTTTACCGAAATTTCTGGCGCCGCAAATGGCCGCGCGCACTTTCAACGCGACTACGCCGACGCGCTGCCATTCATGCCTACGTTTGACGCGGACTTTGACGCGAATCCTGTTGGCAGCATGCTGACCGTTCGCTGCAATCCATGGTCGCAAGGCGGGCGCGTGGTGTTGCTTGGCGACGCGGCGCACGCCATTGTTCCATTCTTTGGTCAAGGCGCTAACGCCAGCTTTGAAGATTGCGAATCATTAACCGACGCGCTTGCAGCACACGGCGACAATATTGCCGCGGCGATTTCCGCGTATGAGTTGGACCGCAAGCGCAACGCCGACGCGATCGCGGAAATGGCGCTGACCAACTTTGTGGAGATGCGCGATAAGACCGCGTCGCGCGCCTTTAAGTGGAAAAAGAAACTGGAACACTTTCTACACGGCGTGGCGCCGAAGTTTTTTATCCCCCGCTACGACATGGTGAGCTTTAGCACTATTCCCTACGCTGACGCGCTGCAGAAATCGCATAAGCAAGACGGTATTCGCTCTCGCCTTGTAATTTTCTTCCTGTGTTGCATCTCGGTAGGACTTTGGGCTGCCCTCAGCAATCACCAAAGTTCTATCTTTGTGTACACATGTATCTTTGTAGGATTATTCATTTCATTTATGTGGAGCGCAACGAGAAATAAGTGATGCCGACATTTGATTTTGCACAACGCAACACAATGGCGCAGCGCATTTGGAGCGCCCATTGATACGCGCTCGCAACTTTATTGACGGAACTTTTTGCGCGCCCCACAGTGGCGCCATGATTGATGTGATCAATCCCGCAACTGGCGAAGTCATGGGAGCAATTCCTGACAGCGCCCCCGCCGACATTGACCGCGCGGTCGCCGCGGCGGCGAAGGCATTTGCAGCATGGAGCGCGCTTGCCCCCGCGCAACGCGCCGCGCCGATGCACAAACTTGCGGACCTGATTCAGCGCGACGCCGAGGATTTTGCACGCGTGGAAAGCGCAAACACAGGCAAGCCACTGTCGCTTGCTCGCAGCGTGGACATTGCGCGCGCCATTTCAAACGTGCGCTTCTTCGCGGATGCGATTGCGCACAGCGACACGGAAAAATTTGAAAATGAAACCAGCGTTTCTAAAATTCATCGCCGCGCGCTTGGAGTGGCCGCCTGCATTTCACCATGGAATTTGCCGCTGTATTTGTTCACTTGGAAAATTGCGCCAGCGCTTGCCGCAGGTTGCACCGTTGTGGCCAAACCAAGCGAAGTCACGCCGCTCACAGCGCACATGCTTGCCGAACGAGTGGCTGAAGCTGGCTTTCCCGCTGGCGTGCTGAACATTCTTCACGGCCGTGGCAACAAGGCGGGTGCATCGCTTGTGTCGCACGCACAAATTGCTTGCATCACTTTCACTGGTGGCACCGCCACGGGTCAATCTATTGCGCTTGCCGCCGCGCCAACATTCAAGCGAGTGGCGCTTGAACTTGGCGGAAAGAATCCCGCGATCATTTTCGCGGACGCGGCAACGCCTGATCAACTGAACGCCACGCTTGACGGCGTGATCAAATCCACATTCACGAATCAAGGACAAGTGTGCCATTGCAGTTCGCGCATTCTGATTCAGCGCGCGGCGTGGAACACATGTGTTCCCGCGCTCGTCAAGCGCGCGCAAGCGTTGCGCGTAGGGGATCCACTTGATGCCACCACCGACATTGGATCACTTGTGTCGCAGCAGCATTTGAACAAAGTCGCTGGCGCCGTTGAACTTGCCGTGAGCGAAGGCGGCCGAATTTTGTGCGGCGGCGCGCGCGTGAATACGGATCAACTTCCAGCGCGTGTTCGCGCCGGGGCGTTCTTCGCACCAACGCTAATAGAAAATCTTGCCCCCACATGCCGCACCAATCAAGAGGAAATTTTTGGTCCCGTGGCCACGCTGATTCCATTTGATGACGAAGCCAACGCGATTCAGATTGCAAACGGAACACACTTTGGTCTTTCCGCAAGCGTGTGGACCACGGACTCCGCGCGCGCCGAGCGCGTGGCCTCGCAACTGGATTGCGGCACGGTGTGGATTAATTCCTGGATGGCACGCGACCTGCGCGTTCCGATTGGCGGCATGCGCGCTAGTGGTTTGGGTCGCGAAGGCGGCAACGAGGCGCTGCGATTTTTCGCCGAACCCGTTACTGTGGTGCGCGTCAAATAAACATTCACGCCGCTTCACCCGAGAACAACACCCAACTATGACGCGCGTCAAATAAACATTCACGCCGCTTCACCCGAGAACAACACCCAACTATGACGCGCGTCAAATAAACATTCACGCCACTTCACACGCAAATTCCAGCGCAGCTCATAATGCTACGCAATCCACGCTTCTTCAAAGGACACACACATGAGTCACAATAAAAATCAAGACATCCACTCAACCCGCGCGCCAGAACCTGTGGGACCATATCCACACGCTAAACGCGCCGGTGATTTTGTCTACCTCAGCGGAGTGGGTCCGCGCCAACGTGGCAGCGTAATTATTCCAGGCGTTGATCCGTTTGATTTTGAAATCCAATGCCGCGCGTGCTTTCAGAACACGCGCATGGTTGTAGAGGACACCGGACTTCCATGGAGCAGCGTGCTTGATGTCACTGTATTTCTCACCAACATGAAGCGCGACTTCCCCACGTACAACCGCATCTACGCCGAATTTTTCGCCGGCGAGGGAAATCCAAATCCAACTCGCACCACGCTGGAAATTGTGTCACTGCCCACGCCCATCGCGGTTGAAACAAAAGTTGTGTGTTGGACCGGCTCCGTGAAATAATGTCTCCATGCGCCGGCACTACTCAGTCACTCACAACACATGGACTGGCGCGTGCTTTGCGCGCATAAGTTCACCGCATCAATCAAATTGCAGCGTGCAACGGATTTCTTTACGCTCACTCAATCGTGCGCAGCGTGCAACGGATTTCTTTACGCTCACTCAATCGTGCGCAGCGTGCAACGGATTTCTTTACGCTCACTCAATCGTGCGCAACGCCGCGCGCACAGGACTTCCATCAAAGCCTTCAAGCGCCAATGGCAGCGCGCACAATTCGTAGCGACCCGGTTGCACATTGCGCAACACAAGTCCCTCAAGAATGGCCATGTCGCGCGAAAAAAATCTTTTGTGCGCGGGCAACTCTTTTGAATCCGCGCAATCCACGCTTGGCGTGTCCACGCCAACAAGTTTCACGCCGTGATCAGCGAGCCAATCCACAAAGTGTGGTTGCATCGCCGCAAAATCAGCGTTCCATGTGTTGCTGTCGGGGTACGAACCTGTCGCAAACAACACGCGCGGCAATGTTGGAACCCATGCGTCGCTGACCGCAAGATCACCACGGCCAAAACGATTTTCCACGTCGGGCTTATTCAACGCCGCGCCCGCAGCCGCGCGCGGATTCACTTTGATCACCTCGCACTTGCCCCAATACAACTCCAGCGGTTGCTGCTCCATGGTTCGTCCATCAACGCCGTAATGGCTTGGCGCGTCGGCGTGCGAACCCAAATGAACCGAGGCGCGCAACGCGCTCAGCGTGACCACATCGCCGCGCTTCATATCAAACGCAACCTCGCGCGTCGCGGGCACATCGCCAGGCCACACCGCCAATTTGCCTGAAATCACTGGGGAAATATCAATAATGTTTTGGTTCATGCGCGCTCAACTTTGCATGGCAAGCCGGCCGCCATCAACCGGCAAATTAATTCCATTCACATAACTGGCCGCGGGCGACGCCAGAAATACAACCACCGCCGCAATTTCACTGGCCTCGCCAAACCTGGCGGCGGGAATGGTTGCAAGCGCCTCGCGCTCAACGGCGTCAACCGTGGAGGAATTTTTTGCGGCGCGCGCCTTGAACAAACTTTCAAGACGCGCCGTGCGCGTGAAACCCGGCAGCACAGTGTTGGCAGTAATTCCAAACGCGCCAAGTTCGCCCGCAATGGTGCGCGACCAATTGGCAACGGCCGCGCGAATGGTGTTGGACACGCCAAGCCCGCGAATGGGCGTGACCACGGACGTGCTGGCGATATTGATGATGCGCCCGAATTTTGCTTCGCGCATTCCAGGCACGCACGCTTGAACAATGGCCTGCCCTGTCAACACATGCATTTCAAACGCGCGCGCAAAATCTTCTGGCGCCGCGCTTGCAATAGGACCCGCCGCGGGACCGCCCGTGTTGTGAACCACAATGTGCACCGCGCCGTGCGCTCCAACATGGTCACCCACGGCTTTGGCTACCGCGCGCCAATCGGAATAATCCATGAGCAACGCTCTATGTTTTTGCGCCGCGCCATTGGCTAGCGGTAATTGCGCCACCACTTGCCCAAGCACCGCGGCATCGCGGCCAACAACTGTCACCGACGCGCCCGCTTGCGCCAACGCATACGCGCACGCGTGTCCAATTCCTTGCGTGGCGCCGCCAACCAAGGCTTGTTTACCGATCAGCGACATGGCTTGCGGAATTTTTTGCGCGTTCAAGTTCATAAATGAAAGACTAGCCAATTGCACAATTTGGCGAGCAACTTCATGGCCGTTCAGCAACGCCAAAAATTTCTTGCAACTACAAAAAAATCTACATCACTTCACAAACAAATGCGCGCATTTGTCGCACCGCTCAAAGTCACATGGGCCCAGTCATGGTTTCGGGCTTCATCACCTTGTCAAAGGTGGCCTCATCAATATGTCCTAGCTCCATTGCGGCCTGCTTCAATGTCAACCGCTTATGGTGCGCGTGCTTGGCGATTGAACTTGATTTGTCGTAACCAATATGCGGAGTGAGCGCGGTGACCAGCATTAAACTTTCGCGCAGCAGTTGCCCCACGCGGTCGGCGTTCACCACAATTCCTTCCACGCAGAATTCGCGGAACGCATGGCACGTGCCCGTAAGCAACTCGCATGAGTGCAACACATTCAGCGCAATGACTGGCTTGAACACGTTCAATTCAAAGTTGCCTTGGCTGGCGGCAAATTGCACCGCCGCATTGTTGCCAAACACTTGCACGCACACCATGGTCATGCTTTCACTTTGAGTTGGGTTCACTTTGCCCGGCATAATGCTGCTACCGGGTTCGTTCTCTGGAATGGAAAGTTCGCCAATGCCACAGCGCGGACCGCTTGCAAGCCAGCGCACATCATTTGCAATTTTCATAAGCGATGTGGCCAGCACGGCAAGCGCGCCGTGCGCCTGCGTCATGGCTTCATGCCCGGCCAGTGCGGCAAATTTATTTTTGGCGCTGGTGAATGGAATTTTTGTTTGTGCCGCAAGTTTCTTGGCAACCAATTCGCCAAAACCTTTGGGCGCGTTTAAGCCCGTACCAACCGCCGTGCCACCAATTGCCAAGTCGCGCACGCCCGGCAGGCTTTCCTTCAGGCAACCAATGGCGTAATCAAGTTGCGCCACATAGCCGGAAAATTCCTGCCCCAAAGTAAGCGGCACCGCGTCTTGCAAATGCGTGCGCCCCACTTTCACAACGCCGGCAAATTCCACGGCCTTGGCATGCAGCGCGTCGCGCAACTTCACCACTGCCGGCAATACGGCGCGCTCAATTTCCATGGCCGACGCAATGTGCATGGCGGTTGGAAATGTGTCGTTACTTGACTGCGACAAGTTCACATGATCGTTGGGATGCACGGGCTTCTTACTGCCGCGGGCGCCGCCATTCAATTCAATGGCGCGATTAGAGATGACCTCATTCACATTCATGTTGGACTGCGTGCCGGAACCGGTCTGCCACACCTTCAAAGGAAACTCGCCATCAAGTTTGCCCAAGGAAACTTCCTGCGCCGCGCCAACAATCAGCGCGCACAATTCATCGGAGAGCCCGCCAATTTCATTGTTGGCCTGCGCGCATGCGGCCTTGAGCAAACCAAACGCGCGCACAATTGGAAGCGGCATGACATCGCCAAATGGAAAGTGGTGAATGGAGCGCTCGGTCTGCGCGCCCCAATAATGGCGAGCGGGAACTTCAATGGCGCCCATGGCGTCGGTCTCGGTGCGCGTGGCTATTTTTTCCTTGATTTTCTCGATGTTTTTCGACATGTATTCGTCTCCCAAAAAGTTTGTCCACAGAGTGTAATGTCATGCGAAGCTCCCCGTAATCCATGATATATTGTGACTTGACCTTTTTAAGGAGATTGAGCCTTGCCACATCGTTTCATAATTCTTTGCGGACTTTTGACCTGCTCCATGCTTTTGGGTTGCCCATCGCCCCAACAAAGCTCAAGTTATCCTTTAGAAGCCGACAAAAAACTGCTTCCAGCGGATTGGATGGAGCTTTCAATAACCGACGACCGCTTGAAATATTTAACCCCAACAACGGTGGAATTGCTTTTTGACTTGAAGAATGAAATTGCCCAGTCGCGCGCCACGCCACTAGGCGCGAAGCCGCCAATGACAGAGGCCTTGATTGACCAACGCTCGCGCGATATGAATGAGTTGTGCAACAATGAAATGTTGACCAGCAATGAAATATTGGCCAAGTCAATGGCTCCGGAAATGTATAACACTATGAAAACCAATCCTGAGCTGTACTTGCAAAATAAATCCAATGAGCAACAGAACATGCGCGGCGTGGTGGATGATTGGAATCGTTGGTGGCTAATTGACGAACCAAGTCCGCTGAGTCCATATCCAATTGTCAGTCCATAATGTGAATTGGTGATCCACTTGGATCCTCCAAACGCTCCGAATCACATCGGGGCGTTTTTTTTTGGCGCTCATTCACGCCGCGTCGCTTTGCCGCTTCTTTCGATTCCGTTCTATGCTCGCGACATGATGATCCTTTGGACAACCCTGTTGTTGATTGGCTCAAACCTGTTCATGACCTACGCGTGGTACGGCCACTTGCGCGACTTCAAGGACAAGCCACTTTGGTTTGTGATCATTCTCAGTTGGTGCGTGGCGCTGTTTGAATATTGCCTGCAAGTTCCCGCCAATCGGATTGGTTTTCAACAGGCGGGCTTGTCGCTGCAACAACTGAAAGTGCTGCAAGAAATTCTCACCATGAGCGTGTTCGCCACCTTTGCGGTGGTGTACATGAAAGAACGCCTCTCGATTAATTTTGTATATGCGTCACTGTGCATGGTGGCGGCGGCGTGGTTCATGTTCAGCGACATCAAGCATCCAGCATGAACAAAGTCCCGGCATATCTGAAGCCCGCGTCGTTGTTCTTTGACTTTGACAGCACCATTGTCAGCGGCGAGGCGATTGATGAGTTGGCGCATATCGCGCTGGCAAACACGCCGGACCGCGCCGCGCGCGTGGCGAAAATTCACGCCATCACCAACGCGGGCATGGAAGGCGCAATGGCCATCGATGAAAGTTTGCGCCAGCGCCTAGACATGCTTGAGATTCGCGCGCACATGTTGGCGCCATTGGTGGCGCGGCTGCAAAAACAAATCAGTCCGTCGCTGCTGCGCCACGGCGCGTTGCTTCAAAGCATGCGCGATCAAATTTGGATTATTTCCAGCGGCTTTCACGAGTGGATTGATCCGGTGGTGACCAAGCTTGGCTTACGCGCCGACCACGTGAACGCCAATCGCTTGTTGGCCAACGCGCAAGGAATTCTGCGGTTGGATCCAACTTCGCGCTGCGCCACGGTTGGTTCAAAGGCGCGCGCCGCCACTGCGCTTGATTGCGCGCCGCCGCGCATAATGATTGGCGACGGCATGACCGACTTTGAGGTTCGCAGCGAAGGCGCCTGCGAATATTTTGTGGCGTGGACGGAAAGCGTTGTGCGCCCCGCGGTGGTGGCCAAAGCCGACATTGTGGCGCCGCACTTTGAAGGATTGCTCGCGGCGCTGCAAGAATGTCTTGCCTAGCCCTGCATCGGAGCATCGCCACTAATTATTTTTACGCGCCTCTTCCAATTGAACCGCTTAGCTCATTTCGTTTTGCACACTAGACTGCAATCGCAATGCAACAAGACATGGACCAAGACATGAATGACAACAGAGACTCCAATGTGAATGCAAATTCGCGTCAACAGTTGCCGCACTCATCCGATCCAACCGCGGGTCCAACCATTGAACAAGACGAACAGCCAACGCAAGCCGCCGCCGAACTTGCGGCGGAGTTGCAAACGCTTGATCCAGAAACCGCCGCGGATAGTTTGGAGCAATCTTCCGCCGCCGTGGCAGCCGAAGCTGTGGCCATTCTGGAAGAGGGCAAAATGCAGCCCATTCTTGAAGCCATGGACGCGGATCGCCGCGCCGCGCTTGAGCGATCGGTTTCGCCGGCACTTGCGCGCCAATGGAAAATCAATACCGAGTTTGATGAGGACACTGTTGGACGCAGCATGGAGCCGCCGATTGGTTTCTTTGCAAAGTCACAAACCGTTGGCGAAACCGTGGAACTTCTGCGCGAACTTGTGAAGACCGAGCCCGTGACATACTGCTATGTGGTTGACAACGCGCGTCACCTTACTGGCGTGCTCATGATGCGTGATCTTTTATTTTCCGATGACAAGATCACGCTTGAGTCCATCATGCTCCCAAAAGTGTTCACGTTGCGCGCCGACATGTCAATCACCGACGCCATTCAATCCGTAGCCTCACGCCAATTCTTTGCCTACCCAGTGTGCGACGCATCAAACCACTTTGTGGGATTGATCCGTGGACAGCGATTGCTGGAACAACAAGCGTTTGATTTAACCGCGCAAGTTGGAGCAATGGTGGGCGTTGAAAAAGAAGAACGCCTGGCAACACCGTGGTGGCGCAGCTTGATGTTTCGCCATCCGTGGCTGCAGTTGAATTTGCTGACCGCGTTCTTGGCGGCCGCCGTGGTTGGAATGTTTGAACACACGCTCACCAAAATTGTTTTGCTGGCGGCATTTCTTCCGGTGCTTGCGGGGCAATCAGGGAACACGGGTTGCCAAGCGCTGGCGGTGACTTTGCGCGGAATGACGCTGAATGAACTCAAGCGCGGGCAAACACGCTACGCGGTCCTGAAAGAAATGCTGGTTGGATTTTGCAATGGCGCGCTAGTTGGAATTTCCGCGGCGGTTGGCATGTACATCTTCGCAAGCATTCAACACCATGATCGCCCTGGCCAACTTGCGTTGGTCACATGGCTTGCCATGGTTGTGTCGTGCGTGGTCAGCGGCATGTGCGGAGTATTGGTGCCCACCACGCTCAAGCGCCTGGGCGCGGACCCGGCAACGGCGTCCAGTATTTTTCTAACCACCGCCACGGACGTGGTGAGCATGGGCGTGTTTCTTGCGCTGGCCACTTGGCTATTGCTGTAAACATTTGGCTCGTGCGATAACATGCGCGCATGCTTCTTCTTGATGGCTTGGTGAAAAACTTCGGCGCACTTCGAGCCGTCGATGGTCTTTCATTGCGCGTAAATCGTGGAGAAATATTTGGCCTGCTTGGTCCAAACGGCGCCGGCAAAAGCACCACCATCTCCATGGCGATTGGATTGATCAAGCCCGACGCTGGCAGCGTGACCTATGAGGGATTTGGTTCGCCCACCCAGCCCTCGGTGCGTAAACATGTTGGCATGGCGCCGCAAACTCTGGCCATTTATGAGGAACTGACCGGCGAGGAAAATGTTGTGTTCTTCGCGCGCTTGCAAGGCGTGAATAATCCACGCGCCGCCGCGCGCGAGGCGCTTGAAAGAGTTGGCTTGACGGCGCGCGCCAATGATCGCGCGAGAATATATTCCGGCGGAATGCAACGGCGCCTGAATTTAGCCACGGCGTTTTTTCACAAGCCCCCGCTATTGCTGCTTGACGAACCAACCGCCGGCGTTGATCCGCAAAGTCGCACCAACATTCTTGAGCTTGTGCGCGAACTTGCCAACGAAGGCGCGGCCATTCTGTACACCACGCATTACATGGAGGAGGCGCAGAAAATTTGCGACCGCGTTGGAATTATGGATGAAGGAAAAGTTCTTGTGACTGGCAGCGTTCAAGAATTGCTGGCCAAGCACAGCAAAGAAACGCTTGTCATGATTGATCGTCCAAGCGGCGAGACGCGCATTTCCACCAACGATCCACTGCGCGAAGTGACCACCGCTCTTGAAGCTGGCGATGTCACCGGGTTGCGAGTGGAACGCGCCGATCTTGAAACGGTGTTTCTGTCACTGACCGGAAAAAGGTTGCGAGACTGATGCGCGTCGTGCTCACCATTGCCGCGAAAGACTTGCGCATTTTGCTGCGCGACCGCACCAACGCGTTCTTTGTGATTGTTTTCCCGCTGGCTATTGCCATTTTCTTTGGCAGCATCTTTGGCGGCGGTAGCCGCAGTATTCCCATTGCGGTGGTGATGGAAAGCGCCGGTCCAGTCGCCACTGACTTTGCCAACGCGCTTGAGAAAGATTCCACGCTCAGCGTGCGAATGCTTCCCACTCGCGAAGAAGGCGATGCAAGCGTGCGGCTTGGTCGCGTGGCCGCGTGCGTGATTCTTCCAAAAACATTTGATTCCGACCTAGAGAAAGCCATGGCCGGCAGCCGCGCGATTATTGAAGTGCATTGCGACCCCGCGCGCCAGGCCGAGAGCGGACTTGTTGTTGGAAAATTAAATGAGCACGCCATGCGCGCCATTGTTCGCATGTTCACCGATCCAAAAATCAACAGCAAGATGTTGGCGCAAAGCAAATTGGCTCTGATGCTCAATCCAAACATGACCAGCGCTCAGCGCGAACGCGTGAGCGATGTGCTGGAATCTTTGCAGGAACTTTTCAATGAGCGCAATCGCGAAGCCACAGCGGCCGCGGCGGAAACTTCCGTGAATGTTGCCGGCTCCGTGAATGGCGACTCCGCAATCAACACTGTCAATGGAAATACCAGCGCAACTAAAAAATCCGCCAGCAACACCACCGAAAATTTAAATGTTCCTGGATCAACTGCAACCGCACCGGCGGCAATCGATCCTTTCTTGTCGCTGCCCATTCAAATTCAAAGCAGCACGCTGACCAATGATTCCACCGAGCCGCCAAGCACATACGCCGTCACATTTCCGCAGGGATTGGCGTGGGGATTTGTGGGTTGCATTGGCGCGTTCGGCGCCGGCATGGCCGAGGAGCGCCGCCGCGGAACATTCATGCGGTTGCTGCTTGCGCCCTGCACCATTGCCACGGTGCTCACTGGAAAAAGTTTGGCGTGCTTCACCGCATGCATGACCATGAGCGTGTTCATGCTGCTTGTCGCCACGCTTGGCTTTCGTGTGTCCGTGCAAAATTGGCCGCTACTTGCGCTGGCCATTGCCGCATGCAGTTTCGCGTTCAGCGGTTTCACAATGGCGCTGTCCGGTCTATTTAAATACGAAGGCTCCGCGCGCAGCGCTGGCAACGCCATTGTTTTGGTGTTGGTCATGATTGGCGGCGGAACAATTCCACTGACGTTCATGCCGCCATTTCTTCGCGCGGCTAGCCAAGCCAGTCCATTCTCGTGGGCCATTCTTTCCATTGAAGGCGCGGTCTGGCGCGGCTTTGCGTTCACCGAAATGCTTCCCTCGCTAGGCATTTTATTGTTCATTGGCGCGCTTGGATTGCTGCTGGGCAATCTCTTCATTCAAAAACGCGCGCGCACGTAAGTTGCCGCGCGCCACTTTCATTCATGCCACTCACCACCACCAAGCCCTTGACTTTCTCATCCCGTGATTCGCCAAGTGTTGACCCACTCATCCTTTGAGTCACAAACGCCATCAGCTCTTGACCCCGCGCGTATGTCGTTTGAATTACATGCGCAATCATCTTGAGTAAAATGCGTCATACTGCACCATATGCCACAACTATTCAACCAATCCAACATCATGGATCGCACTCTGCAATTTCATGTGTGGCTGCCGCAAATCACATTGTGGGGGGGACTGGTTCTGCTGGTTGCGGTCATATTCAATCGCTACGGAACCAAATTGGGTTTGCCCAGCGGCCTTCTCTTTTTGACGCTAGGAATAATTTGCGGCGAGGACGGCCCGCTGCATATTAATTTCTTTGACTTCGATCTGACCTACGGAGTTGGAATAATCTGCCTGATCTTGATTCTTTTTTACGCGGGCCTTGGAATAAAAATGTCGCACATGCGCGGAGCCTGGACGCCTTCGATTACGTTGGCCACCGTGGGCGTAATCATAATCTCCGCGCTCATTGCGGTCTTTGTGAAATGGTGGTACCCAACCATCACTTGGACCGAGGCGCTGCTGATTGGCAGCGTGCTTGGAAGCACGGATGCTGCCGCGGTGTTTGCCGCGCTTGTTGGAGTTGGCTTTAAAGGTCGCGTGCGCCAAATTGTGGAACTTGAAAGCGGCTTGAACGATCCCATGGCTTTCATACTTGTGTTCGCGCTCACAGCCGTTGTCATGGGCCAGGAAATGTCCGTCGTGGAAATTGGCGTTGATGTGTTGAAACAATTCGCCATTGGTAGTGCCGCCGGATTGCTGATGGGTTGGCTCACCATGAAATCGTTCACGCTTCTACCCAGCCAGGAAATCGGTCTCTATCCAATCCGCAGCGTGGCCTGCGCGCTTGCAAGCTATGGATTGGCGAGCATTTTTGATGGCAGCGGCCTTGTAAGCGTGTTTCTGTGCGCAATTTACTTGGGAAATTCCGCGCTGCCATTGCGCGCCACCATTGTGCGCGTGCATGACTCGTTGGCGTGGGGCGGACAAATCACCATGTTCTTTTTTCTTGGGCTGTTGTGCACCCCGCATCGACTCATAGAGCCGCATATTCTGCTGGGCGGTTCACTGGTGGCGCTGTGGATTGCGTTTATTGCCAGACCAGTTGCGGTGGCGGCGATTTTTTTACCTTTGCGAATTCCATGGCGCGAAACTGTGTGCGTGGCGTGGTTGGGTTTGCGGGGCGCGGTACCGATTATTCTTTCCACCATTCCACTTTTATTTCTTGGCGATCCAGACGTCACACCGCGCGTGCAGCGGTTGTTTGATCTGGTGCTTATCTGCGTAGTTATGGGGTGCATCATTCCCGGATCGATTATTAAAGTGATTCCGCGCTGGCTTGGCATGCTCACGCCAAAAACATTGGCTCAAGAAGAAGCGGAATCCGAAGACTGATTCATGCTGGATTCACTTTGCGCATTCGTGGCAAGCGCGTCCTGAATTGGTTTCACCTCGTCAATTAAGCGATCCAACTTTCTTAAAGCTGGCAAGCACCACGCAATCACGCCCGTGACCGCCAGTGTTCCAATTCCACCGCTGATCACGCTCCATACTGGACCAATCCACGCCGCGACAAGTCCGCTTTCAAATCCCCCAAGTTCATTGCTGCACTCGATAAAAATTCCGTTGACCGCCGTCACGCGTCCGCGCAATTGATCCGGCGTGCGCGTTTGCACCAACACATGGCGAATGACCACGCTGACATTGTCCACCGCGCCGCTGGCCATAAGCAACGCCACGCTGATCCAAAATGATTGACTTATGCCAAACAGAATCATGCACACGCCAAATCCAACCACGCTCCACAACAGCAACGGACCAGCAGGACGCATTGTTGGTCGCACCGCCAAGAAGCCCGCGATGATCAACGCGCCAACGGCCGTGGATGCCTTGAGAATTCCAAGGCCAACCGCGTCGGTGTGCAAGATGTCCGTGGCAAAAATTGGAAGCAGCGCCGTGGCTCCGCCAAACAGCACCGCCAATAAATCAAGCAGGATCGCGCCGAAAATTACTTTCTCTTTGCGTATGTGCGCGGCGCCGGCGAACATGGCGCGCAAAGTGAATCCGCCCGTGGCCTTCGCGGTTTCTCGCGGACGCAATTGCGACGATGCGAAGGCGAATCCGGCGCACAACACTGTGGACAACGCGAACACAATCCATGTTGAATGCGTGAGCGCGATCAAGCCGCCGGCCAACACCGGTCCGCCAATCGCGGCGCATTGAAAGATGGCGCTGTTCCAAGTCACCGCATTTTGAAATCGATCAATGGGCACCAACAATGGCAACAAACTTTGCCGCGTTGACATGTTGAAGGCGCGCACGCAACCACTCAGCGCGATGGCCACAAAACTAATCCACAGCGGCGCGCCGCAATACGCGGTGATCGCCAGCAACGCCGCCACCAAAGCGAAACCGCTTTGAGTGAACACAAGTATTTTGCGCCGATCAAATAAATCAACCATGTGCCCCGCTGGAAACGCCAACAGCATCACGGGCAGCGCGCGCGCCAGGCCGATCAATCCCAAACTCAGCGGATCTTGCGAGCGCTCCCACACATCCCACAAGACGGTGGTGTTGAGCATTTGCAAACCAAATCCGCCAGACAACATTCCCGCCGCATACCAGCGGTAATTGCGCTCGCGCCATGCGTCCTTCCAAGACGCGGCGCGAGTTTGTCGCGGGGAACTTTGCTGCGCGTTCTGCATGTAAACAACAGTATCCGATCACAATTCATCATGTTCTGAATGCGGCAACCATCGCTCACTTGCAAGGCGTTTGATCGCTCAAAAAGTCCGCGCAATAAAAAACGCGCCGGTTTGAAGGGCGCGTTGTGAAAACACAGTGATCAATTGCCGCGACGACTTACGCCAACATCAAACGGTCGCCAAGGGTCGTGTGATGCGCGCGCATGGCGTCGCGTGTGTCAAGAATCAACTTGGAATTTTTGGCGATCATGTTCCAATCAAATGCGGAGTGCGCAGTTGAAATCACAACAAGGTCGTAGTTGGCCAAACTTGCGGCGGTCAACGCCACGGATTTCTTTTGCAAGTCGTGCTTGCGGCCCGCCCACGTTTCAGAAACAAGCGGATCGCTGTAGTCGGCGCGCGCGCCGCGATCTTCCAGCAACTGGATCAGTTCAAAGCTGGGGCTTTCACGCACATCGTCAATGTCGGCCTTGTACGCCAACCCAAGCACAAGAACCTTGCTGCCCTTCATGGCCTTGCCGTGATTGTTCAACAACTCGGCGGCACGGTCGATTGCATAGTGCGGCATGCTTGTATTAATTTCGCCGGCCAACTCAATGAACTTGGTGCTGCAACCAAACTCCTTGGCCTTCCATGTGAGATAGAAAGGATCAATTGGAATGCAATGTCCGCCAAGGCCAGGCCCTGGGAAGAAAGACATGAAACCAAACGGCTTGGTGCCAGCGGCGCGAATCACTTCCCACACATCAATGCCCATTGGCGTGAGCGTGGTCTTGAGTTCATTCACCAGCGCAATGTTGACGGCGCGAAAAATATTCTCAAGCAACTTGGCGCTCTCGGCAATTTCCGCGCTGGACACTTCAATCACTTCCTTGATGCCCTTGCGATACACCGCGGCCGCAAGTTCAGTGGCTTGCTTGCCAACACCGCCCACCAACTTTGGAATGGTGCTTGTGGAATGGCTCTTGCGTCCTGGATCTTCGCGCTCTGGACTGAAGGCCGCGAAAATATCTTCGCCCAACACCCAATCTTTGGCGCGCGCGCCGGCGGCCTTGAACACCGCGGGCATCATGTCCTCGCGCGTGGTGCCGGGATAGGTTGTGCTTTCAAGAACAATCAACTGTCCCTTGCGCAATGTTTTTCCAATCGCGTCCGCGGTTTGCAAGATGTATGAAATGTCCGGCTCTTGATGGCGGCCAAGCGGAGTTGGTACGCACACCAGAATCACATCGCACTCGCCCAAGCGCGCGAAATCCGTCGTGGCTTCAAAGCGCTTGCTGTCTCGCAGCGAAGTGACCATTTCGCTACCCAAATGCTTGAGATAGTTGCGGCCCTCGCGAATGGCCTTTGGCTTTTCCTCGTCCACATCAAATCCCATCACGGGCAAACCGCCCTGATGCAGCGCGTGCGCCAGTGGCAAGCCAACATACCCCAGACCAATCACGCCAACGCGCGCTTGATTGGTTTCAATTTTTGTCTTGAGGGTTTTGTACGCGTCACTGGAAGTTGCCACTGTCATTTGATCTCCTTGTCGTTGCCGAAATTGGCAATGAGTAGGCGACAAATATAACGAATTTTGAACTCGGCGACGATATTCTATGTGCCCTGTAAAAACAACCGCCACCGTCGATTGACGGTGGCAGCCCTCGCCCATCCAAGTCTTTTAAATGACGAGGGCAAATACAAGACCCTATACAACTGAATTATGCAACCGATTCGAATATTTGCAAGTCCAGCATGAAACATATTCGTACATTTACTAGTTTCTTTCCCCCTATTTCCAAAGGCATTTCTCAAACCCTGCATTGTTGGTTTACGCAATTAAGCACCAATAAGAGCGGCTAATCGCCCACTTCGTGCACCATCGCGTCGAAAACTGAAGAAATATTCTGGGTTTTGATAGGTACAGGCCTTGGAATTATCAATGTGCTCAGGGGCAACACCTGCCCCGTGCGCTTGCTGACAAATGGCGCCAGGCAAATCACCCAGCCACTTTCCTTGGCAATTGGAATCTGGAATAACGCACTGGCCAAGACCGCGTTGTTGAAACTCAATCGCAACAGACTCGCCAATTTGAAAGGACGCCTGTTGAATGCAAGGACCAATCGCCATGCGAACATTGTGCATGCGCGTTCCGCGCGCGGCAAATTCGCGCAGTGTCGCGGGAATAATTTCACACGCCACGCCACGCCAACCAGCGTGCACCGCGGCCACCACACGCGTAGCCACATCGGCGATCAGAACTGGAACACAATCGGCAACACGAATGGCCAGCGCGTGGCGCGCGTCGCCAGAAAGAACGGCGTCGCCTTGCACAAATGGCGGCGCGCTGCGAATCATTTCAGGTTGGCGGTCCGCATGCAACAGCGCGCACCCATGCACTTGCGCGGCGCGCACAAGTTGCCTTTCACCCATGGAGCCGGCCAGCAACAAGCGCCGCCAATTTTCATTCACGCGCGTCCACTCATCTGGTTCGCCAGGCGCGTCGGCAATTCCTAAATTCATGCTGTCAAAGGGTGCCGGACTAACGCCGCCAATGCGCGTGCTAAATGCGTGCGCAAATCCCGCGGCGTGCAACAGTGGCGAGCGCAACCACACCACGCCGTTTGCGGATTCAACAAACCATGAATTCAATTGAGTGGGCAACGCTTTGCCATTTGCCGAAAATTTCATAAAGAAGCCGCCGCGAACATTGGACGCCACATCTGCGTGAAACTTTCATTCATACAAAGAATGCCGCGTCAACTTGAAAGTATTTCATAATTTCGCCGCCGTGGTGGCTTCACGCATTTCTATCAGCAGCCGCGCTCACAAGCCCAACCGCTTTTTCTTGGCTTCAAATTCCGCTTGCTCGCGCTTGTTGGTGGTGTTAATGGGCGCGCCATTCTTGATCGACTCAATTTCAAGGCGCGTTAAATGCATGGCTTCCATTTCGTAATCCTGAAATGCCTCGCAACTATTGGGCACCAACGGCTTGATCAAATCAAACATGCCGCGCGCGTAATCCTGAATTTCCTGCTGCGCGTGCGAATCCATGCGCAAAGAAAGAAATCGCAGCGTGTTGTGCAAATCGCACTTCCAATACCACTCCGTGTACACGCTCACCGGAAGCGCCGCGCGCGCCAACTCACGGGCCACGCCCTTCTCGGTCAATTGCAAATACTCCTGATAGTTCGCCTCGGCGCGCTCCAACAAACCAAGAAACGCCTCGGCGGTGCCGGCGTCCATTGGCTCGTCGCCACCTTGGCGATTCACGGAACTTTGCTTGCGCACATTCTCCAAAGACGGCCTGTAAAAACGATCCGGCACAATGGAGTAGCGCGCGGAGTATTCATTCACATTGGCCGTGCGATGGCGAATCCACTGACGCGCCACGAACATTGGCATGGCCACATGAAATTTAAACTCCACCATTTCAAGCGGCGTGGTGTGCCGGTGACGAAGCAAGTAGCGAACCAATGTGCGGTCCTCGCTGACTTGCTTGGTGCCGTCGCCGTAACTCACGCGCGCGGCCTGCACAATCGCGGCGTCGGCGGTTTGTCCAACAGGCGCAAGTCGCGGCATGACATCCACCAGCGCAATGAATCCATGTTGATGCACCGGAATTTCCCAGCGCGAGCAACCGTCCATCAAGTCGCGCATGGGCGTCTCTGGTTGCACGCGGCGAATGTTGGAACCCGTTTGGGCAACGCTGTTTGTTGGAACAACCATTCTTTGATTATGCGATGAAACCGCCCGCCGTAGGTGCTTGAAATGCACCGCATTTTAAATTTTTTTGCGGCCAAGTGCTTTCGCGGCTCATTGCATTTCAACATTTTTATCTGAAAACATTATGAGAAATCAACTCCGTCCACCCGCGCAACTTCATTTACTGGGCGGCCGTGGCGGCGTCGTGGTTCCAATTTTGCAGCCAGCCATTCACCTGCTCAATAGTTCCCAAGCCAGAAGGGCGTCCACGCACTTGCAGCACAGGCGTCAAATTTCCCGTTGGTGGCCAAATCACTTCGACGCGTCCCGCAACGGCCGCGGCGATATCCGCGGCAACCACATTCGCCTGCGCGTCCTCTTGCGAGGCGGGCCATTCGCCCGCGCGCCGCGGCGCGCTCAAGCATTGCTCATTTGCGGAAATAAATTTCACAAACTCATCCTGCGAAGTTGGCATGGCATTGTTGGCCACGGAGTAACTCATGATGGCCCACGCCACCGATCGAAGTTGAATGTCCGTTTGCTTGGCATCATCGCGCACATTGCGCGTGACGAACCAGCCAAAATAAATCGCTGTCACTGAAAGTGAAACAAAGATCACCGCAAACCACCTGCGAAACAAGATTTGCTTTTTCATCTGCGCCGCGGTCGGCGCGGGTTGCTCGCCAGGCAAATCCGTGGCCGCGCGCGTCAAGTGCGCATACCTTGCATTTGCACAAGCGTTCGCTTGAGCCGCGGATCCGCCTCTGGCACCGCGCTTAGCAACGCCCGAGTGTACGGATGCTTGGGATTGTGAATCACCTCGTCGCGTGGGCCCTCCTCCACAATCTTGCCGTCATACATCACCGCAATCCGGTCGCAAATGTGGTGAATGACCGCCATGTCATGGCTGATGAACAAATAGGACAATTGAAATTCGTCCTGTAAATCCTTGAGTAAATTCAATATCTGGCTTTGAATGCTGACATCAAGCGCGCTGGTTGGTTCGTCGCACACAATCAACGCCGGGTTCAAGGCAAGCGCGCGCGCAATGCCAATGCGTTGGCGCTGACCACCGCTGAACTCGTGCGGATATCGATCGACCGCGGCGCGCCACAAGCCGCAGCGCTCCAACAATTGCTCAACGCGTTCGCGCAATTCATCGCCGCTGGCAAGACCGTGCACTTCGATCGGCTCGCCCACAATACGACCCACGCGCATGCGCGGATTTAAACTTCCGCCTGGATCCTGAAAAATAATTTGCATCTTGCGCCGCGCCGCGCGCAACTGCGTGGAGTTCATGGCAAAAATATCCGCGCCTTCAAACAAGGCTTGTCCACCAGTGTGGTCCGCCAAACGCAATAAGGTGCGCCCAACCGTGGTCTTGCCGCAACCGGATTCACCGACCAATCCCAATGTTTCACCTTTGTCCAAATAAAAGTTCACGCCGTCCACGGCTTTTACATATCCCGTGACGCGCTGCAACACTCCGCGGCGAATGGGAAACCATGTCTTAAGATCACGAACCTCCAATAAATGTTTCGCGCTCATCGAATTGATCTTACCTCTCATTGAAGCGGAATTAGAACCCGCTCAACGGAGCCGTTTGGCTGACGCACTCCAAGCACAAGGATAAATTCCAACCTGCGCGATGCTTGAATTTGCCTAGTGATTCGCGTGTAAAAGTCGTCAAGATTGTTTATTTTTTGACCGAACACTTCCACGATCATCGTGCCCGGTGGCATTATGTCCGAAACACTTGATCCCAAGACCACCTCTTCCACCATCACGCCGCGCTCAAAGGCCACACCAAATTGCTGTGCCGCCGCATCCGTCGCGGTGATCAGTTTTTTAATTCCAACATTTCGCAGGGCTTCGACAATTCCATCGGAATTTGTTTCAGGTTTAAGCTGCCCCATCACAACCTGCAATGAAATCATATCGCCACCTTTTTTTAAAGCATCGGGTCGCCACAAATCAATGGAGATTCTTTCATTTGGCTGGCGCGAAGCAATCATGCTGCGCAACTGAGAGGCGTTCTGAATTCGCTGCCCCGCAAATTGCGTGACAATATCGCCAACACGCAAGCCCGCGATTTCGGCTGGACTAAGTGGACTTACAAATACAATGGCTGCGCCATCACCTTGAAACATATTTGAAGTTGTCTGCAGAAGTGGATCTCGCATCCGCATTCGAGATATCTCTTCCATATCACGCATGGAAACTCCCAAGTACCCCTTCACCACTTCGCCGTGATCGATAAGTTGATCCACCACATTGTCGATCATGGAGATGGGTATGGCCAAGCCAATACCTGCGAATTGCCCCTGAGAAATGCCATTTCCTTGGCCGGTGGCTATGGCGGTTGTCATGCCAACAACATGGCCTTTGGTGTTGGTCAGCGGTCCGCCAGAATTGCCTGGATTAATAGCCGCATCCGTCTGGATAAAATTTTCATATTCAATTTCGCTTATGCCCGCGGCGCGTCCTAGCCCGGACACAATTCCATTGCTCATGGAAAAACGAAAATCAAATGGACTGCCAAATGCGAACACCATGTCGCCTTGTTGAGGATCCTGCGTCGCGCGTCGCGCGGGCACAAGTCCCTGCGCATCCACTTGCAAGACAGCAATGTCTGTGCGCAAATCCGTTCCAAGCAATTTCGCCTCGCGTCGTTCACCGTCCACCATTTGCACTTCAAGCCGCGTGGCTCCCTCTACCACATGCGCGTTTGTCACAATATGTCCGTCGTCATCATAGACCCAACCGCTGCCAGAATTAATAAAATTACGTCTTCCACTGCGACTATTTGAGTCGCCAGAACTGCTGACATGCACAACGCTGGGCTCCACAAATATTGCTACGTCGCGCGAAGCCTGCGACATTTGATCAAGCAATGAACCCGTGTGAAGGCGCTCCTGTGCTGAGTTCATTTGCGAGGCAACAATGCCTTTTGAAACTTGGCGCACCGCGGTGGGTCCAACCAACAACAACACGCCCGCCGCGGCAAACACCACCAACGATGGACCAAGAAATTCAATGCGCCGCATGCGAGTCGCTTCCAGAACGCAACATGACGCGCAGTTTTTCCTGCTCGGCTTGCTCCATGCGATAGGTCTTTCCAGGCAATTTCCCCGCGCGAACCAGTTCTGCAAATGCCAAGGCTCCGGCTTGAATGGCTTGCCCCACATTGGCAAGCGGTTGCGCGAATGCGGGCTGCCAATCGCTCAAGCCAAGAATGTCTTGCAATACAACAACTTGTCCGTGGCAACTGGCGCCAGCTCCGCAACCAATCACTGGAATTGTGGCGCGCTCAACAATAAGTTGCGTCACTTCCGGTGGACACGCTTCCACAAGCAACATGTTGGCGCCGGCGGCTTCCATTGCTGACGCGTCGGCAACAATGCGAACAGCGTCCTCAGCGGTTCGACCCGCGGAAAAATATCCGCCCTTCATCTTGGCTTGTTGCGGACGGCTTCCAACATGCGCCACCACTGGAATTCCAGCGCGCGCCATTTGCTCCACAAGCGCGGCGAACGAGCGATCCACTTCAAGCTTCACGCAATCGGCCATGCCCTGGGTAAGAAATCTTCCGGCGTTGCGAATGGCGTCGGCCTGTTCGCATTGATAGGAAAGAAACGGCATGTCGGCCATGACCACGCGCCGTGGCGCGCCACGCTTCACGGCCGCGGTGATCTCAACCATGAAATCAAGCGGCGCGTGAATGGTTGCCGTGTGTCCAAGAATGACTTCAGCCGCGGTGTCGCCCACCAATAAAACTTCCACACCTGCGCGGTCAAGCCAGCGCGCGGTGGTTGCGTCGTAGCAGGTCAAGCATGTGAATCGTTTGTGCTCGCGCGCCATGCGCGCCAATGTGCGCAAAGTGATGGCTTCGCCGGCGCCCGCGTCGGTGGTGCGATTGGTTGCAAGCGATTCATTCAGTGGTGCGTTGTTGTATTCCACAGATGCCAATAGTAGCCCGCTTTCCTTTAAAACCGTCGCGACGGATTGTTGATCAGATTGTCGCGTCCGGGCACGATCATGTCGGCAATTTCTATGGCTTCCTTGAGCGAATCGCGGGCTTGCTCAATGTCAAAGCACGGCGACAGCACGCGCCCCTGCTCTAAATGCTCCGCCGTGGCAACGGCGTCGCCCGCAATCAAAATGGTGGTGGCGGGCGTGGGCAAAAGCAGGCCGCTTGAACCAATCGCAACGCCAGGCAGCGGAAATAAATCCACGCCCTCGGCCAATTTGTCTGGCGCCACTTCACAGGCGTTAAGAATTTCCAACTCCTCGCGCAACATGCGCGTCAGCTCCGCGTCTTTTCCCGCGCGAGCCTGCTCCAGTTTTTCACGAAGTTGCTCGCGCACGCCTTGTTGCTCAAGCTCGCCAATCCACACGGTGGCATTTGCAAATGCCGCCAAGCCGCGCCGGCGAAGCGGATGAAAGCTGGTTAGAAAAACATGCGTGATACTTTCGGCGCTCTTGCCGGTGCGCTCGGACAAGCGCGGCAATAAAATTTGCGGCGGCAACGACGGGTCAACTAAAATCACGGCGTCACCCGAAACCACAAGCGAAGTCGTTGTGTGCGCCGCGCGCACATCACCCTTCTCGCTCCACAACGGATGCGCACTCATGGCGCCAATGGAAATAATTTTTAAACTAGCCGCCATGGTGTGGTTGCAGATGTAGTCCGGGATTTAGTCCGGGGCGGATTCCTTGGCCAAACGACTCAGCGGATCATTGGGATCGCGCCGCTTGCTTTCAAGCGCGGCGATGACTTCCGGTGGCACAAGCGCGGAAAGTCGCTGTAAATCCCCGCCAAAAGCCGCTATTTGCTTGATCAGGCTGCTAGAGACATATGCAAAACTTTCGCCCGTTAAAATAAATACGGTCTCAATTTCCGCAACCTGCCGATTGGTAATGGCCAGTTGGCATTCAGACGCAAGGTCGGTGACATTGCGAATGCCGCGGATAATGGCCGACGCATTTTGCTTGCGCGCGAAGTCCGTGGTGAGTCCGTTGTAACTCTCCACGCGAATCTTGGCGCCCTTTGAATTTTTCTGCAGCAAGCGCTCAACTAAAATCTGCGCGAACTCGCGGCGCTCCTCAATGGTGAACAGCGGCGGCTTGTCAATATTAATTCCAATGGCAAGAATAACCTCGTCAAAAATACTGAGGCTGCGCTCTAGCACATCAATGTGCCCCAAGGTGATGGGATCAAATGAACCGGCATAGACGGCAAGATGATGCATGGCGCGCAAGCCTTACGGCCCAGTCACTCCCGCAGCGGTCATAACTTGCGAAAGACCGGCGGCGTTGAGTAGGTGCTTGAAATTTTCACCAAAGACAAAGTTCTCCTTGGGAAAATTCATGCCGCTGCGATTGTTGTCAATGTGGCTGAAGATAATTTCCGTGGACCCAATGTCCGTCCAGGCGCCAGTACGGTGATCAAAGCAAGAAATAGTGCCTTTTGTGCTGGCGCCAGACTCATCCACGCGCTCAATCACGGCGTCGTAGCGTATGGTTTGGCCTGGAATCACATCCGCGTCAATGGTGGCCGACCCAATCTTGGCAAGAATGACTTTCTCTTTAAAGCCGCGCATGCTTCCAACCAACACGCCCGCGGTCTGCGCCATGCCTTCCAGCATCAGCGACGCTGGCATGATGGGTTGATCCGCGAAGTGGTCATGCAAATGGTCCTCCGCCAAACTGACATTCTTCACCGCGGTCAAGCGGTGTCCTGGTTCAAACGCAACCATCATGTCAATCCACATCCAACGCATGGGCGATTCTTTCTACCAATGTTTCAAGCTCTATGTTTCAAGCTCTATGTTTCAAGCTCTATGTTTCAAGCTCTATGTTTCAAGCTCTATGTTTCAAGCTCTATGTTTCAAACTCTATGTTTCAAGCTCTATGTTTCAAGCTCTATGTTTCAAACTCTATGTTTCAAGCGCACAAAAAATTTCACGCCGCACAAACCAACATCACGCCTTGAGTTTGTTGTCCACAAAGTCGGTCAAACTTTTCACGGTGAACACCTCGCCAAGCTTGCCCACGGAGCGATCTTTTTCAAGGTTGGAAAAGTCAATATGCGGCAGTTTTTCCTTCAAAAGCGCGAATCCCTTGTCGGTCACTTTGCCATTCTCAACCATGCTTGCGTCCTGCAACATGTTCTCCGGGAACAATTCACCCTGCTCAATCTTGAACGGATTGGCGGGCGTTGAAAATTTCTTCTCCAAGCGAAATTGAATGTCCAAAAAGTCAATGCTCTCCGCGCCCAAGTCGCCAGTCAGCGTGGACGTTGGCTTGACATCCTCCGCGTCAACGCCAAGCGCATCTTCAAGAACTTCGCGAACGCCTTCTTCTATCTGTGTGCGATCAAATGACAATGTGAATTCTCCATTCAATGTTGATGCCTCCCTTCCATGGGCGGCGGATTAGTGAGTGGCCGCGACGGCGGCGTGAATTCGAACGGGTCGCATTGTAAAGCGACCCGAGACTGCCGTTTCGCCAACTCCGGTGGAGCGGACAACCAGGGCCGTACCTTTCATACCAAAGGATCCATCTTCATGAATTTTTTCGCGCGTCACTTCCACTTGCAGCGCCTCGCCTGGTCGCACAAAACTTCCGTAGCGCAAGGCGCGCACATTGCCCAGCACCAATCGAACTTTGGATTGATCTTTTAACAGTTCGCGTGCCGCCTGAACCATGGCTTCCAGCATGAAAACCCCAGGCAACACTGGAAATCCGGGAAAGTGATCCGCAAGGTATTCCTCGGCCGATGTGACGTTTTTGATAGCCACGATCCGATCCTCCGACCGCTCCAAGACCGCATCAATAAGTTGAAATTTCACAATTTCGATAGTAACCAAGTGTGGGCAATTTGGCTTTCATTGAAGGTTAAAAGTTGAAAAACCTTGCAAACATGGGCAATTTCACGCATAAAATGCCTACTGATTGCCAAGAACACCCGTCAAAGAGGCCCCCAACGACCACGTTGCGCCAACCCAAACCTCTTGACCAACTCCCTGTCCAACAAGCTCCGCCACCAACCTTCTATAGATGGCACGATGCGGTCACCGATTCCAACCGCCAAATTTGGCGAAGAAACCGCCATTTTTCCGATCTTACAAGCCATGGCACGCACAGCATCTATTGGTTCAACTGGGTCATTCAGTGACCTTCCCGCACCCACCTTCGCCCGCCGCGCCGCTTGGATCATGGCCGCGGGAACGTGGGTGTTCCTATTTCTGGCGCTGGCGACATTCAACAGCGCTGATTGGCCAAGCCATGTTGTGGCCATTCACTCCAACCCCGCAAGCAATCTCATGGGCAAACTGGGCGCCATCATTTCATATTGGATTTATATGGGCGTTGGATTTGGCGCGTGGCTTCCAATGATCGCGTTTGCGATTGGCCTTGGCGCGGTGGCAAGTGGTCGGCGCGTCACTCATCCAATGGTGCGAATGTTTGGCGCATGTTTAATGATGTTGTCCTTCAGCGCGATCCATGCGTTGTGGTTTCCACGACTTGGCGCGCTGGCAGGTTGCGAAGCTGGACTTGTTCCGCAGTGGATCACGGGCGAATTGCAATTGCGCTTCAGCGGCACCGCCACAAGTTTGGCGCTGCTGACATCGCTGGCTCTTGGCGCAATTGTGTGCATGGATGAAATTTTGTTCGCGCTTCCAAAACATTTCTCGCACTTGTGGAATTGGTCCGCGCCAATGCGTCATGTGGATTGGCAAAGTTTCATTGCCAAATTGCGAACGCGTCCAACTCTTCTTACTCCAGCGCTTGCGGGCGCCAAAATTGGCGGCAAGGTAAGCGCAAGGGCCGCGGCCAAAGCAGTCGCCATGGCAAAGACTTCCGCAAAGGCATCCGCACTGCTTGAAGCCGAGGAATACGAAACCGAAATCGCCGACGAGTCTGAAGAAGACGAATCAGAAGAAACCGACGAAATCACCGACGAAAACGATGATTATGAGGAAACCGAAGAGGAGGAAATGGACGCCGTTGAGGAAGCCAACAACGCCATTGCCGAAGTGGCCGCGCCCCGCGTGCTGACCGAGGAGGAACTGAAAGCCAAGATTGCCAAACTTCCGCTGCGCATGGCTGGCACCAACACCGTTGTCGCGCGTGATGAAGATATTCCGCGCCAAGAAAATTACGACGGCTACCAATTCCCTGGGCTTGATCTTCTTGGCGACCCCGAAGGTAATTGGTCCGAAGCCGTAGAGGCCTATGTGCGCGATCAAGCGAAAGTGCTTGAGCAAACATTGCACACATTTCAAATTGATGGCGAAGTGACTGGCATTGAAAGTGGACCCGTGGTCACGCTGTATTCCGTTGAGCTTGCCCCGGGCACGCGCGTGGCGCGCCTGCAAACCATCGCCTCGGACATTGCGCGCAGTTTGCAAGCGCCAAACATTCGCATCTTGCCAAACATGGTTGGCCGCACATCCATTGGCATTGAAGTTCCAAATCGCCAAAAAGAAAAAGTGATGTTGAAGGAACTCATGAGCGGCGGCCACGCCAAAGACATGGTGCTGCCAATGTTCCTTGGAAAAGATTCCGCGGGCGAGCCCCTAGTGCTTGACCTTGCCAAGATGCCGCACATGCTGATCGCCGGCACCACCGGCAGCGGCAAGAGCGTGTGCATGAACACCATCATCATGGGCTGGCTGTACACCAAGCGCCCCGATGAATTAAAGCTGTGCTTGGTTGATCCCAAAATGGTGGAAATGAGCCAATTTGCCGAGATTCCGCACTTAATGTGCCCCGTGGTCACGGAAATGTCCAAGGCCGCCGGCATTCTGGAATGGGCCGTGGACAAAATGAATGAGCGCTATGAAATGCTCAAGAACGCGGGCTGCCGCGACATCACCGCATACAACGGTCTTGGCGAAGAAGAGTTGTACGCGCGCTTGAAGCCAGCCAATGATTTGGAGAAGGCGCGCATTCCAAAGAAGCTGCCGGCTCTTGTGTTTGTGGTTGATGAGTTGGCCGACTTAATCATGACGCACAAGGAAGTGGAGCAATCCATTGTTCGCATTGCGCAGAAGGCGCGCGCGGTTGGCATGCACTTGGTGCTTGCAACACAGCGGCCGCAAGCGGATGTTGTGACGGGTTTGATTAAGAGCAACATGCCTTGCCGCGTCAGCTTTAAAGTAGCCAGCGGAATGGACAGCCGAATTGTGCTGGATCAAAAGGGCGCGGAACTTTTACTTGGTCAAGGCGACATGTTGGTACTTACGCCAAGCAGCAGCGAACTTCGCCGCTCGCAAGGCACGCTTGTCACCGACAGCGAAACGCGTAAAGTTGCGCGCTTCTTGGAAGACGTGGCCAAGCCTTCGTTTGAACGATCACTGATTGCCATTCGCGGAACCAAAGCCGTTGCCAACAACGACGCCCGCGACGGTGGATCAGCCGCAACCGACTGTACCGAGCGCGATCCATTCTTTGAAAAAGCCGTGGAAATCATTATTGAATCTGGCCGCGGCAGCGTGAGTTTGTTGCAACGACGTCTTGCCATTGGCTATGGCCGCGCGAGTCGCCTGGTGGATCAAATGGGCCTGGCTGGAATTCTGAGCGACCACAAGGGAAGCGTGGCGCGCGAAGTGTTGATTAGTTTGGATGATTGGCACCGCATGCGCGAGATGGAAGAAACGCCACGCACCACGAACATGGACCCAGACAATTTGGGTGAGACCGCCTCGGACGCCGTCGATGAAAGCGTGCCGAATGAACTTGAAGGCGAGTACAAAAACTAATTCGATCTTAGAAGGGTTTGAAAGGGGCGTTGTAATTTCTAATCGGTAAGCAAGGCGCTGAGAAATCGGCGTCTTGTCTTTTTAAATTGATAATCTGACCCCATGCATACGACTCAACCTGTTCCATCGCTTGCCAGCCTGAGAGAGAGCGCCGAAACCGTTGCCGCAACCAACCTTGACGCAATGTTCCGTGCGATTGCGCACGGACCAAATGTCCACACTGAGCCCGCGTTTATGCGGCTTGTCACTGGCTTGCCTCACCCATTAGGCAACTTGGCAATTATGGCAAATGCTTTTGACGCGCAGGCCACGGCGCGCGCCATTGAACCGCTTCTACAAAATACTTTTCCATCGGCGACTATTTTTGCATCCACGCCTTCCGCAGAAGTTGCCGCATGCATGCAGGCGGCGGGATTTGCTCTGCAACCTGCGATGCCCGGAATGGTTGTTGAAATGAACGCGCTGACACCAACCACGCTGGCGCCCGGATTGGAGTTCAAGCGCATCAGTGTGAGCGATGGCGATATTTGGGCCGATGTGTTAGCGCGCGGCTATGGACTTCCGCTTGGGGTCGCTGCGGAATTTAGGCCAACCGTAGTCAACACAAATTCCGCGCCTGATGCTGCGCTTCAATTCTTCGCCATCCTTCGCAATGGAGTAATGCTCGCGACATCGCTTCTGTTTTTACACGAAGGCGTGGCTGGTATTTACTGTGTGGCGACGCTTGTAGAAGAACGTAAAAAAGGTTTGGGCGCGCACTTGACCGCGGAGCCCCTGCGCATTGCGCGCGCGCTTGGTTACAGAGTTGGTGTGCTGCAAGCGACGCCCGATGGCGAACCGGTGTATAAAAAACTTGGATTCCAAACCGTCAGTGAAATACCAATGTTCGTGCGTATGCCAAGTTCAGTCCCCGGGCTTTGACATTCCTATCATGGCTCCATGAAGATTCCGCCGTTTCGTATCGAACAGTATTTCTCGTTGCACGAATTCACGGCGCCCCACTTGCTTTCGTCGAGCGATGCCGAATCCGTAGCGGTGGCGGATATTTTGGCGCTTGAACCCGGCGCCGCGGACCGACTCTTCTTGCAACAACTTCGATATACAGAGAGCCCAGGCGCGCCAGAAATGCGCGCCGCCGCATCGGGGATATATAAGACCACCGCTGCGCAAGACATTGTCGTTGTCTCTGCGGCCGAAGAGGGAATATTCGCGGCGTATCACGCGCTCTTGCAGCCTGGCGATCATGTTGTCGTCGAAACACCCTGCTACGAATCGGCGTTGCAACTTGCGCGCACGACGGGCGCCGAAGTGCGGGCGGTTTCAAGCGCGGCGGTGCACTCAATGTACGCAGCTACTTCGCAGCCGCCGCCTTCACTTCCACTTCCAATGTGATGGTCTCCTTCGCCGAGCTGTTCTTATCGGTGGTGCTTACAAGCGCGAACTCAATCTTTGCGTTGCCCGCGGCGTTCGCGTGCAGGTGATAGATCGTTTGAATCCCTGTTCCAGACGCAACCGTTCCCGCGGGGTCGGTCTCGGAAGCTGCATCAACAAGCACATATGGATCGCTGGCTGTGCGGCATTGCCACGCTTGTCCATCACCCGACTTCGACGCGAGTGAGACCTTGAAGTCTTGACCAACAGTGGCGGTGCCGTCGGAGGATTTTGTCAGCTTCAACACGGCACCCTGCGAAATGGCGCCCAGGTCTTGATCCTTGTTTTTAAAAAGACGCCGCGCCAACATGACTGGCGGCGGTCCGTTCTTGCAACCTTGCATTGGAATGAAGACGCCTGCGCACAGAAAAATGACGACGGATATTTTTAAGAGGGTGGACATGCTGCAATACCCTTTCAGTGGATTGTTGATTGGAGTGCGTTGATCAAAATTTGTTTTGCCAGTTCCAAGTGTAACGGCGTAGAAATCAGCACTATGTTGGGGCGATCAACGCGGTGAAGTAGTTCGATGTGTGATTCACAAAGCGACATTCACGCTGAATACCTGACGAGAAATTTAAAGTCCCCACAACTTGGCGTAGTCAGCTTTGAATGTGCCGCCATACCCCTTGCCGTATGTTGCGGGCACGCCGGCTTCGACCGCGTTGCTCTTGTCAAAAATGCGAAACGGAATATGCATGTTCTTCACCGCGCCCATGCCGCCAATCAAGCGCATTTCCGCGTCGCTGATGGCGTAACTGGTCCACTCCTGACATTCGCCAACGGTCATTTCAACTTTGCCCGCGCGAACCATGTCAAGCACAAACGGTGTTCCGTTGAAACCAATCACTTTCACCTTTCCTTCCATCTTGGCCGCCGCAATGGCTGGCACCACGAACTCCGACATGCTGTCGTAAATGCAAATGATGTATGACAGTTTTGGATCCGCGGCAATGGCTTTCTCCACCGCGGGCTTGAGACCCGTGCCCCACTGCGCAATGGACACATTCACAAAACTATATTGAATGGCGGTTCCACCGAATTGTTTAAACTCGGAGGTGATTCCGGCGCGCATGTCGGCGGTTGAAGGAATTTCGTCCGACACCAACACCAACACATGCGCGGTTTCGTTTTTGGAAATTACCCAGTCGGCAAGCAACCGCGCCGCAAGCGCAAAGTCCACCGAGAAATTGGCGCTGACATTTGGAACCGTTGCATCCATGCAAAAATTGTGGCTCACGGCAACAAGCGTTCCAGCGGCCTTCGCGGCGGTGATTTCTAGCGCAAGGTCATTTGGATTTGGCCCGGCAAACAAATCAATCAATGTGGCTTTTTGCTTTATGCCTTCGGCCATGCATTGTTGATATTGGGAAAGTTGTCCCTCATTGCTGCACGCGGAAAATGGATAGCCCACTTTCTCAGCCGCGCTCTTCATGCCGTTGAACCCCTGCTGATACCACGGATTGCTGTTTGGACCAGCGATTCGGTAAATGCTTTTCCCCGCCATGACTTTCTTGGCATCAAAGGCCGGCCCCGGCGCGATGAACTTTGGCTGCGCGTAAAGCGGCGCCAACTCTTTCAATGCATGTGTTTGATTGGCGTCACCCTTCTGACCAACAAGTTTGGACGCCACGCGCGCGGCGCATGAAGTTGCTGCCATGCCGGTGATCAGCAACAAACTCATTGCGCACGCAAAAGCCCCGCGATGTAATTGTGTGTTCATGCGCTAATGCTATACGCGAACGCGCTTACCCACCGGGTTGCTTGATAAGAGTCATGTTGATCGACGCGTCAGGAAGTGGGTATTGATCGATTGCGGCGGGCGGAAGACCATCCATGAGCCATGAGATATCGCCCGCGTTGAAACGATCTTTCGGAACAATCAATTCCAAACTGTCATTCAAGTCGGAACGCTCGTCCTTGCTGTTGCCGCTGGCAACGATGACATTGTCCACCACGGCCTGCACGGCGGAGATTTCTCTGACGGAGCCAGCCTGCTGACGCACCACAACGCGCACAAGTAAATCATTGGGGCCAAGTGGATTTGAAACCGCGGTATAACGATCCGTGACATCCACGCACCACGCGCTTGCGCGAGTTTCGTCATACACAAGCGGAAACAAAATTCCAGTATTGCGCCAAGTGATTGAATAAATTGCATTTGCAGGATTGGCGTTGCTTTGATGACTGGCGCGATCAGAAAACCAAGCGATATCCAATTGATCTCCAATAGGTTCATCGACGCCGGTATATCGCCACGCCGCGCCGTCCCAAATTTCAACCCATGAGTGATTGCCACTGCCATCCATCCACATTGGTACACCAACCATGCGCGCGGGCACGCCAACGGAACGGCAAGCATCCACTAGAAAAATGGAAAGACCGGAGCACGAAGCAAGTCCAGACTTAATGGATTCACTTGGCGACTGATCGGCGCGTTCGCGCAACGTGGAATAGTGCACATTGAAATAGTTGAAGACGGTTTGGTTTAAAATCACCGCGGCTTGCGCTGGAGAAGTTGCGTGTGCAACCAGTGGCAAACATGCCGTTCGCATATTGGTTATCCACAACTCGCGCGTTTCACTAATGCTTGCGTAAGGAAGAATGGCCTCGCGAAAAACTTCCTCGCTGATTTGACTTGCCCACGGCGCGGTGGTCCATGCTTCAAACGCAATCTTGGTGTGGGCCAACATGAATTCTTGTGTGACCAACGGACTTTCGCCAACGGGTATGTGCGAAGTGAGCCAGTCGAAAGTGGTTCGCAAATAGGCCGGCACTTTTGGGGCGCCGGATGGAATTGGATCGGGCACAACGACTTGACGACTGGATGCGTTGACCGCGACCGCCGCCGCGCGCGCGCCACCACGCGAAGTTGCCTTTGAAAGTTTTTCCCTGCCCGCGGCGTTGGCGTGCATGGAAAGCGCAAGCGCCGCAATCACAAGGAGACAGCAACGACCAATTTTTGTATGCGTATTGCTTGTGAGAAACATTGTTGACTATCTAGCGGAGGGCACGACAAAGGAAACCATGTATGACCACTATGCCACGACAATCGGCGCGCGCTATTGAAACTTTTAAATTTTCTTCAATTCAACTTGATTTAATGCTGTTTAGCACGCTCTGTACGACCAAATCGCTCCAAGTGACGCTGGAACGCTCAATTAATCAGCATGCGATTGTTCATCGGCAAGAATTGCAGAAGGCCGCATCGCGCTTTTTTTGCCGCCAAAAATAGCGTTGCGACCAAGCCGCGCCAACAAACTCAACGGCACGGAGACTCGATGCAATTTCACCATGACATCTTCAAAGGCGCGCAAGAACCAGCGCACATCGTCTTGGTTGATCACCAGTGGCGGAATAAGTTTCACCACGTCTTGGTTGTGGCCCGCCACTTGGCAAATAATGCGATGGTCCTCCATAAGCGGAATCACAACGGCCTGCGCGAAAAGATTTTCGTTCATGGCGTGCAACGCGCTCCACGCGCCTTTAAGCAACAACGATTTCGGCGCGCCAAACTCAATGCCAATCATCAGCCCACGCTGGCGAATGTCTTTCAACATTTCAAAGCGCGGCTTCAGGGCTTCAAGTCCATTCTTTAAAAGCGCACCCATGTCGCACGCGTTCTGCGCCGCGTTTGTTTCGTCGTACGCCGCAAGCGACGCAAGACCCGCCGCCATGGCCATGGCGCCCTGCCCAAATGTGTTTGAATGCACAACCGCGCGATCAAGCGACGAGAAAACTTTTTGCCACACTTCGCCGCGCACCAACACGGCACCAACAGGCACATATCCACCCGACAACGCCTTGGACAACACAACCATGTCTGGTTCAACGTCGCCCTCTTGATCGATTGCAAGAAATGAACCCGTGCGACCAATGCCGGTTTGAACTTCATCCGCGATAAAAAGCGCGCCGTACTTGTGGCACAGTTGCGCGGCGGCCTGCAAATATCCAGGCGAATGAATATTCACGCCCTTGCCTTGAATGGGTTCAATCACAAACGCGGAGACATCGCGCGCGGCAAGCGCGCGCTCAAGCGCGGACAAATCATTAAAGGCAACCAGGCGACACTCGGGCAAATATGGCGCGAAGCCTCCACGAAAACTTTCACAACCGTTCAGCGAAAGCGCGCCGCTTGTCAATCCGTGAAATGCTTTCGGCGCATACAGCAACGCAGACCGACCCGTTGCGCACTTGGCAAACTTAATCGCCGCCTCAACGCCCTCGGTGCCCGAGTTGGTGAAGAAGACAAAATCCAAACCGCGACCAACGCGACGCTTTAACTCTTGCGCCAACAAACCGGCAAGCGGCGGCGCCTGAAACTGAATCATGCTGGGCAGATCCAGGGCCAGGCAATCCGTCAACGCCTTGCGAATGGTTGGATGGTTGCGGCCAAAGTTGCACACGGCATATCCGGCAAGCATGTCAAGATATTGATTGCCGCCGTCGTCCCACAAATGCGCGCCACTGGCGCGAACATAATTATTGTCAAAGCCAATCGTGCGCAGAACCGTGGCGAAGCGAGGATTGATGTGCTGCGCGTGCAGTTGCGTGCCACGACCAGCGTTGTCTGAAATAAGTTTGGCAAGATCAAAACTCATAGGACTTGTTCACGGGGCACAATCGTCTGCATAAATTGGCTCATGCTGGCAATACGAACCTATTCAGAATAACAACGTGGCTTCAAATTTAAAATCATGCGGTCGCGGCCAGTAGCACGAATGACATACTGAACTTGCTCGCGCTTGGACTTGCGCCCACGCGATTTGCGTTGACATTCGTCAGCATTCTTACGCTTACATGCGCCCAAAGTGGCTCATTCCAAACTTAATTTTTCCAGCGGCACTTGTTCTGGTTGCCAGAATTGCGTGTCCGCGCCGTCATATTTCAGCAGGGTCAACATGCCCGAATCCGCGTGATAGCCAATGTGGCAATGCAGTTGATGGTGCGTCCGTTGACTGTGATTCGAGTTTCGCGCACAAATAATTTCACGCGCTGCACATCATCGGCGCGCGCGCTGGCGAAAACAGTTGCAAAAACATTCGCTGCGATCATGGCTATAACTTTGATCACAGTCTTTTTAGATGAATTCATAGTCGCGAACATTAGTTCTGGCATTTCAATACGTCAACAACTCTCAACCGCCACATTTACGGCGCTCACTAGCCAACTTGCAGCAGGTCTTGCCAGCGCGTGGTGTAACACGGTGTGCGCATGGCGGCCTTCATGGTCCATGCGGGCGCGGGCGTATTTGCCGCGCCACTACTGGCACTTGTGTTCGCACTGGCATTCCCGCACGCGCCAACCTTCAGCGTGTCGCGGCCCATGCGCGCGTTGATGGCGTCCATTACTTTCATCGCCTTGATGTCCTGCGAATGTTGGCGCTGGTCATCAAACAGTGAAAATTCAACGGCGATTGCGGGGCGCAAGTCCGAAAGAATTACGCCGGCTTTTTTATATTCAATGCCGTCGCGAAAAATAGTTTCAAGCACGCCGCTGGTCGCCGCGATCATGCGAACGGTGCTTGCGGTTCCCGCGCCAAAAGTAATCGTGCCACTGTTGTAATACTGCGGGCCATCTTTAAAGCGATTGGTCTGCACAAACACGCTCAGCGTGTGGCACGCGCTTTTTTGGCGGCGCAACTTTTCGCATGCGCGCGTGACATAGTTGGCCACGGCTTCTTTCAGATCATCAAGTGTGTACACGGGCCGCCCGAATGATTTTGAACTGACAATTTGCTTGCGATCTTCCTGCACCATTTCAAGCGCAAGGCATGACTGGCCACGCAACTCCAACACAATGCGCCGACCCACAATGGTGAGCAACTTTTGCACGGCGTCCACATCCGCGTCGCGCAATTGCAATGCGGTGGTCACGCCCATGCGCGCCAACTTGGCCGCACTGCGCGCGCCAATGCCCCACACATCGGCCGCCGCGAACTCCGCAAGCACGCTGTCCTGCGCCGCGCGATCGCACAGATTCAACACGCCCCCGCTTCTTTTATTTTTCTTGGCGGCGCGATTGGCAACTTTGGCCAGCACTTTGGTTGGACCAATTCCAATCGCGGTTGGAATGCCGGTATCGCGGCGCACCACGCGGCGAATCTCGCGCGCATAGTCGGCCAGGTCGCGGTTCGCGAAACCATCAAGCGACAAGAACGCTTCATCAATGCTGTACACCTCCAACTCCGGCGTGAACTGCGCAAGCGTGGTCATCATGCGCGCGGACATGTCACCGTACAGCGCGTAGTTGGATGAATACACGCGCACGCGGTGGCGCCGAATGATGTCGCCGATCAAGTGCAGCGGATCGCCCATCTTTATGCCGATGGCCTTGGCCTCATCGGTGCGCGAAATCACGCAGCCGTCGTTGTTGCTTAACACAATCACGGGCTGATTGATGAGCGATGGATTGAACACGCGCTCGCACGAACAATAAAAACTATTGCCGTCCACGAGCGCAAAGATTGGTGTGGGCGCTAAGTTGGAAATAGACGACGCGTCTGGCGCGGGCATTGCGTTTGAAATATGCGACGCGTCTTGCGCGCTAGTTGGCGCGCTGGCAACACACGGCGAATGCGCGGGGCTCACTTGAGATTGTGGATGACATTTGTGCATACGCCCACCACTTCAAATTGCATTCCGTCCACAATGGCAATGTCCGCGTGCGCGGGGTTCTCCGCCTTCAGAATAATTTTTCCGCCGCGACACATATAGCGCTTCACCGTGAAATCGCCATTAACAATGGCCAGCACAATGGATTTATTCTTGGGCTCCTTGGAGCGATCCACAATGAGAAGATCATCGGGGTGAATGCCCGCGCCAATCATGGAGTCGCCCGACACGCGCACAAAGAATGTGGCGGCGGGCTTGTCGATCAAGTATTCATTCAGGTCAAGCTTCTTCTCTATGTAATCGTCGGCGGGACTTGGAAATCCGCACGACACCGAGCAACCAAAAAATGGCAGGTGCACATTGGTTTTCACGGCGCGCGGTTTCGCGGCGCGCGTGGGCGCGACTATGTCATTGCGAGACTTGCTTGGCACAAGCCAATCGTAGCCGCGCTGCTTCGCGCCAAATCATCGGTCTTTACACTAAAAACATCGCGTGTTGGTTGCAATGACTCGGCAATACCCCTGCGTCCGCACGGCAACCAACACATCAATGTTTGTCACGAATAAATAGTGTTATTGCTTCTCAACCCACCGATCCGTGTTGCCGCGCGGCGCGAACCACACCCAATCCACGGATTGTTGACCCTGCTCAATAGGCACATTTGCAATCGCAGACGCACGCTGACCAGTTTTGCCACCCAAGATCGAGGGCGTAAACAAATTCAAATTGCCTTGATCATTCACTTCGTCGCGGCCGACTGACCACATGCGAAATCCGTCCGCGTTTGAGGCCATCATGATGGGCTTGTCGCACCATGGATCGTGCGGCGCCTTGCCATTGCACAACGAAGCCAAATCATCCGCGCTCGCAGGCCACTTGCCGTTGGCGCGGTGAAATTGTTCCGCGGCAATGGCAACCACCGCGGCGTTGCGCTTCTCTTGATCAATTCTAAAATCCAGCGCCACATTTCCATGCGCTGGCATTATCAACCTCAACAATAACCATCGAGTGCTGTTGTTTTCGATCATCGATTGAAAGTCATCTTTGTTTTGATTACCCGCAGCAACAACTTCTCGCAATGACAACCCCTGGCCACCTTCAAACCTTCGCGAAAACTCATCAAACTTCTCATTGGACTCTTTGCGTCCCGCCACCATATACACACCAAATGGCCTTCCAACTGCAAGGAAACCAAGTGCGACAAGTTGAGAAGGATTGTTTCTTTTCTTTTCAATTCCTGCAACTCCGCTCACACTTTCTAACAACTGAATGACCTTGATAAACTTCCATGTTGGCGCAAACCATCCATCACCATGGCCATCGTCTGTGTAAAACCGTTGAACAAGGTCTTCATACATGATGCGCTCAGTAGTGAAGTCGGGCCGCTCCAACTTCAGAGGCACTGAACGCAACGCGATCTGAAGTCTTTGAAGTTGCGTGTCGTTGAAGATTTTTGGTTTCCATTCAAGCACCATCAGTATGTTGTTGACGGTCATGGCACGAATGGACATGCCAACAAGATCACCAATAAGTATGCGCCCTTCTTGAACATGGATTGATAACGCAATCATGGATTCCGCATCGCGTGTGGCGCGCTCGCCGTCACCCATTTCGACAGCATGCACCATATCGGTGGCAAGAATTCTTGTCGCGGTTGTCATTGATGATAATTGCGGAAGTACTAACCCTAAGAATGGAATCTCCGCTTCAATGTCGTTTACAGTTGCCTCAGTTGGAAGATGTGCAAACGATTGAATACCAAAGAATTTTCGATCTACCTCAGTCATTGCAGAACCGGTTGGATATCCAAAAATGGAACGCTTCGTGGCGGCGTGGAGGGCTGCGATCTGCGGCTGATTCGCGGCAATCCAACCTGCCGCCTCTGTCCAAAGTTCATCGCTCGGCAAGGGTTTATCTAAGACAGCAGTCACGCCAGTCGACTCGCGGCGCGGATCACTACTTCCAAGACCCATTGCGATCAGCGCGTCACGAATTCCTGTCCACGCCGCTTGATCTGGCGACTTTGCAACTGGCAACGAATCGCTGTAGCGCTTGATGGGATCAAACGAAACAACCCTGCTTTGCGTGTTGAAGTACACCGCGACAACCGCATACGCAATCACCAGCACAGCCACTGCGCGCATGGACCACATGCACGTTTGACCAAGCGCGCGGTCAATTGGATTTCTCTTGGCGATTGCAGCGGCTCGCAACGTGCGGGCTGACTCATTCACATCTCCGAATTTTTGAATCGCCTCATCGGGCTGCTTTCCTGTGACAAGCGCCTCTTGAAAATGCGATGTGAGTTCGCGGGCAACATCGACCCGTTCCGCTTTGCGCAATTTTGTTTTCTTGACCACTTTCGAAATCAAATCAAGGATCGATTGGGAAAGCGCGATGACCTTCCCTGTTCCAGGCTGTGCAGTTACTTTTGTACCGTCGTTCATGCGGTTGCTCCTGTTTGAAGTTAAGTGAATCCAAGTGATTCCATTGCGGTAGTCAGTTTGTGCCAAGTCAGTGAATCCTTAGCAAGACGATTTTTCCCCTTGAGAGTTAAGCGATAATATTTGCGCGCTCTTGGACCCTGTTCATCCCAACGCGGGGTGATGAATCCTTTTGCCTCCAAGTTGTAAAGCATGGGATACAGAGTGCTTTGCCCCAATGCCAGCACCCCATCTGTGCGCTTTTCCAGCGCGACCACGAGTTCGTAACCGTACATTTCGCCGCGCTCCAACAATTTCAGAACCGCAACAATGCCGGCCCCACGCAGAAATTCGCCTTCGATCATGTCAATGTTCTCCTGTCATTTCATCAGACTTATGTGTGCATACTATACGCAACATAGTATGCGCCTGTTTCGTTATTCACAAGTCAATCACAAAATACAGTTTCGAATTCATACAAATGCCACAAGCGTGCGGCCACTTACGCTCAACACGATCCTTACTTATCACAACGGCGCAATGCCCGCGCGCATTTCACCGGGCAAGAAAATACTTTGCGCGTCAATGGCAATCCATCCTCCGTAGGGCTTCTCATATTCATCAATCAACACGCACACCATTCCCATGCCCAGGCAAAATGTGGCGATTAAACCCAGCCGCAATTTGGTTGGAGCCACCATGCCCATCAATGCGCAACTCATAGCAAGCAGCGATGCAATAATCACCCAAAATCCATAGGGAGATCGCTCTTCGGCAAATCGCAAACGCGATTCTCGCAAATGTTCCACAGTGCCCAGACCCGTCCATGTACGGGTGCTTAAAAATGTTCCCCCAGTGGGGTTCACAGCCAGACGCAATTGCCCCAACAATATTTCAGCCTTCTCATTCAGTCGCGGCGTTGATTCAGCCAATTGCGTCCATTCATGATCAATCACGTTATGCACATATTCAAGGGCAAGACCTTGTGCCTCGGCACCTTGTTCGCCCTCTTTCATTTTGGCAAGCACGCCAAAGTCTTGATACAGCAATCGGCATTGCAGAGCCTCTTCGGTGGCGGAGTGAATCGCGCGAATATAATTTTCGCGCGCATCATTTAAGGTGAGCCCCAACAGAAAACACAGCAAGCCAACCAAACCCACCCCAAGACCGTCCGCCAACTTGGCAATAGATGCGTCACCCTGAGAGCGCCGCAAGATTTGGTAGCCAATCACATTCGCCACAACACCAACAACCACGGCCACCAAGCAGATCCCTCCGTCAAGCATGAACTCCTTCATGGTGTATCCAGAAACATTCAGAGCGGCGACGAACATGGTTGTTGAATGGTGCACCTGCGTTTCAGTTTACTTGATCACGCTGCAGCAATGTGTTGCTACAAAATGGGCGAGCGAATTTTTGGCGCAGCGTCAATGAGTGCCCTATTGGCGCTAAAACAACACGCTGCGTACATACCGAGCCCCTGGCGCTCAGACAACGCACCCCTCGCTTGTTCGCAGACTCACAAGCGAGGTTGCTAAACTCGCGCCTTAGGGGCTCGGTATTTACTTCGCGAGGCAATTTCAGATTCATGCCATGTACTCTTCATGCGTGCCAAACACGCAGATGGAATTTGCGCAAACGCAATCGCTCATGCAAACATCGCCGCCAAAGCGCCCGCTGTACATGCAACCCACCATGCTGGTGTTGTTGTCGCTGGGTTTCGCCGGCGGCATTCCACTTGAAATGGCAATGAGCATCATGCCCACATGGGCCAGCGCCGCGAAGTGGTCGGTGGTGGACATTGGGTTGATCGCATTGGCGCGCTTGCCCTACACATGCAAAGTGTTGTGGGCGCCGCTGAGCGATCACTGCTCCATCATTGGTTTGCGTTGGATGGGCCGCCGCCGCAGTTGGCTATTTGTGACGCAGTTGATTTGCTTGGGACTGATCGTTGCGTTGGCGCTGAACATGGATAACCGCGGCGGCATGATGTCGCCCAACGCAATTATTGTTTTGCTTGGAGTGTTGGTATTTGCCGGCGCAACGCAGGACATTGTTGGCGACGCATACCGCGCCGAAGTTTTGCAGCCACGCGAGTTTGGCGCGGGTGCCAGCATGTGGGTTACGGGCGCGCGCTTTGCCTCGCTGTTCGCGGGCGCGGGCGTTCTGATTTTGGCGGGTCGACTGGGCGAATCACCAAACACGCAATCGTGGGCGTGGGCCATTGCGGTGTGCGCGCTGGCCGCGGTTTCATTGGTGGGCATGATCGGCATCTTCATGGGCCGCGAACCCGCGCGGCCTGTTGGTCAAGCGCCCGGATTCGCCGCGTCAGTCACGCAACCATTTCAAATTTTCGCCAGCCAATGGGGCTGGAAACTAATCGCGCTGTTCTTCTTTCTAATTTTGTATCGGCTGCCCGATGTATTAGGCGGCGCCATGACTTCGCCGCTGTTGGTGCAAGGACTTGGCTACTCAACGGAAACAATTGGATGGGTGCGCCAAAGTTTGGGATCGGGCCTAAGCATTGCTGGAACAATTGTTGGCGGGCTTTTGATTGCGCGCTGGAGCCTAACGCGCTGCTTGTGGATCGCCGGCATTCTGGCGGCGGTGAGTAATGTTGGTTTCTTGATTTTGGCCAGCACCTACGGCGCCACTGTCGCGCACATTGCGCCGGCCAGCGCGCCAGTGACATCGCTTGTGGTTGTTCTATCTATAGAGAGCATTTGCGGCGGCTTGGCCACATGCGCTTTTGTGGCCTTCATGATGAGCATTTGCGATGTGCGCGCCACGGCAACACAGTACGCGCTGCTGACCTCGGTCATGGCCATTGGCAACACGTTGATCGGCGTTCTCAGCGGCTGGATGCTGAAAAATTTGGATTACCAATCCTTCTATGCGCTGTCGATTGTGGCGGCCGCGCCCGGCTTGCTGCTGATTCCGTTCTT
>SIAM01000020.1 GCA_009691785.1 Phycisphaerales bacterium
AATTATTTCGCTTGCAGTTGAACCCACGGTTCGCCCGCGCGCGGCGAAGGCAAGCGCTCGCCAAGAGCGCGCAACATGTCCGTGTCTTCCTTGGACAACTTCGTTGGCGGCTCAATGCGCACCACGGCGTAAAAATCACCCACACCTTGAGCGCCCTGAATTCCCTTGGCTTTCAAGCGAAGTTTGCGGCCGCTTGGCGTTCCCGCTTCAATGCGGATTTCCGCGGACCCTTGCAACAGCGGAACGGAAACTTTGGCGCCCAGCGTGGCTTCAACAATTGAAATTGGAACATCAAGCAGAATGTCAAGATCGTCGCGGCGAAACCACGGATGCGGCGCCACCTTCACGGACAAAACCAAATCGCCGTTGGGTCCGCCGCCCGATCCCGCGCCGCCTTTGCCGCGCACGCGCAATTGTCCGTCGGAGGAAATGCCCGGTGGAATGCGAACATCAACCACAATTGCGCCGCTTGGTCCTTGCAAATCAATGTGATGCATTCCGCCCAGCGCCGCGGTCATGAATCCAATTTGAATTGTGGAGCTTAAATCCTGGCCAGGTTGCGGACCGCGCGCGCGCTTGCCACGACCGCGTCCGCCACCGCCCATGAAATTTCCAAATATGGATTCAAGCGTCTCCGCATCCGCGCCGCCATAACCGCCGCCGCCCATGTTGGATTGCGGTTCATTCGCGTGGCCAAATCGGTCGTATTTAGCGCGCTTTCCAGCGTCCGAAAGAATGTCGTAGGCGTCTTGCGTTTCCTTGAACAAGGCCGCGGCGTTGGCCGCCTTGTTCAAATCAGGATGATATTTTCGCGCCAACTTTCTATGCGCGCTGCGAATTTGATCCGCGGTCGCGTCGCGCGCAACCCCAAGAATGGCGTAGTAGTCACGCGCCATGCGTCACTCCGCGGTTTCAGCTTTACGAAACAAACTGTAGAGCGCGTCGGCGGTTTGCGAAGAATATAATTTTTCACGGAACTCCGGGTTGGTCATCAAGCGGCTCACTCTTCCTAGCGCTTGAATATGTTCCGATACGGCTTCGGGCGGACTCACCAGCAGCACAATCAAGCGCACGGGCTTCTTGTCGATTGAATTATATTCCATGGGTTGCGCGGGCTTGCCAATGGCCATGGCAATGCGTTTCACCGCTGAACTTTTTCCGTGGGGTAGCGCAAGTCCCTCGCCAATACCAGTTGAGCGTTGCGCCTCGCGCTGCCAGACAATTTGTTTCACTGCCTCCACGTCCGCCACTGCGCCAGATGCGCCCAGCGCATCCACCAACTCGCTGATCACTCCGCGCTTGTCGTGGGCAACCAAGGGAACTTTGACACAATCAATATTTAAAACTTCAAGTACGTTCATAGGAAATTCTGGCGATTTGGTCAATGCTACCAAGAGCAAGCCCTATTTGGTCAACAATTATTGATGATTTGTGAAGATTGCCGCGAAAGCCCCATCCTGCCACATAGTTGAGGTTTCCCCAGGCAATCCTTGTGGAATATTGCGCTCGCTGCGCCGCATTGGAGCCTTGATTCGCTGCGAAATCCATGTGGCCATGCGCTCATTTTCCTCTTGCTCCAAGCTGCACGTGGCGTACAAAAGCGTGCCATGGTCGGCCAGCAGCGGTCTATGGTCGTCCACAATTTTTCGCTGCAGCACTATCAGGCGATCCATCATCTTCAAGTCGAAACGATATTTCGCCTCTGGCCTGCGCGCGAACACGCCGCTGTTGGAGCAAGGCACATCCAGCAGAAGCACGTCGGCTTTGCCAAACCATTTTCCAATGTCTTGCGGCGTGACCACTTGAATGTTGCTCAAGCCAGCCAAGCCAGCGCGGCGTGCGGCGTTGGCAAGAGAAGTGCGCCTGTCAAGATCTGGATCGCTGGCGATAATTTGAGCGCCGGGATATTTCGCCGCTAGTTGCAATGTCTTTGTGCCACGGCCAGCGCACGCATCAATAATAATTTTTGGCGCCGACACTTCCAAAAGCGAAACCGCCAGCGCGCTTCCAACATCTTGCACTCGCGCCAACGGATATTTTTCAAGCGCCGCAAGCAGCGCCGTGTGCGAGCCATTCCAAATGCGCGCGCCCGGCGCGCCGTGCGCCGCGGTTTCCGGTTCATCCGCGGGAAGCCCATACAGAACAAGTGGCGGATCCGTGAGTCCGTGAAAACAAATTCGCCGCGCGTCTTTCACGCTCATTCGATTGGTCCAGCGCAGAACAACCTCCAGCGGATGGCTTGTTTGCTGCGACAAACGCTCGGGCGCGGAACTTGCGAACACATCTTCCGCCAAACTCCACGCGCCGCCATCTTCAAGCGGAAGGTGGTAGCGCTCTGGCGTTTGAAATTGTGCAAATGCCTGCGCGGATAATTTTTCCACGCGCAGCGCGGCAATCTTGCGCAAAATGGCGTTCACCATTCCTCCAGCGCCAACGCGCACGGCGGTCTTGGCCCACTCCACGGTTTCATCCAGCACCGCATGGTCGGGCACGCGGTCCATTAATAATAATTGCGCCGCGCCGCCCATCAACGCCGCCTGCATAGCAGGTTGAATGGTGTGCCACGGCCGATCAAGCAGCGGCGCGATCACCGCTTGCAATGTGAGCCAACGGCGAACAACTTGCAATTCAATGGTGCGCCCCAGCGCGCGATCACGCGGCTCAATGGCGCTGTCTTGCGCGGCGTCTATTTTAAAGTCAAAGCGCGGCCATTCACGCGCGCACAAAGCAATGCGTTCATAGGCGCCAGCGCGGCCGGCATTCACGCGCGGCTCGCTTCATGTTGTATTTGAACACGTGCTTGCAAGACAAAGTCGCATGCGCTGCGGATTTCTTTATGGCCACATGGAAAGAACTCGCCAGGGAATTTGCACAAGTGAAATAAAATCACTTGTGTGCATTTGTGAAGCACATTCCAAGCATGCGCGCTATGCAAGCCTATTGGCCAATACATCCGCAAATCTATTCGCGGACACATTTGCAAGCACATCAGCCACAACATCAGCGCTTGGACCGCAATCGTTGCGCGGCCTTGGCAAGAGCGGGGGCGTCCTCGGTTTTTTCCCATGAGAATGTGCCCTTGCCGCCTTCGCCAGGCTTGCGGCCAAAGTGGCCGTGCGCCGCGGTTGGCGTGTAGATGGGCTTGAGCAAATCCAAATACTTGATGATGCCCGCGGGAGTCAGATCAAAGAAGCTTTGAACCAACTTTGATATTTGCGAGTCGGCAATGGTGCCCGTTCCTTGCGTGTCAATATGCACGCTCACGGGTTCCGCCACGCCAATCGCGTATGAAAGTTGAACCTCGCACACATTGGCCAACTTGGCCGCCACAATATTCTTTGCCATGTGGCGCGCCATGTACGCAGCGCTGCGATCCACCTTGCTCGGATCTTTTCCACTGAAAGCGCCGCCGCCGTGGCGACCACGGCCACCATATGTGTCAACGATAATTTTGCGGCCAGTTAAACCGCAATCGCCGTGGGGACCGCCAATTTCAAAGCGGCCCGTTGGATTCACAAACACGCGAATGTTGTTGTTCCACCAACGACCAAGCGATGGCTTGATGATGTGCTGAATCACTTCTTGCTTCAGTCGATCTTGCTTCTCGTTCCACATTGGCGCATGTTGCGTGGACAGAACCACGGTATCAATGCGCGTTGGAATAAATCCGTCGTACTCCACGGTCACTTGGCTCTTGGCATCGGGGCGCAAGCCTTCAATCACGCACTTCTCGCGGATATTGGCTTGGCGACGCACTAAATCATGCGCCATTTGAATTGGCAGCGGCATAAGTTCCGCAGTTTCGCTGCAGGCAAATCCAAACATCATTCCTTGATCGCCGGCGCCTTGCGCTTTTTTCTTTTTGCTCTTGGCGTTCTTGGTGTTCACGCCGCGGGCAATGTCTGGACTTTGCTTTCCAAGCGCAACGCTCACGCCGCAACTGCGTCCATCAAATCCCTTGTCGGCGTCGTCGTAGCCGGCCTTGAGCACGGTGCTGCGCACAACGCCCGGAATATCAACCCACCCAGTCGTGGTCACTTCGCCGGCGACAACGCACAGGCCGGTGGTCACAAGCGTTTCGCACGCCACGCGGCTCTTTGGATCTTGCGCCAGCATGGCGTCCAGAATGGCGTCGGAAATTTGATCGGCAAGTTTGTCGGGGTGACCCATTGACACTGATTCGCTTGTGAAGAGATGCTTTGCTGACATGCTGGTTTCCTTGGTTGCAATGGTGTTGTGTGAAGTGGTGTTGAAAGTGTTTCAAATTGCAGAGAGAATCAAGGGCACCATGGTAACGAGCCCTTTGATCCTTGTGGCGTCCTACACTATCAGTTGGAGAACCCCGTGAATATTACAGTGCAACTCTCGCGGATTTTTATTCGTGAAATGACGGACATGCAAATCATTGAGCTTTCGGAAGTGGGCGGTACGCGCGCATTTCCAATTGTGATTGGATTGCCGGAGGCGTTCGCCATTGAGCGCCGTTTGAAAGGCATTGAAATTGCACGCCCGCAGACGCATGATTTGCTGGCCAACACCATTCAGGCGCTTGGCGGCGAGTTGTTGCGCATTGAAATCACCAACCTTGAAGAGGGCACTTTTTTCGCGCGCTTGATCGTGTCAAAGGGTGGAGACGAAATTGAAATTGACTCGCGCCCCTCCGATGCCATCGCGCTTGGAATTTCCAAGGGCGTTCCTATTTTGGTGGCCGAGGAAGTGCTGGAAGTCGCTAGCGCCCAGGCCGCGGCGGGCATAAATCCAGTGCCAGAGATCAGCGCCGACATGGAAGATGAAGACGACGATCAAGACGAAGATGAAGACGAGAGTTTGTGAGTGACAACGCAATCCGCACGCGACATTTCTTGGGTTGTGTTTGATCTTGGTGGAGTCATTATTCGCATTCATCATTCATGGCAATTGGCCGTCGCGCAGGCGGGCGTGCATGGCGCCAACAATTTCGCGCATGACCTGACGCAGAATCCAATGTTGGATCCATCACGCCATCGCGCGGCGGAATTTCGCGGTCTTGTTTCTGCGCAGCAGCGCGGCGTTCTTGCGCACGAAGATTTTTGCAAAGGGGTGAGTGAGTTGACCACGGGTTTGGTCAGCGCGCGCGATGTGGCCCGCATTCATAAGTCGGTCATCGTGGGCGTATACGACGGCGTGGAGCAACTCCTTCAGGATTTAACGGCGCGTGGCATTGTTACGGCGTGTCTGTCCAACACCAATTCCCAACACTGGCAATTCATGGGAACCATGCCCGCGTTTGCCGCAATTCAACATCGCCATGCCTCGCATTTGTTTCAACTAGAGAAGCCACATCAAGCCATTTTCGCCGCATTTGAGCGCGCCACGCAGGCCCGCCCCAAGGACATTCTTTACTTTGATGATGTGGCGGAAAATATCGCCGCGGCAACGCAGTCGGGTTGGCGCGCCATATTGATTGACCCACACAGTGAAACTGTGCCGCAGATTCGCCGCGCCTTGGCAACGCACGGAGTGTTGCCATGAAATTGAATGTGCAATCACACCCAGCATTTCAAGTTGCGCATGTTGCCACGCCGTTGCCGCAGGGAGTGTTGCCATGAAATTGAATGTGCAATCACACCCAGCATTTCAAGTTGCGCATGTTGCCACGCCGTTGCCGCAGGGAGTGTTGCCATGAATGAATCACTATCAAGCGCGCCGCGTGAATTCATTCCCGCGCCGCTGTGTCAACGCTCCCTGCTTCAAGCCGCGCCACTGGCGGGCACAATCAAATTGCGTCCCGAAGATTTTCTAGTGGAGGAACTTCCACTCTACGATCTCACTGGTTACGGCGAACATGTGCATTTGGGCATTCAGAAAATTGGAATTCGCCATGAGGAACTTATCGACATTATCGCGCGCCATTGTGGTGTTTCTCCGCGCGCCATTGGCTACGCCGGCATGAAGGACAAGCATGCCGTGGCGCAGCAATCGCTCTCTATTCACTTGCCAGGCCAACCCGATCCGCGTCCGCTTGAACATCCGCATGTGCACATTTTGTGGGCCAAGCGCCATCAAGCCAAGTTGCGCGTTGGGCAACTGCTTGGCAATCGCTTCGCCATTCGGGTGCGCGACATTGAGCCCGCGTGCATTCCAAGAATTCACCGCGACCTGTATCGATTGTCCAAGAGCGGTGTTCCAAACGCGTTTGGTCCGCAGCGTTTTGGCTATCGGTTGAATGGGCACATACTTGGGCGCCTGTTGGTGTTGCAAGACTGGCAAGGGTTTCTTGATGAATTGCTTGGCGCCACGGGCACGCCGTTTCCAGAGTGGCAACAAGATCGCCGCGATGTTTTTCACAAGAATGAATTTCGCGCCGCTATTGCGCATTGGTCCCAGTCCGATCTTGCCGAACGCGCCGCGCTGAAGGCTCTTTCACAAGGCGCCACGGCGCATGCCGCGGTGAAAGCCATTAAGCCGCAAATGCGCGACTTTTGGATATGTGCATTGCAGTCCGCCATATTTAATTGCGTGCTTGATCAACGCTTGCAAACCGACACGTTTGACCATTTTATCGCGGGCGATTTGGCGTTTCTGCATGAAGGCGGCGCCATATTTAAAGTCACGCAATCCATGTTGGACAATGCGCAAGAGGCCGCCACGTTGCAAACGCGCTTGAACGCGTTTGAAATTTCGCCAAGCGCTCCGCTTGTTGGTCCTGGCGTCATGTGGGGCGAAGATTGCGCGCTGCCACTGGAACTCAACGCCATTGCTCATGTGGCGCTGACGCAGCAACACTTTTTGAATCCACACTTTGAGCCAGCTGGTTCTCGTCGGCCGCTTCGCATTGCGCTTACCCATCCACAAGCCGAGGCCGGCGTGGACGAACACGGAAACTTTGTGCGCGTTGCCTTTGACCTGCCCAAGGGCGCGTATGCCACAAGCGTGTTGCAGGAATTATTTGGAGGCGCAATTATTCAAGACAATTTATAAAATAGATTGCCCCGAGAAAGCCACCTATTACACAAAGATTCAGCAGGATTTTTTATTGCTTCTTGCGCGTGGATTTTGGTTGGATTGCCGACCTTAAAGCTGTGTTCGTGTGTTTCGTCGTCGACTTATGAACCCAGCCGCCATACCCAGAAGAGTAATCGCTCCAGGAACCGGAACTACAGGAGAAATAGGAGGATCAGATCCAGGACTATCGTAATTTTGACGAGCCGAACTACCCTGACTTTCCACGAGCTCTTGATTGTCTGCCGCCGCATCTCGTCCATTTGCTCTGTCCTTGAAAATTGGAGCAATAATTTGCGCAAAAACGAACTCATTATCCGCGATCGCGGTTGGTTGGGAATCGAAGTTCATAGAGGGAGTTGAGCTCGAAGGCAATGCTTGTGCGTAGATTGTGTATGAAGGAACTTGCAAAATATCCGGGCTTCCTAATGCGATCATGTCGCTCGTTATAGAATTACTTGCGAACACGGCAGATTCTTGCTGGCCAACGGGCATTAATTTGATTGGGGAATTGGAGCCAGCGGGAGACTCAAGTTGATAACCAACAACCTTATGTCCCTCCTGCACTTGAAAGTCACCGGAGATATCTAGGCCAATAATGCAAATGTGCTTTGGGCTCGAGCCACTTGGAATTATAGTGATGCCTGTTTTGCCAGAAGCAATGTCGCTTGGTTCAATATCAAGTGTGCGCCCAAAGATGAGCGATTCTTGTATCTCAGCATTTCCAGCAAGAATAGGCGTAATTTTAATTGTTCCATTTGGAACGGCGCCCATAAGAATGAGATCAGGTATTTTAGCATTCGCCTGCGCATTGTTGTCGCGTTCTGGTAGGGACAAGAATATTTGCGTTCGAGTAGCGCGCGTGCCGGTTGGGGCAAGCATTCGACCCAAGTCTGGTGATTGTGCGATATCAAGAGCCGTCGTTCCAGGAACTTGGTCAACATCTGCGCTCAGTTCAAATTGAAACGCACCGTTTTTAGTGCCAATGGCTGAGTCAGCAACTGGTTCAAATTTTTGTGAGTCCGTGTTTGATTGTTCAAAAAGTTTCACGGCGATTGGGATATGAAAGTCCTCGCCCGTAATTTGGAATTTCTTGTCTCCAAGATTCATGGAGTTCACGCCAACATTTGTTTTAAATATGCCGCAATTGGAATTCACGTAGCCGCTGTTGTTGTGCAGCGAAATATTTGTCGCAGTCCCGCCACCAATTGCGAATGCAAAGCTTGTGGTCAATCCAATGGTTGCCGCAGTTTGAATAAAGGATCTTTGTGCAACGATGGCGCACAAGCCTTTTTCCTGCCTCATACTGTTAAAAATAAACATCGCTATCCTTTTCCTCTCTCTCAAATTTTTCCAACATGTCTTCTAGCAGTGAACGAATTGGTTGATCAGCCCAAAGCCAGTCTTTTGACGGAGTTTGAGCCAACAGCAACTGCATTCAACCTATGATTGATCCGCAGGCATCAAAAATTGGTTCCTGCAATTTCAAGGAAATAATGCCAATTTTTAGAGGATTGTCGACCTATAACGCTTTACGAGCGTTTGGCAATGCGCCTGCTGGCAAAGAAACTTTTTAATAATCCGGAGGCTTGGGATTTATAAACCCCGCCAGCACAAGGAAGTCTGTGATTCAGTCGGGCGTCTTGTGGGATGTGATACAGCGAACCAACCGCGCCAGCCTTGGGGTCGCTCGCTCCAAATATTAAAGCTTCTAATCGTGAATTCACAATTGCGCCGGCGCACATGGGGCACGGTTCAAGCGTGACAGCAAGCCGGCAATCGTTTAGGCGCCAGCGGCCAAGTTTGGCGCCAGCCAGTCGTAGGGCTACAAGTTCCGCGTGGCCAGCGGGGTCATTGGATGCTTCGCGGTCATTGGCGGCTTGGGAAATTATTTCTTGGCCGCGGTACACAATGGCGGCCACCGGAATCTCACCGATTTGGCCCGCAATTCTCGCCAGGCGCAAAGCGCGGCGCATCATGTCAAGGTCGACATGCGAAAGCCAATCGTGCTGCTGCTTGTGCAAAGCCAATGTTGCCGCATTGCGGCGGCGATTGCGCGACCATATTGTTCGCCGCATTAGCGATCTCCGCGAAAGAGTCGAGTGAAGCGGTGGGAAATTTTGCCGTCCGCAACCGCGTGTGGTGGGGCTATGCGTAGCAAAATAATTCCCAGTTCATACAGCAAATACAACGGCACAAACATAATGAACAGGGAAATGGGATCGCCCGTGGGTGTGATGATGGCGGACAACAAGAGCGCCAGAAAAATAGCGTATCGGCGGAATTTTCCCAGCGATTGCACGTCCAATATGCCAATCCACCCAAGTAAGAGAACCACCAACGGCGCTTGAAAAGCCACGCAAGTTCCCAAGATAAATGTCAGTGTGAAATCCAGGTAATCGGCCAACCGAAATTGTTGCGCCAGTCGCGTGGCGTGCATAAGGGGCACGGTAAAAAGTTCAATGCCTTTGGCGTCGTGTGGCGCGGCAACGATAAGTTTGTGATCGGGTGTGAGCCACATTTGTCCAGCCACGACCTGGGTTGGGGTTTCAGAAAGTATTGGAAGGGTGTACGCGTTAAGCGCGGGCGTTGTCGTGTCGGCGGCTTGAGTATTGGCGGAGATTATTACTGGGGTCTCGCTGCCGAAACTCACAAGCACATCCAGCATGATTGGCATTAAAATAAAATAGAGCAGCGAGAAGCCCGCCAGCGTGAGTATGGAACTGAGCGGAATTAAAAAACGTACAAAGCGTTTTTCATGAATGTACAAACCGGGCTCGATAAATTTCCATACTTGCCAAAAAATCCACGGGCTGCTGGCCACGATCGCGGTGATCAGGCTTAGATATATGTCCGTTGAAAGCGCTTCAATGGGACTGAGTACTTGCAGTTGCGCGGGTAAATCATGCGCCTTCAGCGCGGCAATTGCGGGCGCGCATAGAAAATCACGAATGACTTCGGCGTAAGAAAATGCAAGTATGGCCAGCGGAATTGGCAACGCGACGGACCACAGCAAACGGCGGCGCAATTCCTCCAAGTGATCCCCAAAGCTCATGGAGCCTTGCGTGGGATTGGGATCATGTTCAACGGTCATGATGTGATGCTAGCCGCCGATTGGCGCCAGTTTTTCCAAAGGCAGGTTGAAAAATCGCACAGCGTTGTCGTCCAGCACATTCAGAAATGTCGCCTCGTCAACGCCGCGAATTGTGGCCAAGTGACGCGCCACAACAATGGAATGCGCGGGGCGATTTGGTTTGGCCGTGCGCATGGGTTCAGGCGAAAGAAACGGGGCGTCGGTTTCCGCCATGATTCGATCCGCGGGAACAAGTTTGGCGGCCTCGGCAACTTCAGGCGCGTTGCGATAGGTCACCACGCCCGTAAATGAAATGCACGCGCCAAAGTCCAGCACCTTTCGCGCCTCGTCGGGGTTGCCAGTGAAGCAATGAAATACAAAGCGCTCGCTTGGCAAGCCACTGGCGCGCAAAATTGGAATCAGATCGTCGAAAGCTTTGCGGCAATGAATCACGATTGGTTTTGAAAGACCTTCGCTCGACCAACGCGCAATGCGATCAAGTTGCGCGTCAAGCATTGTGAGCTGCAGCGACGCGATTGGTTTTTCATAATGATTGTCTAGACCAAGTTCACCCCAGGCAACGCAACGCGGATGCTCGGCGCACGCGCGAAGAACGCCCCAATCTACGGGGTCGTCAGTTGAAAGCGGATGAATGCCGGCTGTGAACCAAAGTCGCGGATCGCTTTCGGCCAGCACGCGTGCGGCGTTGGAGTCCTCGCTATTGGTTCCAATGGAAATGCAGGCGCGCACGCCAACGGCTTCGGCGGCATCCAATTCCTCCTTCAGGCGATTGCGAAATGGCTGGTAGGTGAGATGGCAGTGCGTGTCGATCATGTTGAACTTGACTTGACCGTACCACTCAAATGCATATTGCGGCTACATAAAATGGCTGGCGGCTGATTTAAGTCCTATAATAAATTGCTTACAAGTGTTTTTGAATATTAAAACTTGTGAAATATATAAAGCCAGGCATGGAATGGACTTAAATAACTATTTCCTAAAAGTACCTCAATGTTAAGCGTCAGCCTTCAATATAAAGGCTTAAAATAGCAATATGTAGCCGTTGTCGGCCGAGAGGCCACGAGTCAATGTGGTTGATAAAAGTAGGGAACGGTATGAGATTGCCTGGCGCGAATTCAAAGAAGAAATGTCTGTAATTATCACTCGGGCAATTTCAACTTATTCGCGGTCGTCAATTTCGTCCATGAAATGTTTCCCCATTGTTGACGCATGTAGGTGAACACCCGTAGGATTGTTTATTCAGACATTGTGAAACTTTTCACAATGTTTTACTTGCCTCTAACAGGAACACTTCTTACCTTTGAGTCGCTTCCTCTTTCCACACTGGTCCAACGCCTTCCTTCCACTTGTGATTATTTTGGGAGCGATCGCTCCTCTGTACGTTGGAATGTTCGTGGCCTATGGGTTCAGCCCAAAAACTTTGGAAGCGGGCTACATGCCAACGCAACCTGTTCCATATAGCCATGCAATCCATGCGGGCAAGTTGGGAATGGATTGCCGCTACTGCCACACAAGTGTTGAGAAGGCCGCGTTCGCCGCGGTGCCGGCAACGCAAACGTGCATGAATTGCCACACGCAGATTCATCGCGAAAGTCCCAAGCTTGAGAAGGTGCGTTCCAGTTATGAAACTGGAATGCCAATTGAGTGGATCAAGGTGCACAAACTGGCGGATTACGCCTATTTCAACCACTCCGCGCACGTTGTGCGTGGCGTTGGTTGCGTTGAGTGCCACGGTCGAATTGATCAAATGGAAGTTGTGTATCGCGTGGCTCCACTTTCAATGGGTTGGTGTTTGGAATGCCATCGCAATCCAACTGATCGCATTCGCCCGCCTTCCATGGTCACGCAAATGGCGTGGGATCAGAACAAAGAAATGACCCAAGGGCAACGCGTCGAGTTGCAAAATCTCAACAACATTCACCCCAACGATAATTGCTCAACATGCCACCGATGAGTTCATCAAAAGATATTTCGCTTCCAGTCGCTGACGCGCAAGTTCAAGGCGGTTGCGGTTGCGTTTCAACGCCAGACGCGTCGGCGCAACAAAAAAGCACCGCGACTGGACGTTCATTGTGGCGCTCGCTTGGCGCGCAATCCGCCGACGCGCAAACCAACGAATTTATCGCGCGCGAATTTTCATCAGCCAGCGATGTGCTTGAAGGCGACGACCGCCGCAACTTCATCAAGATCATGGGCGCGGGCTTTGCGCTTGCGGGTCTTGGTCTGACCGGTTGTCGCCGATGGCCGGAATCAAAGATTGTTCCAAACGCAAGTCAGCCCGCCAACCGCACGCCTGGCGTGTCGGTGACCTATTCAACCGCCGTTGATTTCATGGGCATTGGCTACGGACTTGTGGCCACCAGTTACGACGGTCGACCCATCAAGCTTGACGGGAATTCAGCGCATCCATATTGGGGCGGAACTTCCACAAGTTGGATGCAAGCGCGCGTGCTTGAACTCTACGACCCCGATCGCGGCCGCCAAGTATTCCGCGCGGGCAAGCCATCAAGCGACGCTGAATTTAAAACCTGGCTTGGCGAGCGCGCCAAAGCAATGCAAGCCAAGCGGGGTGATGGCCTTGTCATTCTCACGGAAAAAACTGCAAGCCCAACCATGTTGGACATGGTCGCGCGCTTCTCGCAGGCTTTCCCAAAAGCAAAAGTTGTGCAGTGGAACGCCATCTTTGGAAACACGCATCGTGATGGTTCGCGCATTGCGTTTGGCCAGCCAACACGCGCGCAACCGCAACTGGAAAATGCCACCGTGATTGTGGCGCTTGATTGGGATCCGTTTTCCGCAAGTCCATTCGCGCTTCGCAACATGCGTGGCTGGGCCAACGGCCGCCGCGTGCGCGCGGATGATCCAACCAAGCAGACGCAAAACCGAATGTATGTGGTTGAAGCGGGCGTGAGCGTTTCTGGAATGGCCGCCGATAGTCGATTGGCCGTTCGGCGCGGCGATATGCCTGTGTTTGTTGCCATGATTGCGCAAGCACTTGGCATGACTGGTGATTCAACTTTGAAGTCCGCCATTGATCGTCTGGCTTCTTGCCCCGCGTCAAAAAGTATTTTGGGCGAGCATGAGAAAGAAATTTTCGAGCAACTTGTCAAGGACTTGAAGGGCGCCAAAGGCACATCCGTGTTGGTGTGCGGCGATGGCCAACCCGCGGAAGTTGTGGCGTTGGTAGCGGCCATCAATGAATCCCTTGGAGCAAACGGAACAACTCTGAACATGGAGCCAATGACCGACGACTCCATGGGCTTACCTGAACTTGTCAAGAGCATGAACGCGGGCCAAGTGGACACGCTCATGATTCTTGGCGCCAATCCTTGTTACAACGCGCCCGCTGATTTGGATTTCTCCAAGGCCATGGCCAAGGTTGCAAATGTTGCGCGCGTGGCGTACTACCGCGATGAAACCAGCGTGGACACCGCGTGCACATTCCATGTTCCGCAGTCGCACTTCTTGGAAAGTTGGGGCGATGCGCGCGCGCCAGACGGAACTATTTCCGTTCAACAGCCGCTGATTCAACCCATGATTGATCCCGCGCAAGGCGGGCACAGCGCCATTGAAGCGCTGGGAATGTTCTTGACAATGTCCATGGGTGATTCGCAACCACAAGACGGTTACGCCATGGTGCGCCGCACGCATATGGCCATGAGCGGACTCACTGGTTCAACATTTGAATCCGCGTGGCGCACGTGGCTTGATACGGGAATCATTGCGGGCAAGCCAATCACAAGCGCAAATGTTTCTTCACGCGCCGGCGACATTGCGCGCGCCGTGAACACGCTTGCCGATGCGCAACCCGCCAGCCGCGACGCCAGCGTTGAATTATGTTTCATGAATGATGCGCGCGTGTTTGACGGATGCTTGGCCAACAGTGGATGGCTTCAAGAACTTCCCGATCCTGTCACCAAGATCACATGGGACAACGCGTTGCTTATGTCCGTTGCAACAATGCGACGACTTGGTCTTAGCCAAGGCAGCATGGTCACCGTGACCGCTGGCGGCCGCAGCATGCAAGCCGCGGCGTTTCCAGTTCCAGGCATGGTTGATGATTGCGCAGCTATTTCACTGGGTTGCGGACGCGGCGAGTCCGCTGGTCGACTTGCGGTTGGCGCGGGTTTTAACGCGTATCCAATGCGCACCACCTCCACCATGCGACTGGCGCGCGGCGCAACCGTGCAAGCCACCGGCGCCATGTACACATTTGCGCACACGCAAGATCACGGCAGCGTGGACGCCGCGCTTATTCCAAGCGTTCCCCACGACGGCATTCAAGAACGATTGCCAACGCTTGTGCGCCAGACTTCGTTGGCGTCATACAAGACCCATCCCGATTTCGCCGGCCACGCCGTGCACATGCCGCATCGGCTTTCGCTGTGGCAAGAAAATAATTTGGACGGCGCGCATTTCCGCTGGGCCATGTCCGTTGATCTGACAACCTGCACTGGTTGCAGCGCGTGCGTCACCGCGTGTCAGGCGGAAAATAATATTCCAATCGTGGGCAAGGACCAAGTGAAGCGCGGCCGCGAAATGTCCTGGATTCGCATCGATCGATATTTCCGCGGCGCCGACGCCGCCAAGCCCGACGGCTTTGCCATTCAACCAGTGGCGTGCATGCACTGTGAAAATGCGCCGTGCGAGCAAGTGTGTCCAGTTGCCGCAACCGTGCATGACGCCGACGGCATCAACAGCATGGTGTACAACCGCTGCATCGGCACGCGCTATTGCAGCAACAATTGCCCGTATAAAGTGCGCCGTTTCAACTTCTTCGATTACCAAAGGCGCGAGCCCGTGCGCGAGCAAAGTGGTCCCCTAGCCGTGAAGCCTGAGTATTACGTTGAGACTGGTCCAGACGTCTTGGTGCGTATGCAATTCAATCCCGAAGTCACCGTGCGCATGCGCGGCGTCATGGAGAAATGTTCGTTCTGCGTGCAGCGCATCGCGGCGGCCAAGATCAAGTACAAGAATCAATGGGTGAAAGCTGGCGGCACAAGCGCGGGCACATCCAATTTCTCCATTCCAGATGGCGCCATTATCACGGCGTGTCAACAGGCGTGCCCCGCGCAGGCGATTGTGTTTGGCGACTTGAATGATCCAAAGAGCCAGGTGAGCAAGTTGCACGCCAGCAAACTTTCATACGGCATGCTTGAGGAACTCAATGTCAAGCCGCGCGTGAAGTACCTGGCGAAGGTCATCAATCCAGCGGTCGATCATTCTGGACATGATCACGGACATGATCACGGACATGATCACGCTCACGAAGACGGTGCACATTCATGAGTTCTCTTCCCGTGAATCGACAAACCGCGCTTCCTGGTTTTCAGGAATCCGACAACACCGCTGAGAATCCAGGCGTGCGCGCGCCGCTTGTGTTGAACATGAATCGCTTTGGGCAAGTCACGCGCCAAGTCTGCCAAGTGGCGGAATCCAAGAAACCACCGTTCGCGTGGTACGCCGCGTTCACGATCAGTTTGTCCTTGGTCGGATTGCTTGGTTTCTGCGTCAACTATCTCATCTTCACCGGCGTTGGCGTGTGGGGTTTGAACAATCCCGTCATGTGGGCCTTCGACATCACCAACTTCGTGTTCTGGGTCGGCATCGGTCACGCCGGTACTTTGATCAGCGCAATTTTATTCTTGTTCAGACAAAAGTGGCGCACGGGCATCAATCGATTCGCCGAAGCCATGACCATCTTCGCCGTTATTTGCGCCGGACTCTTTCCAGGCATTCACGTTGGACGCGTGTGGTTGGCGTATTGGCTGTTTCCAATTCCAAATCAAATGGACATGTGGCCGCAATTCCGCAGTCCGCTTTTGTGGGACGTGTTCGCGGTTGGAACTTACTTCACGGTTTCATTTGTGTTTTGGTTCGTGGGCATGGTTCCAGATTTGGCCACGCTGCGCGATCGAGCCACCGGGCGCATTCAACAATTCGCATATGGATTGTTCGCGCTTGGTTGGAGAGGCAGCAATCGACATTGGCATCGCTATGAGCGCGCGTATTTGTTGCTGGCCGCGCTCAGCACGCCACTTGTGTTAAGCGTTCACTCCGTGGTGAGTTTCGATTTCGCCGTGAGCCAAGTTCCAGGTTGGCACACAACCATCTTCCCGCCGTACTTTGTCGCGGGCGCAATCTTCAGCGGTTTCGCAATGGTGGTCACGCTTGCGGTTCCCGCGCGCCAACTCTTTGGCCTGAAGGATCTCATCACACTGCGCCACTTGGACAACATGAATAAAATCATCCTGGTCACGGGGTGCATGGTGGGTTACGCCTACTCCATGGAGTTCTTCATCGCTTGGTATTCCGGCGCAATGTATGAGGGCTTCGCTTTCATCAACCGCGCCTTCGGACAATATTGGTGGGCGTACTGGATCATGGTCAGTTGCAACGTGATCACGCCGCAATTGTTCTGGTTCAAGAGGATCCGCACCAGCATTCCAATTATGTTCGCGCTGTGTCTGGTGGTGAACATTGGAATGTGGTTCGAGCGCTTCGTGATTATTGTCACCAGTCTTGCCAATGATTTTCTTCCCACCAGCTGGGACTTCTTCACGCCAACATGGGTTGACATGGGAACAATGTTGGGCGCGTTTGGTTTGTTTGGAACGCTGTTCCTTTTGTTCTGCCGATATTTGCCAATGATCGCGATCGCGGAAGTGAAAGCCACCATGCCGCAAGCCAATCCGCATTGGTCTGGTTACGCCGCGCATGATGGTCACGGACATGCTGGCGACAATTCTGGTGGTTGGGCTAAGCCATCATTCGCAAGCCCCGACGCGCTGCGAAGTCCAGGCAGCGGTCCAGATGGAGGTCCATCAGCGCCATGACAACTCTTTCACCAACAACTTCGCCCCTGATTCAAGGCAATCAAATTCCACGCAAGCGCCTGTACGGAATCATGGCGGAGTTTCATGATCCCGCCGCGCTCATGGCCGCCGCCGACAAAGTTCGCTTGGCTGGGTTTCGTTGGTGGGATTGCCACACGCCATTTCCCGTTCACGGACTTGATCAAGCCATGGGAATCAAGCGGACTATTTTGCCGGTGCTTGTGTTTGGCGCGGGGTTGACCGGCACCACGATTGGTTTTTGTTTGCAAGCGTTCACCAACGCCGCAAGTTTCTCAATTTGGGCGCTGGTGTGGGTCACCGGATATCCATTCCTTATCAGTGGAAAGCCGCTGATTAGTTTGCCCGCGTTTATTCCAGTCATGTTTGAACTCGCCATCTTGCTTTCGGCTTTAAGCGCCGTGGGCATCATGTTCTTGTTCAACGGTTTGCCGCGCTGGAATCATCCGCTGCTTTCCAACAAGCGTTTCTTGCGCGTCACGGACGACCGATTTTTCATCGTGATCGAATCACGCGACCCGCGTTTCTTCGCCAGTCGCACCGAACAATTCCTGAAGGATCTTGGCGCCAAGACCGTCGAGATGGTGGAAGCCTAATCATGCCACGCATCTTTATATTTGTTGGACTGATCCTGCTGCTGTGCTTGCTCTTGCCGCCCGCCATTATCGCGCGCGTTCGCAGCACTCCCAGCTCCAATCTTCCAATCCACATTATTCAGGACATGGCCTTTCAGTCCAAGTACAAAACGCAGGCCGTCAATCCAATGTTCGCCGACGGCAACACCATGCGTCCGCCAGTGACAAACGCGGTTGCCCGCGGCGAGACCTATCTTGACGCGCATTTGTATGACGGCGTGATTGATGGTCAATGGGCCAATGTGCTTCCGTCGCAAATCAAAATGGATTTTGCAACGCTTCAACGCGGCAAAGAGCGATTCAATATTTATTGCTCGGTGTGCCACGGAATTTCTGGCGGCGGCAATGGAATAGTGAATCAGCGAGCCATGGAATTGGTGGCCAACACCAACGGGCCTGTCAACGGAACCGTGTGGGTGCAAGCCAAGAATTTGGTGCACGATGAATTGGTCACGGTGCAACCCATGGGACAATTGTTCAACACAATCACCTATGGCATTCGCAACATGGCGGGCTACGGCAGCCAGATTCCCACCGAGGATCGATGGGCCATTGCGGCGTATGTGAAGGCGTTGCAGCGCAGTCAAAATGCGCAGCCTTCTGATGTTCCCGCGGGAACAAAGGTTGCCGACGGCATTCAAGCAACGCCAGGAAATATTGCAAACAGCAACGCGGTGAACAATGTGTCGCCAATTCCAATGAACGTTTCTGTCACCAACCCAGACACATCAATGTCGGAGGGCAAGTTATGAGCGAAAGCGCGCCCGCGATTAATTTCAGTCCATCCAATATCCGCGGCGACGCTTTGTCCACGCCAGGAACGGCATTGCGAATTCTTGGATTCGCCATTCTGGTTATCGCCTTTGTCATGGGCATGCGCGCGCAAGATCAAGGATTATTTTTGCGCACATGGATGCAAGCGTGGTTGTTTGTCACCACCATTTCTTTGGGCGCGCTCTTCTTCCTGATCGTGCACCACATCACGCACGCGGGTTGGAGCGTTGTGGTGCGCCGTCCAGCCGAGGCAATCGCCGCAAATCTTCAATGGCTTTGGATTGGCTTCTTGCCATTCGTGTTCTATTGGTGGAAAGGTGAGTTGGACTTTATTTTCCCTTGGGCCAATCTTGACGCGCTGAAACAAATTTCCGCGGCGGAGGCGGAATTGGTCGCCAAAAAATCCGCGTTCTTAAATGACAAATTCTTCATGATTCGTGCTGGCGTTTATTTGGTGACATGGGTTGTTCTGGCGCGCTTCTTCGTGGGCAACTCGGTGGCGCAAGACAGCGATGGCTCCATGACGCACACAAAGAAATTGGAGAAGTGGGCGGGACCAGCCGCAATTTTGTTCGGACTCACAACATCATTCGCGGCCTTTGACTGGATCATGAGCCTCAACCCAGCGTGGTTTAGCACCATGTTCGGCGTGTATTTCTTCGTGGGTTGCTGCACCGGTGGCTTCGCATACATCGGCATTGTGTGCTTGCGCTTGCAAGCGTTGGGTTATCTCAAAGGCATCATCACCACGGAGCACTACCAAGACATTGGCAAATTACTGTTCGCGTTCGGCGTGGTGTTCTGGGCCTACATTGCGTTCAGCCAATACATGTTGATCTGGTATGGAAATATTCCCGAGGAAACCGCGTGGTTCCTGGCGCGTCAAATTGGCGAATGGCGCTGGGTCAGCGTGGTGTTGCTGTTTGGACATTTCATTCTTCCATTTCTGTTTCTCATCAGTCGATGGACCAAGCGTTGGCGCGGCACATTGCTCTTTGCTTGCGTGTGGATGGTTGCGGCGCAATGGTTTGATTTGTTCTACTTGATTCAACCCAAGATTCCCCACGACATTGGCGTCTACGACACCTACGAGCAAATTTTGGCGCACTACAGCAATGAAAGCGCGCACTTTTTCAGCCCATGGAATTGGGTTTTGTTGGTTGGATTCATGCTCATGCTCACCGGCTCAACCATGCGCCGTTTGAGTTCCATGGGTTTGCTTTGCATCAAGGACCCGCGTCTGAATGAAAGTTTGCGATTTGAAAATATGTAATGGACTATTGAAATGACAACCGCACAAACAGACATTCTCAAGCAACTCGACGATCCTGAACCAGGCAGCACATGGTTCTGGTCGTTGGCCAGCATTGTGGTGTTCGTCGTGATCATGGTGGCGGCAAGCGCCTTCTACTTCAAGATTGATTCATTCGAAGTGGATGCCAAGATCATTGATCAACCAACGCTTAGCCTTGAGCAATTGCGCGCCACGCAGCGCGAAGAGTTGGCGGTGTACAGCACATATTCATGGATATTGCCCGATGGAAAGAGCGCCACATTCACGCGCATTCCAATTGATCGCGCCATTGAAATGGTGATTCAAGACGCCAAGAGCGCGCCGAGAACGTTGCCAGCGTCAAGCGCTCCGGTAGCCGCGCCGATTCAGCCCGCTGCAACCTCCACCGCGCAGCCCGGAGCGAAAAAATGAATTCGCGCCAAGCCACACTGCTTGTTTGTTTCATCGCGGTGGCGGCTTTGGCGCAATCGGTATTCGCACAACGACCACTTGATCCACATGGCTACGAGGCGCCGGTGCAAACCACCGACGCCCCCAAGGAACTGGCGGGTCTTGAAGTGAAGGATCAACGCGGCGTTGTCTTGCCAATGCAAAGCGCGCTGGTGGATGAAACTGGAAAAGCAATCACGCTGGGCGAACTGTTCGCCGATGGTCGACCCAAGCTTGTGCAACTTGGCTACATGAAGTGCCCAATGTTGTGCGGCCTTGCGCTCAACGGTTTGGTGCGCGGCATGCATGGACTTGATTGGTCGGTGGGCGATCAATTTGATGTGCTGTTCATCAGCATCAATCCAGAGGAGACATTTGAACTTGCCGCCGCCAAGCGCAAGGGCTACGCCGCGGAATACGCGCGCGCCGGCGGCGAAAAAGGTTGGCGGTTCTTGACTGGTTCAGAAGCCAGCGTGCGCGGCATCGCCGACGCGGTTGGATTTCCTTACCGCAAAATGGATAACGGTGAGTATGCGCACCCAGCCGCCGTATTTGTTGTGACAGGCGACGGACGGCTGGCGCAATATTTGCCGGGCGTGGCGCAATCACCATCTGATTTACGCTTGGCGCTCATGGATGCGGGTGAAGGCAAGCTTGGCTCCACATTCGATCAATTTATTTTTTGGTGCCATCATTTTGAACCCACCACAGGTCGCTATGTGATCCAGGCGTATCGCGTTATGCAACTTGCGGGCGCAGGCACTTTGCTGGCCCTTGCAAGCGTGGTGTGGATGTTGCTGCGCAATGAAGCCCGAAGCAAGCGTTTGGCGGCGCCAAAGCCCGAAAATGTGAACGCAAAAAATATTGTGTCAGGAGTGGTCTGAAGCCATTAGCCCTCCCAAGATAGAAGTCCTCCAATGAATATTGCATCCACCATCTTTTCAAACTTGCTCGCTGGCGACCCGCGCGAAGGACGCACTTTGTGGCTTCCACCGCAGGACAGCAATCTCGCAGTCAACAGCGACCTGATGTTCTGGTGGATCAACATGATTTGTTATTTCTTCTTTGTTGGCATTGTCATTGCGCTTGTGATTCTGGTGGTGAAGTACCGCATGAAAAAGGATCGCCCATTCCGCACCGATGGTCCGTTGCATCACTTGCCGCTGGAAACAACATGGGCTGTTGTTCCATTGTTCATTGTCATCTTCATCTTCTACTTTGGCTTCCGTGATTACCTGAACTTCATGACGCCGCCAAAGAATTCATATGAGATCGCGGTCACCGCGCAGAAGTGGGGATGGCTCTTCAAGTATCCAAACGGCGCCACCAGCGATGACTTGTATGTTCCAACGGGTCGGCCCGTGAAATTGTCCATGCGCAGTTCCGATGTGTTGCATTGCTGCTACATCCCCGACTTCCGCGTGAAGAAGGATCTTGTGCCAGGTCGCTATTCATACTTGTGGTTTCAAACAGATAATGTCACCCCCGAAGGCTGGGGACACAATTTATTTTGCGCTGAATATTGCGGCACGGGCCACAGCAATATGAATCGCAAGGTGTACGCGTTGGCCCAGCCAGAATTTGACACTTGGTTAACCGCGCAAAGTCAGTGGTTGGACAAAATTCCAGAGGAGGAATTGTATTTCCGCGCTGGTCCAAAGTTGTACGCGCGTTGTCAGCAATGCCATTCACTAGACGGCACCAAAGGCATCGGCCCATCGTGGAAGGGTTTGTGGGCGCGTGTGAGTGGCGGCGAAGGCGGCGACGGCAAGTTTGTCGATGGCACGGGCTATCAAAGTCAAATTGGCGCGGGCAAGCAATATCAAACACCAGAGGATTACATCCGCGCCTCCATTCTGAATCCTGGCGAACATGTTGTGGCTGGCTACGCCAACGCCATGCCAAGTTTCAAGGGTCAATTGAATGACAAGGGCATTGATGCCGTTATTGGATTTATGAAACACGTGGATGAGTTCGACACCAAGGGCAAGTATTTGAAGGAAGTTCCACCGGCACCCAAAGTGAGCATGAAGTAGCGGAATTTGTTTTGATCATTGATACAAAGTATTTCTGAAAGTAAAGCGACATGACAACAATCAACATTTCACAGCCACTGGATACCGCCGCGCGTCCCGACAATTACATCACGCACACGCGTGGGTTTATGAGTTGGGCCCTCACGCTTGATCACAAGCGCATTGGCGTCATGTATTTGGTCAGCGTGTTGTCGAGTTTCTTTGTGGGCGGCGTGTTTGCGATGCTGGTGCGAACCGAATTGCTTACGCCAGGCCAAACCATTCCCGGCGTGACCGCCGATGTCTACAACCATTTCTTCACACTGCACGGCGCCATCATGGTGTTCCTTGTGATTATTCCCAGCATTCCCGCCGCGCTTGGCAACTTTGTCATGCCCATCATGTTGGGCGCCAAGGACGTTGCATTTCCGCGGCTGAATTTGTTCAGCTACTACCTGTGGATCTTTGGCGCGCTATTCACCGTAAGCAGTTTGCTGCTTGGCGGCTTTGACACGGGCTGGACTTTTTACACCCCGTACTCCACAACAACGCCAGCTGGCGGAGTTATTCCCGCGCTCACTGGCGTGTTCATTCTTGGTTTCTCCAGCATCTTCACTGGTTTAAATTTCATTGTCACCGTTCACAAGTTGCGTCCGCCTGGAATGACGTGGTTCCGCATGCCGCTGTTCTTGTGGGCCATTTATGCCACGGCCATTATTCAAGTTCTGGCAACGCCAGTGCTGGGCATCACGTTGCTTCTGCTCATTGTGGAGCGCGCGTTCAACATTGGCATCTTTGATCCATCCATGGGCGGCGATCCAGTTCTGTTTCAACATTTCTTCTGGTTCTACAGCCATCCCGCGGTGTACATCATGATTCTTCCCGCCATGGGAATCATCAGCGAACTCATCAGCGTGCACGCGCATCGCCATATCTTTGGCTACAGGTTCATCGCGCTCAGCTCAATCGCCATCGCCATCTTTAGTTTCTTGGTGTGGGGCCACCATATGTTTATCAGCGGTCAAAGTCCGTTGCTCAACACGCTCTTTAGTTTGATTTCTTTCAGCGTGGCTATTCCCAGCGCCGTGAAAGTATTCAATTGGATGTCCACCTTGTACAAGGGCAACATTGTGTTGAACACTCCCATGTTGTACGCGTTGGCGTTCCTTGTGCTCTTCACCATTGGTGGACTCACTGGAATCCATTTGGCAACGCTGAACACCGATGTGCATTTGCATGACACCTATTTCGTTGTCGCGCATTTTCATTACGTCATGATGGGCTCCGCGTTGATCGGCATGATTGGTGGCTTGCATCATTGGTGGCCAAAGATCACTGGCCGCATGTATAACGAAAATCTGGGGCGCATTGGCTGCATCATTGTGTTCATTGGTTTCAATGTGACTTTCTTCACGCAATTCTTCTTGGGCAGCCAAGGCATGCCACGGCGCTACTACGACTATCAACCGGAGTACCAGATTTATCACGTCATCAGCACCATTGGCTCATACATCATGGCCAGTGGTTTCTTTTTGACGGCGTACTACTTGTTGGCCAGCCTGTTTGGTGGCGCTCGTGCTCCAGCCAATCCTTGGGGCGGTCGCAGTTTGGAATGGCAATGCGCCAGTCCGCCACCATTTGATAACTTCGCCACGCAACCGCGCGTGGGCGATTGCTACGACTTCTCAGCAATTCGTTGGGACGATAAAGAGCAGGGCTATGTTGTTGACCCCGCGCTTGATCCAACAACCAATCCACGTTTGGCGGCGAAGAATTCGCACTGATTTGCAAATTATTTGAAAGACAAAACCGTGACCACACTTCAATCACAACCCAATCACGCCGCCGACGCCCATGGCACTGACGGCGCGCACGATGGGGCTCACGGCAGCGCCGAGCACGCCAAGTATCCGTTTCTTCAGCATCACTTTGACACGCCGTATCACCAGTTTGACAGCGCGAAGCTTGGCATGTGGTTGTTCTTGGCCACGGAAGTGTTGTTCTTTGGTGGCTTATTTGTTGCGTACGCGGTGCTGCGCAATCGTTTCCCTGAAGTGTTCAGCTACTCCAGCCATTATCTCGACACGATCATGGGTGGCATCAACACATGCGTGCTGATTCTTTCCAGCCTCACCATGGCGCTGGCTGTTCGCTTTGCCCAGACGAATCGCCGAACTGGGTTGATCATTTGTTTAATCCTGACATTCATGGGCGCGGTTGGATTTATGGTGATCAAGTACTTTGAATATAGCCACAAGATTCATGACAACTTGGTGTGGGGCACTACGTTCTATGTTCCGCCGCATGATGCCATCGGCGAAGCGGAGACCAAGGAGTTGTCCGTCGCGCCAACAACCAGCATCACTTTGAACCCGGTCAATCCAGCGGTGTTCGCGGTGCCAACGCTTGCGCCCATTCCCGCGGTGGATGCCAGCGCCATTAAGCAAGCGTCGCGCGCGCCAGTTGGTTTGGCAACGCCAACGCAAATGGCGCATGCCGAAGGTTTGCCAACAGGCGAGCACGATCCATCGTTCGCGCACCCAGCCACGCATTTGGTGGACAAGAAAATGCCAGCCAATTCGCACCTGTTTTTCGCCATTTATTACGCCATGACCGGCTTGCACGGCGTGCACGTGTTGGCGGGCATGGTGGTGATTGGATGGCTTCTCAAGCGCGCAATTCGCGGCGATTTCTCCAGCGACTATTTCACGCCAGTCGATGTGGGCGGTTTGTACTGGCACATTGTCGATTTGATTTGGATCTTCCTCTTTCCGTTGTTCTATCTCATTCACTAAAGGCCAACCATGTCACACACCGCTACAACTTCGCATGAGACTGGTGGAAAAAATCCAGGCGCGCACCCCATTGTTGGCCACTTGGTTCCAACGTGGTTGCTTGTGTTTGTTGGAACCGCGTTGCTTATGCTGACCGCGATCACTGTTGCTGTGCGCTACATTGACATTGGCGAGTTCAATATTGTTGTGGCTCTTGGCGTGGCGTTGGTCAAAGCAATATTGGTGTGCTTGTTCTTCATGCATCTACGCTGGGACCGATCGTTCAACACGTTGGTGTTCATAGTCAGTGTGGTCTTGGTTTTATTAATGATGGCGTTCTTGATCATGGACACCCGTCAATATTATGACAGTCAATTTGACGGCAACGCGCCCAATGTGGAGTCCACCTTGCAAGCCAACGCACCAGGCGCGCCAGTCGCGCGCTTCAAGCCATACAGTCCGTGATGCGCATTTGGCCAAGGTTCAACAGCCATGGCTATTAAAACTCAAACATTCATAGACCCATTCGCGGGAACGCAGCAACGCTTTGCCGCAACCGTTCTGGGCATGTGGATTTTTTTGGTGGTGGTTGCCATGCTGTTTTTGGGCGCAATCATGGGGTATTTGGTGGTGCGGTTGAATCCCAACTTGGAGGCGCCATTTATTCCAGAGGGCGCGACGGGCTTGCCTGTGTCGCTTGTGTTTTCAACCATCGCGTTAATGGCGTCTAGTTTTTCCATGCATCAAGCAACACGCCATGTGCGGCAGGGGCGCTCGCAAGAGGCGCACAAGTCCATGACCATCACCATGTTGTTGGCCTGCGCGTTTCTTGTCCTGCAAATATTTGCGTGGGTGACGCTGTGGCGGCAAAATATTCACTTTGGCAATTCACTGTATGCGTGGAGTTTTTATGTGCTCACGGGTCTGCACGCGCTGCATGTGTTGGCGGGATTTGTTCCGCTGATTCGCGTGTGGCGCAAGACCGCTCGCGGCGCGTATTCCAAGCAGCACCCCGAAGGCATTGTCTACTGCGAAATGTATTGGCACCTTCTGGGCGCCATTTGGCTTGCGCTTTATTTCACGCTTTGGCTTGGCATGAGAACGTGATCGGGCGCGGCTGGCGCATGGAAGGCTTGCCACACAAACCAAAGACAAGGCGTCACTTGAATTGGCGTTGCATCGCTTGCGCCCACCAGCACGGACGCCGGATCTTTTTGCGACACGACAATAATGGGCACGCCGCCCACCACAAAATTCCACGGCGCGTCGGCGCCACGGTCGGCGGCCTCACGCAGCGTGACCACTTTGGTTTCGCCGCCAGCGGTTATGGCAATTACCGGCATTTTGTCGGGCATATCCGCAATATTTGACTTGCGGCCAATTGGAAATTCAACACGCGGGCTGAGCAAGTAGCGGCTGTACGAAAAACTTTTCATGCGCTGTTCATCTTGTGGGTCGGGCAGAATCACTTCTGTTGTTGGATGCGTGGCCAGCCAATGTTTCCAAGTGCACACATTCACATTTGGAATTTCCGCAAGCGTTGTTCCCAGAGTTGTTGCCAGCGCCGGTCCCGCAATGGCCTTGCCCGCCATTTGACTCCACAGGCTGGAAGCGGAGGCGGCCGGAGCAGGCTGCGACTGATCCGCATTCATGCCGACTTGCGGTGTTGGCTTTGCGTTTTGGGAATCCATGCTTGTTTGCGCCACAACTTCTGGCTGCTTGTCATACATCACCAAGTTTGAATCAAGCAACAATCCGCTCACGCCAAATTGCAGCGGCTGGCCATTCACGCGCCTGTCAAACACAATCGCGCTGTCGCACAAAGGACTAAAGGTGATCGCAATGGGCACGCCCGCCAGTTCATCATTTACAATCTCATGCACATTCATAAGACTTAATGGATACGCGCGCGACTTGCCGTTGATCTGCACGCCAATCACACGGTCCGCCGTCACGACATATTTGGAACGCAACTTGGCGTTGTACGCCAGCATTTCGTGGCCAGGTAGAACTTTGGGTTGATCAAGTGAACGCAAAAAGTCCTTTGGATTTCCGCTGGCCACAAACGCGCCGCCGCTTGTTTGCAGGTTGGATAGATCAAACCCATAGGTGTCCACGGATTGACCGTCACCTTTGGGGTGGTGCCCCGTGAAAATGCCCGCGAAAGCCCACGCAAGAATAAGCAGAACCAACACGCACGCCAAGGCAATCACCCAGCCGCCAGAACGAAATGTAAGCGCGGGTCGCACGGCGGGGGAGTTCTGTGTCATGGATTTGTTGAAGCAGGATTTGTTGAAGCAGGATTTGTTGAAGCAGGATTTGTTGAAGCAGGATTTGTTGAAGCAGGATTTGTTGAAGCAGGATTTGTTGAAGCAGGATTTGTCGAAGCAGTTGTGGTCATGGTTGCTGTCGACATCGCTGGGATTTTTGCTTGCGGATTGATTTGCATTGATGTTGGCGCAGATGTTGGAGCAGCGCTCGCGGGTAGATCAATAATCACATCGCGTCCGCCGCGCACCGCGGCGTCAACCGCGATTGATCCACGATCCATCACCATTGTTCCAAGCACAACGGGTAAATACATCAGCGAGGCGAAAAACATTTTGCGCGCCGACGCGTTGTCCACGCGTAGCAGAAACACCAACGCGTAATACGAGAACGCAAGTCCCGCCAAGCCAGACACGAGCGCGCTGGTCAAGCCAGCCAGTCCAAGTAAAGTTGCCATTAATCCAAGCGGCACCAATGTCAGCGCGCTTAGCAAACTTGTTTGAGCCGCCAAATGTTCCGAGCCAGGAATTGCTGAAAGCATTTGAAATCCGCCGCGTTGATAGTCCTCGCGGTGCATCCACGCCAACGCGAAGAAATGCGGCAATTGCCAGACAAATAAAATCGCGCCCAATATCCACGCGCCCCGCTGAATATCGCCGGTCGCCGCCACCCATCCAATCATGGGCGGAATGCCTCCAACAACCGCGCCCACAAGCGTGTTGAGCGAGGTCATCCATTTCATGGGCGTATACACCGCCACATATAAAAAAATAGTCAGTCCCGCCAGCGCGCTTGAAATTAAATTCACTTGCGTGGCCAGCACAAAGCAGCCCAGATATCCAAACGCCACGCCCACAATCACCGCCGCGATCAACGGCACGCGCCCCGCGGGAATGGGCCGGCGCGAAGTTCGGTGCATCAGCGCGTCGCGGCGCACTTCAATGCATTGATTCAGCGCGGCGGCGCTGGCGGCGGCAAGAAAAGTTCCCAGCAATGTCCAGCCAAACGTTGTCCAATTGATTGCGTTGGGTTCCGCAATTACAAATCCCGCGGCCGTGGTGGCCAGCACCAACAAACTCAGGCGCGCTTTAATGAGCGTGCTCCAATCGGACGCAAAATTTCCCGCGGGCGGATGTGCCGCGCGCTCATTGTCCAATTCCAGATTTGCCTTTGATGAATTCATTGCGTGAGCTCGACCGTCCGTCCGTGACTAGGGTGTCTACTATAGATGCCTTCATGAACTCAATCATGCTCGCATCAACGCCATCAAGTTCAGCCGCGCTTGCCATGGCAATAGGCATTGGAATTGCCGGACTTGTGGTATTGGCGCTGATTATCCGCGCGTTGCGCTCGCAAACATTGGCGCTTGGATTTGCCACCACCGCCGCGCAATGGGCGCTGGCGTATGTGGCCATGATTGGTCCAGGGCTGCTTATTGGCGACGCGCTCTTCGCGCTGACATTGGCGTGCCCCGTTGCCGCTGGCTTTGTGGCGGCGCGCGCCATGCGCGATCAAGCATCACCACTTGGCGTTGGATGTGTCTCTGGATTTGTGAACTTGCTGGTGGTGGGCGCGCTTGTTGGCGGCGGCAGCAGCGACACCGCCATGATTATTCAAGGCGCCATCTGGAGCGTTGGCATGCTTGTTGGCAGCGCAGTGTTGGCGATGTTTGGCGCGTGGCTTGCCCCGCGAATTTTCACCAACGCCGGCGCGGCAACACCATCGCAGCGGACTTGGCCAGCGCCCGCGGCGTTGTTTGCAATTGTGGCCGCGGCAACAATCTTCTTGTTGCTGATCACTGGAGGACTTGTCACGGGTTTAGAAGCTGGCCTGGCTGTTCCTGATTGGCCCAATTCATTCGGCCACAACATGCTGCTGTATCCAGTGAGCGAAATGAAAGGCGGCGTGTATTACGAGCACGCGCATCGCTTGTTTGGAATGTTGGTGGGCGTGACCACATTCACCATGGTGCTGATTGTTTTTCGAGAAGACCGCCGCGCATGGGTGCGCGCTCTGGCATGCTTCGCGCTGTTCATGGTGTGCGTGCAAGGATTCATGGGCGGACTGCGTGTCACCGGCACGCTGACGCTCAGCCAAGAGGCCGCGCAACTTTCACCTAGCACGCTGATCGCCATTGCCCACGGAATCTTTGGACAAATAGTGTTTGCAACCATGGCGTTGCTGGCGGCGTTGCTGACCGTGCAATGGAAATCCGCCGTGGCTTTGCGCGATTTCGCGGGCGCATCAAGCGTGCGCGTGCTCACCATGATCGCGCCATTTGTATTGCTGGTGCAACTTTTTCTTGGCGCCAGCTATCGACATTTGCAAGTGCCGCCACACGATGGCCACCCCGCGTACCACCCAGTGTGGGCAATGCATGGGCACATTGGGTTTTCAATTGTGGCGGCGTTGGCGGTGTTGTTGGCGGCAAGTCGCATATCCGCGGCGGCGCGTGAAACTCCGGCGCTGAAATTGCTTGGAACATGCGCCACGTATTTAATCACCATTTTAATTGTGCAAGTGTTGCTTGGCCTACTGGCGTATGTCGCGGTGCTTGTGCGCAAGGACGCCGCAATTCCTCTGTGGGAACTCATATTCACCTCGGCGCATCAAGCCACTGGCGCGCTATTGTTCGCCGCGGCTATTCAGGGCGCGGCGTGGGCGCGGCGCCTTATTGCGAAACCCGCACGGGCTTAATGGCTTCTTCCAAAGCCAGCACGGCGAACACGGTTGCTAGATCTGGCGAGTCCTCCATCCAACGCGTTTCTGGATTTTGCCAAGAGCCATTGGGACGCTGACGCACAATGATTGAGTCGATCAACTCTTCGCGCCAATTATGTTTTGTCCCCGCGGTGTCGGTCACTGTATCGTTGCCGCAAGCCAGCATGGCGCGCGCGGCGGCGTGAATGTAGTAGTAATACCCTTGCTGACCCAAGCCAGGATTTTCGCTGAATGTGAAATTGTTTTCAATCCACGCCTTGGCGGCAAGCACACGCGGATCATTCTTAGAAAGCCCGGCAAACAACATGCTTTTGTACGCGGCGTAGGTCATGCCGCCATAACTACGCAACGCGCGCGTGCCGGCGGGCATTTTTTCACCAGCGCGACCTTCGCCCGCCATTTCACTGGCAAAACTTTCGCCGCCATTGGCGGGCGTGTACACCATGCCGCCGTCATTGGCGCCACTCTGCGCCCACGCCGCAGCGTTGGTTGATTTTAAATTTTGACAACGCGTCAAGAAGATCACGGCGCGCTCAACCGACGCATCTTTGGCCGTGGCGTTTGATTCATGCAGTGCGTCAAGCATGAGTTGCGTGTTGCTTAAATCGGGCCGGCCCTTGCTGCCATAGCCCGCGCCCCCGTACCAATCTTGCGTGGGGGCAATGCCTTCGCTTTCATCCCATTGGCTTTCACGAATCCACGCCAACGCGGCCGACAATGTTTTTTCATATTTGGCTTCTTGCAGCGCCGCCAAACCCATGGCGGTGCACGACGCCACATACGTTGCCATGCCACCGCTGGCGTCGGGTTGAAAACCATTTTTACCCATGACTACATCCACAAGCCGCGTGGCGGCGCGATCAAGCGCGGCGTCGCCTTGAATGCTGAGTCCACGCTGCGCAAAGGCGCGCACCACAAGCGCGGTGACCGCCGCGCTTGCCGCATTGCTTGCCACACTATTTGCCGCATTCAAAGAAGGCGCTTGCGCAGGTATTGGCGCACTTGTATTCGCGCTATTTGCCGCTTCAACACTTTTCACTTGCGAGTCGCCGCCCGCCAAGCCACTTGTTGGCATGGTTGCCGTGGGCGCCGCGGCTATTCCCTCCATCCATCCGCCATTGGCCGACTGGGTTGATTTCAAAAACAAAATGCCTTTGTCAATTGCCTCAAGCGCGTGCGCAAATGTGGCGGGCGCAATGGGAACCAGATTGGCGTTGGTGGTCACGCGCCGAATCACGGGCGGCGGGGGATCAAACGAAACGGTCGCAGTCGGAATATTCAGCGTGGTTGCCTTCGCCGCGGTGGCGGGTGCCAAGTGTTCGGCCTGTGAGCCATCGGCGCGCGCGGACACTGGTGTTGGCGCTGTGCTTTGCTGGCTTGACTGCACAATTCCATGTGTCGTACTGCTGTGAGCTGGCGCACACACCGCGGCAACGCTTGTTGGCAGAAAAATAAATAGGCTTGTGAGCAAGCACAATCCGCCCATCAATCTGCCCCGCTCGATCGCCATACAAACAAGCAAGAACGCTTTGAATTTCATATGAAAATTATATCCTGCCTGATTACGTAAAATCAGATATAATTTGCCATACTTTTGAACAAGCAAGCGACAATTTTTGTTATAAGCATTGGCATTTTCGCGCACATGCTTGCCGCTACGGCCTCCGCGCAAACCGTTCCCATGCCCAAGCCATTTGATCCGGTGGGGGACAAGCCCAAGGGGCCAGCCAAGCCCGCGGTTGATACTTCAACTCCACCAGTTTCTTCCGATGAGAAATCAAATGATCCGCTAACGCAGTTGCAAGAACAGCAAAGCGAATCTGTGGGTCCGCAAAGCGAGGGAGGGGCGAATTTAAATTTGGGCGGCTCGTGGCCATGGGAATCCAACACCATGACGGGCGATTTTTTTAGCGTGCGTTCCAAACTTCAGAACGTGGGCATTACGGTGCAGGGAACGGGCACGCTTGATTTTGTGAATGTCCTCAACGGAGGCCAGGTGAATGGGTTCACCATGCTCACATTGTTTGACGTCAATGTCACCGGCGACACGGAAAAACTTTTCGGCTTCAAGGGCGGAACCATCTTTGTGGATTTTCAAACCGCCAATCAAACACGCTCGCCCGCGGCGTTGGTTCCAGACTATTGGGGCTTCGATGTCATCAATTCATTTGGTGGATTCACGCAACTAGCGCAGTATTGGTATCAACAGGAAATTATCAGCGACCGTCTGAAAGTGAAGTTTGGAAAAATAGATGCCAATGTTGACTTCGCCGTTCCATGCACGGGCTTAAACTTTGTCAATAGCGCCGCCTATTACCCGGCGGCGATAGTGCAAGACATGCCCACCTATCCGCGCCAGGCGGGCGGCGTGGAAATTCTTGCCAAGCCACTGGAAAATTTCGACGCTCGCTTTGGATTCTTTGACGGCTCTAGCAATTTTGCAAATCCAAGCACTGGATTTGTTGGCTCTAATACTGGCACGCATGGCTTGTCAACTTTTTTGTGGGACAATCCTGGCAGTTACTTCATGATCGCGGAGCTTGGTCCTGATTGGACTCTCGGCGAGCACAAGGGAAAGTTTCGAGCGGGCTGGTTTGAGCAACTTGGGTACACCGACATCTCTGGTGTGAATGGTCCTGGCGTGGCCAATGGTCCAACTGGCGCGTACGCCTACGCCAATCAACATATTTTTGATCCCGATAAGGACGGCGCCTTGCTTGGCCTTGAATTGTTTGGTCAATTCAGTTGGAGCGAGCCCAATCGCAATCCATCGCAGTGGGGTCTTATGCTTGGCACGCAGTGGCAAGGCGTAATCGACGCGCGCCCCTCCGACACGGTTGGAATTCTTTGGGCCTACAACCAATTCAGCAGCAACGAAAATCTCACCACGTCGCCGGGATCTTCTGAGGCAATCTTGGAAGCCTTCTACGATTTCCAAGTCACGCCGTGGTTTTCCATTCAGCCTGACATGCAATATTTAAGCCAGCCAAGTTCCGACGCCTCGGCAAATATTTCCGGCGCCTGGATATTCACCGTGCGTCTTTCGTTGGTTTTCTAAACGCTTCGAGTGCGCGTGGCGCCGCCTTGTGCGCTTGCAATAAAAAAGAAAGACCGTGCAGCTGCGCCCGCATGCGCGGCGTGCCGCGGGTTATTCCACTTTTCCGTACACCAGCAAATCAACCTCCGCGGGCAGCGCCCCAACTTTGGGTGGTTGACCCGGCGGGCCAGGCTCTTGCCGCTGCGTTTGATATGGACGACCGTTGAAGTCCATGGCCACAAGATGAACGGTGGTCATGAACACGCCCGTGACATCTTTGCTGGGCGTCAAGCGAATTGTGACCAGCAATGAATTTCCATCGGCGCGTTGACCGACCAATTCCGCGGCAAACTTTGGGTCAACGGCCTTTACGGATGCGATTTTGTTGGAGCCCATATTCTTGATTTCAATATCAAATGTTCCCGCTCCGCCCACGGCAATTAATCCAGCGTTGCAGCGGAACTCCGCAATATCCAGCGCTGGAGAAATTCTTGTGCATTGGTGGCGCACGCGCGCGTCAATCATGCGCGCGTCGGCGCGGTCGGTTTCCGCCAGCAAATATTTAGGAACCATTTCACACGGTTCACCCGCAAGCGCAAACCGCACTTCGTACTTTGCCAGTGGCGCGTCGCTGGCCGCGTTCCAATTTACAAATTCTGGCGCCGCGCCCTGCACGCTGAGCACGCGAAACGGTTTTCCGTCGCTGCTGAACACTTGCGCCACGCCTTTCAAGCGCGACCCATCTTCGGCGGCGTCCACATAAGGCTGCATTTTCCCCGTGGCGTCCGCAATGGCCATACGCACCGCATACGCAACCTCCGCGCGCAAATCCAAAGTGAGTGGCAGGGTTTCGCCCTCAACCACAACCTTCACTTGAGCGGTTTTAATTCCAGTGGCGCTCACCTTCATGGTCACTGGAACTTCAAGCACGCCTGGACCAATCCCAACTTGCGCAGGAATTTCCTTGCCCGTGATATTAATGGTGGTGCATTGGCACGATGGCTGCGCGCCCAACACTTTCAGCGGCTTATCCGAAGTATTCATAAGTTTAAAATTGCCTTCCAGCAAAGTGTGCGGCGCCACAACTCCAAAATCCAGTCCCGCGGGCATGGCAATTACTTTGGCGTTGGCGGCCGGTGCCGTGGCCGCGCGCATGGGTTTGCCAACGGGCTTCGTTGGCGCAACAGTTGGTGCTTGCACAACCGCACCAGCTGGCGCTTGCGGCATAACCGCATTGATGTGTCTCGCCGTGGCGGTTGTAGTCGTGCGCGCGTGCGCGCCAGTCATTGCGCTGAACACAACAAGGCTTGTCAGCGCGCGCATTGCGTTGGTATGAAATATGTTTTTCACTTTGACTTTCAATAATTGTTTCAATCTAGGTTTCATTCTCGGCACGATTCTATTCAATACTTCAACCCATTTACGCCTACGGCAATTCAATTGACTTCACGCCAGACTCCTGGTGCTCGCGCGCGCATGTTCACGCCCGCAACCATCGGGCACACGAGCCATGGTTACACTTTGTTCATGCAGGCCCTAGAAATTGCCAAACAGGCAACACCCGTCGCCCCCAATGTAAACTTTGTCGCCAACCGCGCAACACCTGAGCCGCACTCTGGCGAAGTGCAAATCCAAACGGAAGTGTCCGCGCTGAATCACTTGGACCTGTGGGTTGGTCGCGGCATGCCCGGCATTGACACCAAGTGGCCAACCGTTGGAGGCTCCGACGGCGTTGGCAAGGTGGTCAAACTTGGAGCCGGTGTTGACGCCACATGGCTTGGCAAGCGCGTCATTGTAATGGCCGCAGTTTTACAAGCCGCCGCTCATGCGCCCAACAACAATCCGGCTGGCGAGGACATTCACATGATTGGCGAGCATTCGCCCGGCACGCACGCGGAATTTTTTACCGCGCCCGTCACTAACATTCTTGATATCGCGCAGCACGATCCCGCCGAAGCCGCCGCCATTGGCTTGACGCATCTGACTGCGTACCGCATGTTGCTCACGCGCGCCCGTGTTACGCCCGGCGCTCAAGTGCTTATCACTGGAATTGGCGGCGGAGTTGCGGTTGCCGCGCTTGCCATTGCAAAACATTTGGGCTGCACAACCATTGTCACCAGTCGTCATGCATGGAAATTGGAAAAAGCCAAATCGCTTGGCGCAAATCATTGCATTCTGGATGACGGCAGCAATTGGGCAAAGCAAGTGCGCGCCGCAACCAATCGCCGCGGTGTTGATGTGGTGATTGATTCCATTGGTAAAGCCATTCATCAAAGTTGCATTCAAAGTTTGGCGCGCGGCGGCGCCTTTGTCACATGCGGTTGCACCACTGGTAGCGACGGAGTAACAGACTTAGCCCGCGTATTCTGGAATCAACTTTCTATTTTGGGTTCAACCATGGGTTCCATGGATGAGTTTCGCGCCGTCATGGCGCTATACAAATGCGGCGCGCTAAAGCCCGTGATTGATTCAACTCACCGCGCCAAAGATGGTCGCGCCGCATACGCGCGTCTTGAAGCGGGGGAGCAATTTGGCAAAGTGCTGATTGATTGGCGCGGCTAATCTTGACGCATTGGCAAGCACACTCGCCTTCATAAATGCGCTTGTGCCCACATAAAATTTATTTTTGCTTGCATTTTGTGGGCATCCTCGTCACTATGTCCCCATGAGCCAAACTATTGAATTGCCAGCAGAAACACTCGCCCGTCCAAGTCAAACCATGCCGCAATGGGCCGTTCGCCTTCACAACGACAACAAGAACGACATGGTATTTGTGGTGACAGCCCTGATTCAACTGGTCCGATTGCCCGCCAAAGACGCTACAGAGAGAACCTTGGAAGCCCATAACCGTGGATCTGCAATTGTCTTTCAAACTCACCGCGAGCATGCGGAATTGATCCAAGATCAACTCCAATCTAAAGGATTGTCGGCGACAATTGAAAAAAACTAGGTTTTTTGGCTTTTTTGCAGCTTTTAAATTTTTTAGCTTGCGCGTTTGGCGCCTCGGTCATGTTGCCCATAATGTGTAAGGCGCAGGCGCCGGATCAACATATTGCGGAATTGTTAAAAATTCATAAAACTATTTTATTTTTAATTGGACTCTTGGTAAGCATGGGGTACGTTTAGCCGTAGTTAGTTTTGATTGCGTCCATATTCTGTGTGCTGTAGTAACGTCGCTATAGCGGAGAAATCAAGGACAAATTTGGTTTGCACCAAAAAAACAGGAGATTTGAAATGTCTAAGTGTTATTTAAAGTTAAGTTACGGACTCGTTGCTTCGGCAGCGTTTCTCGTGACCGGTGGCGCTTTCGCCCAATGTGACCCTACCAGCGCAGGTACGTTTACCGACACCGTGTTTGATTCTGGCGCTGACGGTAGCTCAACTGGCGGCATTGATGACAACGGCGGTTGGAATCAAGTAGATGAGTTCGGAGAATATTTGTACATGGAACTTGGCGAACATTTCCCAGGTTCTAGCTTCCGTGTGAAGGGTGTTGTTGGAACATATGACGGCAATGGATCGGGCAACGGCGACACCAGCCGCGATCTTGACTGGCTACGTATGAGTGTAACCGAGCCTTGCTACATCACAGTCACACTAAGCATGGCGGACAGCACTGGTACGCCAGTGAATGGTGTAGATATGTATGACCTTTTATTTATTGAACAAGGTAGCGATCCTGACACAGCAACAGACTTGTATGGTGCATACGGGGTCGATGGATGCCCACACTATGCGTTGTATGAATTTGCCAACGGCGTTCTACAATCTCAATTCCCAGTAAACACTGGCGAACTTTTGATTATCGTTTCCACCCCATTTGATGGATTTGCTGGATCAGCACCACTTGCCTATCACGGCGAAATGTCCTACGGGTTGGACGTTGGAATTTCGGCTTACAACAATGCGGTTTGCGCAAATGCAGCAGGCGTGGACCTGGCTGATTGTATTACTGTAACTACCGTAGGCGGATGCAGTGACGGCGTATGCT
>SIAM01000021.1 GCA_009691785.1 Phycisphaerales bacterium
CTTTGTACCGTGGCTCGTGCTGCAAATAGCTGACAATCAGATCTTCAAAGTTGGTGCCTTTTTCTCGCTCGGTCTGCGCATTCACCTCGAAGGAGTCAAGCAGAGTGTCGAGTGCAGTTGCTTTTGTGGTCCCGGGGGTGTTGGTCATCACCCCTGCGATGGTATTGACGATCATGCGACATTGCCAGTCGTGCGAATGATTACGTGCAAATTACAGGTGTTACGCAATACTCGTCCGCATCACTTCGCACACATTTGCATGAAGTATCAAAAACAAATTGTGATAAAGGTGATTTGCGAGCAAATGCGAAGGAGTGCGATGCTACGCAAAACAAAGAAGTGGGCGCTACAGGACTCGAACCTGTGACATTCGCTGTGTAAAAGCGACGCTCTAGCCAACTGAGCTAAGCGCCCATGATCTAAGTCAATTCAAAGCAAATTCCAACAAGCGAGGCGGACGGGAATCGAACCCGCAACCACCGGCGTGACAAGCCGGTACTCTAACCAATTGAGCTACCACCCCAATCGCAACAGCGAATTGAAGAGTGTAGCGATCTCCGTGTAGAGGTCAATCAGAGCGAAATCTGGCTTCGATCTGCCTGCAATATGCTTTCAATCTGGATCAATGCGCGGCATATCTGCGGGCACATTCGCAGACAAATTCGTGCGCAAATGCGGGGCATTTTACGCGTCAAACCAATCGCCACCAATGCCGCCCTCCGCCTGCAGGGGCACATCCAACTGCATGGCCCCCTCCATGATTTCCTTCATGCGCGCCAGTACCGCGTCGGCCTGTGCCTTGGGGCACTCCACCAACAGTTCGTCGTGAATCTGCAAAATTAAACGCGCCTTGGGAAATTCTTTTGGCAGCGCCGCTTGCAGACGCACCATCGCAATCTTGATCAAGTCGGCCGCGCTGCCCTGCACCACCGTGTTAATGGCCATGCGCTCACCCAACGCGCGCTCGTTGGGATTCATTGAATGCACTTGCGGAATTGGCCTGCGCCTGCCCAACATGGTTTGCACATAGCCGTGCTCCTTGGCTTGCTCCACGCAGTGGCGCAGAAAAGATTCAATGCCAACAAATCTTTTCTTGTAATCCTCGATCACTTTGCGCGCGTGCTCAAAATCACTTTGCGCGCCAAGTCGCCGCGCCAATCCGTAGGGCGTAATGCCGTAGACAATTCCAAAGTTCACCATCTTCGCGGCGGAGCGTTGCTCGCTGGTGACTTCATCAATGGCCACGCCAAATGTTTCCGCGGCCACGGCCTTGTGAATGTCCTTGCCATCAACAAAGGCCTGCTTCAGCGCGGCGTCATTGGATAAATGCGCCAACATGCGAAGTTCAATTTGCGAATAATCCGCGCTCACTAGCGCGTTGCCGGACTCGGCTTGGAACGCGCGGCGAATTTCTTTTCCGTCCTCGCTGCGAATGGGAATATTTTGCAGGTTGGGGTCACTGCTTGAAAGCCGACCCGTTGCAGTGCCCGCTTGATGAAAGCTGGCGTGCACGCGGCCGTCGGCGGGATCGATCGCCTCACGCAGCGCCACCAAATATGTTCCAACCAACTTGGTGAGTTGGCGATACTCCAGCACCAACTGCGGAACGGCGGTCTTCACGCGCGGATCGTTGGAAAGTTTTTCAAGCACCTCAACATCGGTGCTGGCGCCGGTCTGGGTTTTCTTCACCACGTGCAAGCCAAGGCCAGGCAGAGCGCTGGTGGTTGGCGAAAATAAAATCTCCGCCAGTTGCTTGGGTGAATCCAAGTTAAAGGGGCGCGGACACAGTTGCATCACTTGCTCGCGCAAGGCGTTTGCGCGCTGCTCTAGGCGAGCGCGCTGGCGATCCAATTCCTGCGCGTCCACATGAATTCCGTTTTGTTCCATGACCGCTAGCACATGCACCAACGGCAACTCCAATGTTTGCAGCAGTTGGTCCATGCCCATGTCGTGAATTTGCGGCGCGAACAATTCATGCAGCCGCAGCGACATATCAGCGTCCTCCGCGGCGTATTCCGTGGCCAGTTGCAGCGGAACTTTGTCAAATGTTTTCTGAAACTTGCCGCTGCCAATCAGCGATGAAATAGAAATGTTGCGATGGCCCAACAACATTTCACACAGCGAATCAAGTCCGTGACTCATGCGGCCGGCGTCAATTAAGTGGCTGCTAATCAGCGTGTCGTCGCGCAAGCCTGCAACGAAAATGTCGTGGCGCGCAAGAACCATAATGTCAAACTTGGCGTTGTGGCCGGTCTTTGCAATGGCGGCATCTTCAAGCAGCGGTTTCAAGATGGGCAGAATCTGCTCCCAACTCATGTGCGACTCTGGCTCGGGACTGCGAACAGGTATGTACACGCCAGTGCGCGCCGCAATGCAAAGCGACACGCCCACCAAACCCGCGCGCGAGGGATGAATGGAATCGGTTTCCGTGTCAAAGGCCAGCATTACATTTTTGGTGTCGCGCACTTGCTGCACAAACGCGCGCAGTTGCTCTGGCGTGGCCATCATGTTGTACACGCCGTCGCGGGTTGCGCTGGAATCAATCACATACGCCCCCGCCCCCGCTTGCGTTTGCGTGCCGTCGCTTGCAAGCGCGCCGCCACTCGCAAGCGCGCCGCTACCAGCAAGCGCGCCGCTACCAGCAAGCGCATCAAACATACTTGGCCCCGTGTCCGCGCCCTTCTTGCGCTTGATTGGTTTTTCTTGCGCACTATCGGTGCCACTCGTTGCACCCGGCTTGGAACGCGCGGCGCCACTTTGCGCGGAATGTGCTTGGTCAGACGCAACAGGCGTGCCGCCCAGCAATGCGTCCATTTCACCTTTGAGCCTGTGAAAACCAAGTTGACGCATCAACTCAACAACTTGCTCGCGATTCTGTTGGTTCAACTTCAACGGCGCGTCTTCAATGCCAACTTCAACATCGCAATCACTTTTAAGCGTGACCAACTTGCGGCCCAGCACAAATTGCGCGCGCGCCTCTTCAATAGCCTCGCGGCGCTTTGGAGTGAGCTCATGCACATGCGCCAACACGCCATCAAGCGAACCATATTGCGTGATCAGCGCAACGGCGGACTTTGGCCCAACACCTTTGGCGCCAGGAATATTGTCGGCGGTGTCACCCATAAGCGTGAGCATGTCAATCACTTGGTCGGGGCGAATGCCTTTGGTTTCCCACAGCGCGTCGGCGGTCAACACCGCGCCGTTGGAGGCGTCAAAGAGCGCGGTCTTCTCATCCAGAATTTGCGCAAGGTCTTTGTCGCGGCTGGCAATGCGAATTTCCCAATCGGGGTGCGCTGTTCGCACGCGCTTCACAAGCGTGGCTATGGAATCATCGGCTTCCACTTCTGGAATGGCCACAACAGGAATGCCAAGCAACTGGCACAACTCAACGCAGCGCGCAACTTGCGGACGAAAATCATCCGGTGGCGCAGAGCGATTGGCCTTGTATTGCGGATCAATCTGCGAGCGAAATGTTCCTTGATCGCCAGCGGCGTCAATGACAAGAATAAGCCGCTGCGGTTTTTGCTCGCGCAGCAAGCGCAGCAGCACCCCGGCGAAACCAAACACCATGTGCGTGGACTCGTTGGTGATTGGACTGGTCATGCCCGAGCGAATGGCGTGGTAGGCGCGGTGAAATTGCGCGTGACCGTCGATAATCCAAAGATTGTCCACGATTATTTCCGCGCTGAATGGCTGGCGGAAGTTGGCGCCAAAGCGCCGCTGGATGAGCTTGATGCGTGATGGCTCGCTGCGGCCTTGGCGTGCAGTTGCGTGATCAACGCGCGCTCTTGCGGCAACATTTCTGTTTGTCGGCGCGCCATGACAATGTCCGCCACGGACAAAAACTTATCAAGGCGGTACATCATTTCGCCCGCGTCGGTGCGCCATGTGAATCGCTCGGTGTACAGCGATGGCGGCGTGCTTGACGCGATCATTGCCCCCGTTCCAAGAACGCAACCCGTCATGATGCGCGTGCCAATGGCGGTCTTGACATGGTCGCCAATCACGCAGCCCATGAACACCCGGCCCGTTGACTCCAGCGCCTCGCCCGCGCCAAGCTGCATGCTGACTTGCGCGTAAGTATTGAGCAAATTTGAATTCATAGTGCCCGCGCCTAGGTTCACCCATGAGCCAACAATGGCGTCGCCCAAATGGCCGTCGTGCGCCTTGTTGCTGTTGCCCTGCATCATCAGCGAGCCAACTTCGCCGCCAACTTTGCAGCGCGGACCAATCACAGTGCGCGCCTTAATGGTGGCGTGCGCGGAAATGTGCGTGCCTTCGCCAATGGAAGTTGGACCAACAATGACAGCATGGTGGCCAATGTGCGCGCGCGGACCAATCACAATCGCGCCTTCTCTTGCGTCTAGCACCACAAATTTTCCAATCTCCGCGCTGGCGTGAATAATCACTTCGCCCGAAATGGCGACAAGTTTGTCGGGCTTGGCCAATTCGCCGCCCTGCTTCCACGCTTCGTGCGTGGCCTTGGCATCAGCCGCCATGCGCCGATGAATTCCGTCGGCCTCCAACAAATCCCATGGCCTGCGCACAATGGAAAGATCAATGCGCGGCGTGGTTTTTAATTTGGAATCAAAGGCGTGGCCCGCCATGAAATGTTGCGCGGCCTTGCGCGACAGATGCGCCGCAACAATGCTGCCATCGGCGGAGTCCGTCATGGCGTGTCCAACGGCAAGCGAATCCAAACTGCTTGGAAGTTCCATCAAGCGGCCGGACAAGAACATGAAACTTTCACCCGCGGCTAGTTCATTCACGGGCAAGCCGGTGCGCTGTTCAAGCAGCGCGGTCCACTCTTGCGGCGCGCACAACGCGGCCGCGCCAAGGCGTTGATAATTGCAGCGCACACCCGAGCGCAACTCGGCGGCAACGCGCAGATCAAGCAAGGGACCAAAGTTTCCAGCCGCGTCGTGAAATGCAATCCGTGGAGTTGCCATGGCCACAATGTAGCTTTGTACGGGCTACTTTGTGGTGACCAAATTCAACCACACACAAGCGTTCGCCCACGCAGTGCGCGCAAGCAAATGCAACAACGCACAAGCGTGCGCCCACGCAGTGCGCGCAAGCAAATGCAACAACGCACAAGCGTGCGCCCGCGCAGTGCGTTCATCCTCAATCCGCAGCGATCATATTTGCGCTAACAACTTCTCAGCGGCGCCTTCGCGCGCCAAACGCGCTTGCCATGAACACCATGGCCGCGCCTGGCGCGGGAATATTTTGCGGCGCCGTGGAGGAACCAAACACCCACGCATCCAAACTTCCATTCGCCAAGACGCGATCGGACGCGCCGAACATGGCTTGTTCCCATGGCCCCGAATCCTTGGTCCATAAATGCCAATAATTTTCGTAGGGATCAACATCGCCTTGACCGTCATTGGTGTCGGCGCCAATGGTCACGCCAGTCAAGAACACGCCAAATGAATAGGTGTCGTACTGCATGGACATCTGTGGCAGCGCCGCGTCAACGGCCAACATGGCGTCCCAACTGCTGTGCGCGCTTGCGCTCCATGAAAAATTGATCAAGTAGCCGTTGCCACTTTCAAAATCAATTTGAATGCTGGCGCTCTTGTTGCCAGAGCCAACGGTGAATGTGCCCACAATGGCGGCGGTGGCGCAAGTGGAAACCACAATGCAAGCAAGCGCGGCGACGCCGCGGGTGGCGAATGAAATAGACATGGGAAACTTTCTCAAGTGCGGATGACCTGTTTCGCGCAGGATCCAAGGAAGGGAACAAGCAGAGCCGATTGAGTTGGTCGACCCGACTTGCGCGCCGGCGAAATTGATTCGCAAGCGCGCTCACGGTGACGCGATCGTTGCAGATTTGAACTGCATTCCTCCAACTCAAACAGCATCAAAGAACTTCTTTGACACGCTTAGAGTAGTCAGCCATTGCGGGCTGTCAACAGAAATTAAAATTTGCGTGGACCAGCGCCGGGAAATCTCCACCATGAATAGGTGCGGTTCAACGCCCAACCAACGGGTAAACCCATCACCGCGCTGGACAAGCACCAACCCAATCGCTTGCCTAGTTCCTGCAAGGCGGTGCCGGAAAATGGCACCGATCCGTCAAGCCAAATTCCGCGGACATTCCAAATGAACACCCAGACCAAGCTCACGCCCAACAATAAAACAAATGTCATGGCCGCCACCGTCAACATGCTGCGGCGCAAAAGTAAAGACCGCCCCGCGGTCACCGCCGAGGATCCAAGCGAAAATCCAAGCGTGTTTGGTCCGGGCAAAAATAGCAACGAGCCCATGACCAGTTGTGGCGATGAAAGATCAATCAACAATCCAATGAGAAAGCAGCCCCACCAAGCCGCGCGTCGAGATGCGTTTAACGAAACAAACGCCGCCAGTATGCCCGCCAAACTTGGAGACGCTCCCGCGATTGAAAATACGGGCATGAATGCGGCGTCAATGGGCAACACAGTAGCCAGCGCCAAAATAAACATGCTCCACCTCATAGCGCCACCTGTGCGCTAATAGATTTTGCATTCACAAATCGCGTGTCAACACAATGCGCCATTAAGGCACTGCCTCTGCGTCAATTTTTAAAGTCACCTGACGCAATCGATCGGAGTCCACTTCTGTCTTCACTTCAACGCGCTTTCGCAATGGATTCTTATCGCTGCGGCGCATGCCGACAACGCTTCCCATGCGCATGCCTTGCGCCGCAGATTTCCAAGTTACATCGGCCAAGCGCACAATATCGCCCACAGAAACATCCTTGGTGGCTTCAATTTCGCCAACCAAAAAACCGCTTGAATCCGTGCATAATTGAATCAAAATAGATTCATTGGGTCCAGCTTCTGGTCGATCCGCTGGCGCGATGTATGTGTCCACTCTGCCCGTGGATGGATCGGTCAGTGGCGCAAGCCAACTGCGAACATCCGTTGGCTCACCCACAATACGTCCCACAAGAATGTCGCCGCCCACAACCGCGGGGTCGCCGCTTTGCACTCCATCTCGCTTGCCCGCGTTCAGCGCCAACATCCTTTCGCCTGGCCCCTCGCCGCGCGCGGTGACGCTGGCCAATAGCGGCGCAATTTCGCGCCCGCCTCGATGCATTTTTTTGACGCGATCAAGTTGCGCAAGCCGCTGCTCCAATTCATCAGCGTAAATTCGCTCGGAGTGCCACAACGCGCGAAAGCGATCACGGTCATCGCTGAGCAATTGCGAGTCCACATACTTCGTCTCATCGCGCGACGGGCGTAGCCAATGTCGAAGCACCATCAACGCATGCGCCGGCGGCGTAAGCGGAAGCCACAACACCGCGGCAATATCTGTTGTCCAAGGAATGACGCGCGCGCTTGGCAAAACCGAAATTCCCGCGGTAAGGAGAAGGCAAGCGAGATACACGCGACTGGGTTGGTCAGGACCTCTTGCCACGATTCACACCAGGATTCGTTGCAAATTTGTAGCGGATCAATATTCGTCCGCATCCGACTCAAGGGTGGACTTCCACGCCTCAAGACTCTCAAGATAAATCGCCGTGCCACGCGCCACGCACGTCAACGGATCGTCGGCGATCTTCACGGTAAGACCAGTCGATTGATTCAGCACCACGTCCATGCCGCGCAACAGCGCCCCACCACCAGCAAGAGTGAGACCATTCTCAACCAAGTCAGCTGACAATTCCGGATCAGCTCGCTCCAATGTGCGACGCACGGCCTCGGAAATTGCCTTGACCGGCTCGGAAAGCGCCTCGCGAATTTCATCGCTTGTCACAGATGTCTTGCGCGGCAAACCCGTGACCATGTCGCGGCCGCGAACGTCCATGTTGGTCTGCGGACCAACCGCCGCAGCGGAACCAATTTCAATTTTAATGCGTTCGGCGGTTTGCTCACCAATGTTCAAGCCGTACATCTTCTTCATGTGGCCAATGATGGCCTCGTCAAAATCATCCCCCGCCACGCGCACGCTTTCACACGCCGCAATGTCGCCTAGGCTCATGATTGCAACTTCAGTTGTGCCACCGCCAATGTCAACAATCATGCTGGCTGTTGGCTCGATAATGGGAAGACCAGCGCCAATTCCCGCAGCCATTGGCTCCTCAACAAGAAATACTTTTCTCGCGCCCGCGCGCTCGGCGCTGTCAAGCACCGCGCGTTTTTCCACGGCAGTAATTCCACTTGGCACCGCAATGACAACGCGCGGACCAAAGATGCGGCCGTGACCATTCACCTTGCGAATAAAATACGCCAGCATGGCTTCAGTCATTTCAAAGTCGGAGATCACGCCGTCTTTCAACGGGCGAATTGCCTGAATGGAACCGGGAGTCTTGCCCAACATTTCCTTGGCGGCAAAACCTACCGCTGTGCCATCGTTGAGAACCTTGTTCGTTCCTTTGCGCACGGCGACAACGCTTGGCTCATTCAGCACAATGCCCTCGCCACGCACGCACACAAGCGTGTTACATGTGCCTAGATCGATACCCATGTCAACACTAAACCAACCTAATAAAGATTTCAGACCCATCTAAGTTCCGTTCCTTTACCTGTTTCCGATTTCATCCGAGAAAATGTGTTTATTTGCAAAGGGACACCGACCCTCTTGATTGTGCAATCACTTGCCTTTGTATTCAACGTACTCAAATGGTCCACCTTGATTTGTTCCACCAGAGGTCAAGTCGATATTTTGGAGCGCAACCCACCCACTACCAATCAGAAGCAGTAGAACGCTTGTGACCAAGAGGGCCGAGTAAATAGTCAGGGCTGGTTTTCGTTGGGGCATAGTTGGATTAAATTGGCTCATATCAAACTCCGTTAAAAATTTACTCGCCCTTGCGCGCAATGGCGCGCAAACCAGTTCGAACTTCGCCTTTGCCCGCTTGTTCAAGTTCCACAACTCCCACTGAACGATTGACATCAACCGTGGTAATGCGAAGATTGCCCACGTATTTGCCACCATCGGCAATACTCATCACCCAACCAGGTTGAACACCATCGCGGCTACCGGCGTTAATTTCCGCCATGGTTGAATCAGCGCCGCGACGAACATTGATAATAGTCGCGCTCAGTGATCGATCCGCTGGAATCTTAGCATCGCCATTGATTCCGCTGGTCGCTCCTGGCCGTGCCTGCGGCAAAGCGCCAGCGAACGTTCCATACTTCTTCAATTGTTCATTTGCGTTTTTTGCGTCGGCGGCCGTTTTGTCACGATCATCTGACGCCTGCTTGAGTTGCTCTTGCACTTGACGCAACTGCGCCTTGACCACTTCATTCTCGCTTGTGAGATTGGCGACCGTGTCATCCAATTGCACATTGTCACGATCGGCCTTGGTCAAACCAGCTCGTAGAGTGACCAATTCTTTTGAGACCGTTGACACAAGTTCGCTTTTAATTTTATCGCTCTCAGCAAAAACCTGAAGATTGCTGGCAAGCCTATCTAATTGAGCTTTATTGCTGGCAACCAATCCACTGACAAGCGTGGTATCCGCCATGGCCGCGTCGCGTTCAATCTGTGCCTTGGCCAACTTCACTTCCAAGTCTTTTGCAAAATCTTGGCTGGCGCGAAATGCCGTTTCCTTGGATCGCTGAGCAACTTCGTTGTTGAAGGCCGCCAACTTGGCGACATTCATCTCATCGTTCCAACGTTTTTTATATGTCTCCTCATTTGCGGTGTTGAGCATGACAAGCGGAACAAGCGCAACGGTGAGAAGGGATGTCAACACAACAAAGATCTTTGTCAGAATATGCACAGCCAAACTCCATCAAAAGGAAATCAAAACGGTCTTGAAGCCTACAACCCCACATGGCGCATTGATTGTAACCCGAATCGTGGTTCTTATGTCAATTCGGAGACTCAATTTTTGAATCATTTGGAGACTCCAAAGCACCCTTTGGCATGGCAGATTCGATTGGGTCCGCCTCCGTTGGAATCTTCACTTGCCGCCGCAAAATGCTGCCCGCCGCGGCTACTTGCACCTCTGGTTCGCGGTCTCGAAGTAGTTTGGAAATAACGGATTCAGTCTCGGCTCCACCTACCACGCCTAAAAGTTTGGCGCCCAAAGTGCGCACCCGAGAATTGGGATCACGCGAGGCCGTGACGCCAAGATCAGCTAAGCCAGCAGGAGCGGGCGACATGATTCGGCACACCGCGATCGCCGCGAACAGTCTAAGTTCAATCGGACGAATATCGCCGCCATCCGCCTCGATCAATCGTTGCAACATTGGTAAAGCACCCTGATCATGAAGTCGGCTTGAAATTTCGCACGCTAGCTCAATGCATTCACTTTGATCAGATCTAAAAAACAGCGCGGCATGAATGGGTTCAATTTCTGTCAGGTCACCCAACTGCACCATGGCTTCGGCAATTTGTAAATTCACAATTCGAATCGCCGCGGGATTGGCGCGGCTCATAGGGTAATGCGTAGCTTCTTTCAGCAAAATCAGTGCCGATTTGTTTCCAAGTTCGCCCAACACCATAGCTGTATTGCCACGAAGTTCGGCGCTTTGCGATAAAATCATGGGAGCCAATATTGAAGGATTTGCCGCAATACCACAACGAGTAAGTGCAAGAATTGCAGCCGCTCGAACGCTGTCATTGGGGTCCATGATCAACGGTTGCAACAATGGTCCCGCACCTGTCATGCGCACTTTGGCCACGCACATTGCGGAAACAAAACGCACGCTGGCCTCGCGGTCGGCAAGTCCGCGACGAACCGCGGGCTCGAAAACAGTCATGTCGTATTGCATGGACTCAATGGAGTGGGCTCGCAAAAATTTATCGGGGTTGCGAGAGGCTTCATCCAAAACTAACCGCGCGTTGCGCACCCAGTCGCTGGAGTTGGAAACAGGAATTTGCGCCTTTGATGTGTTTTTGCGTGAAAGAGTTGCGTCATTGTCTGGCGTGGAACTTTGATCCTTGCTGCTCCAAGAAGGCAATTGCCCCTGCTTGGTATCGCTGCATGCCACAACAAAAACGCACGCGCAAAGAACGCTTGCTAAAGTTCCAACGGACCGTCCTACTTTGGGTTGCGTATTGGGCCAGCAACACATCAAGCCTGTTATGAAAAACATAATCCAAGAGAATACATCCCCAATCGTTGCATATGTGGTTCGATTTTTTTCCAAAGGAAGCGCCGCCAACATCCACTGCTCTTGTTGCGGCGGCAGTGGATTGCCAATGCGTTGACCACGAGTGTCAAATGCCGCGCTTATTCCCGTGTTCACCGCGCGCAACATGGATCGACGCAACTCAACGCAGCGCCAACGCGCGGCTTGCTCATGGTGGCTCCGCGCCGGATTGAACCAACCAAACCAACCATCGTTGCTCAAGTTCACAATTATATCGGCGCCTTCGTCGGCGTTCACCAGACTGCGAGTGGCGCGAGAGACTGTGTCCTCAAAACAAATCGGCACCGCCAATGCCACATGCCGCTTCGCAGTTTGCAACGAAAGCGTGCGAGGACGCTCGCCCGTGGAAAGATCAAACTCCATTCCGCGGCCGCCAAAATCAAGCATGGCCTGCTCCAGCGTTTTCCAATATGAAATGTACGGCATGGTTTCACCGAAAGGCGTGAGCACGACTTTGTCCACGCGCTCGTGGCGGCCGCCGCTCTTCAACAAATAGCCGCTGTTGTAATGTCTGTCCCATGCGTAGCGATTGCCTTCAAAGCGCAAGCCTTCATAAGCGCCGCTGCCAACCAGCAATGGCGCGTTGTCATTCACCAGTTTCACAAGTTGCAAACTCAATGTGTCCGCGGGCCACAATCCCCTTTCGCGCTGCAATAGAATGGCGTCGCTTTCCAGTCCAACGCCCGGCAGGGCAGTTTCGGGCCAGACAATTAAATCGGGTATTTCCCCACGTAATTGCAAGGTTTTTAAGGCTTCCATGGTGGCTTTGTAGGCGCCATCAAATTGAGTTTGTTGCATCTCGCGCGTGGGCGCCATCTTGTTGCTTTGCGCGACATTGGTTTGAATTACAAGCACTTTGAAGATGTCGCAATCCTTGGTGGTCGGGGCGCAAAAAAAACCGTATCCAAGCGCGAGCACCAGACACGCGGTTGTGACCACGGCGCCAGCGCGCCAACGCGTTCGCGGCGGGGCGATTATTCCCACCAACATTCCCGCGATCAAGCCTGGAATAATTCCCAATCCCGCGACGCCGATCATATCAGCGCCTTGGGCTAGCCACGAAAAATCAATCAGCGGCTGCGCCGGCATAAACCACGGGTATCCATCCATGAACACGCGAGAACGAAACCATTCGCTGCCGCATAAAATAATTCCGGCGCGAACGGCAAGCGGCCAGTTGCGATATCGCTTGCCGCTCTCGGTGCGTGAAAGCGCCACGGCGAATACACCGTCAAAGGCGCCCATGACAATCGCCAAGGCTGGCCATCCGTAATCGCTCACTGGTCCAATCCAACTTTCAAGCCACAGCCATCGAAGGCTTCCAAACAACCACGCGATGAATACCAACCGCCAAGTGGCGCGGCGATCGATCGGTTGCGCAATGCCGTCAATTAAGCGGTCGTTTTGGCGCCATTTCCCAGTGATTTGCGCGGCAAACACCAACGGTGTCCACGCCACCAACGCCAGCAATGAAAGGTTGAATGGATCCAGCGCTAGCGTATTGAACAACGCAGCAAGCAAGCACAAACTTGTTATTTGGATCAATCGCATGAATTTGAAATGCGTTCGACTACTTGTTGGCAAAGTCAATCACTCGTCCAATTTCGCTGCGCAAGTTGGATCGATGCACAATGCGATCCACAAATCCCGCATCAAGCAGAAATTCAGAAGTTTGAAATCCATCGGGAAGTTCTTGGCGGATTGTTTGACGAATCACGCGCGGGCCAGCAAAACCAATCAATGCGCGCGGCTCCGCAAGAATCACATCGCCCAACATTGCAAAGCTGGCGGTCACGCCACCAGTGGTTGGATCTGCTAGCACGCTGATGAACAAACCCGTGGACTCGTCAAAGCGCGCAAGCGTGGCGCTGGTCTTGGCCATTTGCATAAGCGAGAAACCGCTCTCTTGCATGCGCGCGCCTCCGGAGCAACACACAATGATCAGCGGCAAGTCGTGGTCTGTTGCATACTCAATGAGACAAGCTAATTTTTCACCAACAACGCTGCCCATGGAGCCCGCAAGAAATGTGAAATCCATGCAACCCAATGCAACTTTTCGACCTTTTATAAATGCGGTTCCAGTTTGCACACCGTCGTTCTCGCCAGTTTTTTCCTGGGCTTCCTTAATGCGATCCTGATAGGGGCGGACATCTTGGAACAAAAGTGGATCGCAAGGCGCCATGGTGGCGTTCATGGGTTCAAAGGAACCAGGATCGACCAAAGTCTCAACGCGCATTCGCCCGGACATTCTGTGGTGGTGATCACACTGATGACAGACCATTAAATTGGATTCAAGCGCTTTCAGAAAAAGCGTGGCGTTGCACTTGTCGCAAGAAACCCACAACCCGTCGGGAACGGATTTCTTGGCGGTACGCAGATCTGAGGTTTCCCAACTTGTTTCAGTCATGGAATTTTAGTCTACCCGACTCGTTGATGAAAACGAATTAAGCAAATCCTTCGCCGCTTGGGCCAGATTTGGCCTGCCATACAAGGCGGTCGCCGACACCAGCACATCCGCGCCAGCGCCCACGCAGCGCGCGCCGTTTGACGGCTCAATGCCGCCATCCATTTCAACGCGCGCGCGCGCGGCAACGCGTTCGCGGATCCATTTGGTCTTCTCAAGCGAGCTTTCAATAAAGCCTTGGCCGGAAAAACCGGGGTGAACGCTCATGACCAAATGCAAGTCAAAATCATTCAGAAACGGCTCAATTACCGACGTTGGCGTTTGGGGATTGCTGGCAAGGCCCACGCTCACGCCAAGGTCGCGCGCGAACGCGGCCAGCTCCTTTGGATTCTTCACGGCCTCAACATGAAATGAAACCGAGTTCGCGCCCGCCTTCACAAATGCGGGAATAAATTCCTTGGGATTGGTCACCATCAAGTGCACATCAAGAAATGCGTCCGGACAAGCGCGGCGCACCGCGGCGCACACCAATGGTCCCATGGAAAGATTGGGAACAAAGTGCCCGTCCATGATGTCCACGTGCAAGAGCGCGGCGCCAACTTTCAAAGCCGCAAGCGATGATTCACCCAACGCCGCGAAGTCGGCTGAAAAAATACTTGCCGCCAACATGGCGCGCGCGGGCGGACTACGAAAGAGATCACGATTTGGAGCCATGTCAGGGATTCTTTACAGGAACTCGCGTGGAAGCGGCGCGATATTCCTCTAGTCGTTGCTTGGCCATTGGTTTTTCCAAGACAGTGGCTTCCATCCAGGCGTCGGTTTGCAAGTCAATCGCTTGCATCCAATCTTTTTTGGCGGCGTACACCAATGCTTTTGCTTGTAAACCCATGGTTGCATTTTTTACAATTATGGAGTTGGCAATAATGAGCGCGGACTCAAGATCCCGCTTCTGAATCTCAGGGTCATTCACTATGGTGTTCACAATTTCGTTTTGGGCCGCGTCACTTCCAGATTTCTTGGCCATTTTTTGAATCCATTCGGCGGCAATTGTTGGATCGCTCTGATTCTTGTGAGTTAGTTTATAACGCTCCAAAATAATGTCAACAAAAAACGCGGGATCTAATTCAATGACCTCGTCGAAATGCTTGTAAGCCTCTTGGATGTTGCGAACCTGCAATGATTTGCGCGCCGCATCCAGCATGGGCTGCGCTTTTTTGATGAGTTGAGGATCGTATTTTCCATTGACAGCCTTGCGCAAGATGGCGGGAAGCGACTCCTCCAAAGGGTTTCCAATCCAGAGAATCTTTGATTGATTGAAGATAAATCCCAAAGGCATTGTTTCCATCTTCGCGGCGTCCACCCACTTTTGCCAGACTTCACCATCTGCGGTATGTACCAACGTGAAGACCATTGATGCAACCTCCGTCTTGGTAAACACACTCGTCTTTTCAATGTCATCCTTACACACGAGAAACACATCCAACCCTTTCATGTCAAATTCCTTCTGGATTGAATTCATATTGCTCTTCAAGATGGATTTCTTGTCGTAGTCTGACTCAAAAAACACAATCAAATTCACAGAAGTCTTTGAGCCCAATATCCTCGCTTTGGTTGCTTTGTGATAGACAACAAGGCTGTCCAAAATTGTGGGCGGCGCATCGCCAACCTTCAGCGTGTCGTCATCGGCATGGGCGGATGGAACGATAAAGATGAAAAGACATAGGCACACAACAAATGAAATTAAAATATTTTTTTTTGCCATAATCAAATCCTGTTTGAAAGCCAATCCTGCAGCAGCGCCTAAGTCTAGTGCGAAATCATGAAAGTTCACGCCTCATCAAGGGGAACCAAACTTTCAAACTTTTTGCCCTCAAGCATTTCCAAACTAGCGCCGCCACCAGTGGAAACGTGGCTTAATTGTGTGGAAAGACCAAAAATTTCAAGCGCCGCCGCGGTGTCGCCGCCACCAGCCACGGTGGTTGCGCCAGAGGTGTTGGCTTGAATAACGGCGTGGGCCACTGCCAACGTGCCCGCGTCAAATGGCGGCATTTCAAACACGCCCATGGGACCGTTCCAAATCACGGTCTTGGCATTGGCAATTTCCGCAGCGAACAATTTCGCGCTGTGCGGACCAATGTCAAGACCCATCCAACCGTCGGCGATGGCGCCAGTGAATAATTTTTTTTCAGTGCCGGCTTTGAATTCGCGACCGCAGTTGTGGTCCAAGGGCAAAAGAATTTTTGTGCCACGGGATTTCGCCAAATCTAAAATGCCTTTGGCTGTATCCACAAGATCTTTTTCAACTCGACTGGCCCCCACCGCCACGCCTTGCGCCAACAAGAATGTGTAGGCCATGGCGCCGCCAACAATGATTGAATCCACTTTGCCAATCATGTGCTCAAGCGCCGGCAATTTGTCGCTTACTTTGGCGCCGCCCAAAATCGCCACAAATGGCTTGCGCGCCTGCTCCAAAGTTTCACCCAGAAATTTCAACTCCTTGGCCAGCAAAAATCCCGCCACGCACGGCTTGGGTTTCATGGCCAGCGGCAACGCCAACATGCTGGCGTCATTGCGATGACTGGCACCGAACGCGTCATTGCAATAGGCGTCGGCGTACTTGGCCATGGCCGCGGCGAATTGCGCGTCACCTTTCTTCTCGCCTTTTTCAAAACGCAAATTTTCCAGCAACAGCACCTCGCCCGCTTTCAACGCCGCCGCCTGCGCGTGCGCTTGGCTGGGCAATTCGCTGCATAATTGAACCTTACCGGCAATGCCCGCGAGCAATTCACGCAGGCGCTGCGCCACGGCGTTCATGCTGTAGGCGGGCTCGTGCCCCTTGCCTTCGGGCCGCCCCAAATGGCTGGCAACCACCACGCTTCCCCCACGTTGAAGAACGCTTTCAATGGTTGGAATGGTGGCGCGAATGCGCCGATCATCGCTGATTGAGCCGTCGTCATGTTGCGGAACATTGAAATCCGCGCGAATGAATATTTTTTTGCCGCGCACGTCTAATTGGTCGATGGTCTTCTTGGCCACAATATTCTCCAGCACGGCATGATAGAAACTCTTGGCAACTTCGACGACACGGTAATGGTGAAAAACCTTGAGCACGGAATGTAAAAACGAATCCAACAACACATCCAGCCCCAAACCCACACCACACTTTCAATGCACATGCAGCCTAGAACAATTGTCATCGCCGGTGAAACCGCCTCGGGCAAAAGCGCGCTTGCGCTGTGGCTTGCGCAACACATTCCAGGCGGCGGCGAAATTGTGGTGGCCGACAGCATGCAAGTTTGGCGCGGCATGGACATTGGAACCGCCAAGCCCAGCGCCGCAGAGCGCGCGTTGGTGGCGCACCACGGAATTGATTTGGCCGATCCGCACCACGACGCGTTCAGCGCCGCCGATTGGTTGCGCGAGGCCACGCGCGCCATCGCCGACATTCACGCGCGTCAGCGCCACGCCATTGTGGTGGGCGGAACCAACTTGTATCTACGGCTGCTCTTTGAAGGAATGGTGGAAAGCGCCCGTCCAGACGCTGATTTTCGCAAATCGCTTGACGCGCTTGACGCCAACGCGCTGCGCGAAAAACTGATCCAAGTGGATCCAGAAACCGCCGAGCGCTTGCATATGAATGATCGCCGCCGCAGCATTCGCGCGCTTGAGATTGCGCATGCAACGGGCCAGCCCGCCAGCGCCTCGCGCAATCAATGGAACAGCGCGACAACGCACATACCCGATGGATTTCAATTGCTCGCGCTGCAATGGAACAGCGAAACGCTCAACCAGCGCATCAACGCGCGCGTGCAACATTTTGTGAATGCCGGTTGGCTTGACGAAGTGAATCAACTCACGCGCGCCGCGCCGCTTGTGGCGCAAGCCATGGAGGCCGTGGGCTACCGCGAATTGCTCGACGCGCTTGAAAGCCGTTGCACCCTCAACGAGGCTGTTGAAAAGATAAAAATTCGCACGCGCCGTTACGCCAAACAGCAACGCACTTGGTTGCGCCGCTTCCAAACTTCGCCGCGTTGCGTAACCTTGGAGGCGGAAAATAAAAAATTCGAAAATATTTCACAAGAGGCTCTCACGGTGCTTTGCGGGGCGATTTGACCCCCTTTAAGCTTGGTTCTCGGACAACATTTTCACCCCTAGTCACTTGACTCGGCGCAAACATCGGTTATTCATCGCATCCTTATATATGGCAAAGTCCAAGGCAAAAACTTCCGCATCCATTGCAAAAACAGGCAAAAAGCCGGCTTCTCGGGCCGCAAATAGCCCCGTGGCCACCATTGGCGGGTCGCACTTGGTGATTGTTGAAAGTCCAACCAAAGCCAAGAAATTGCAGCAATACCTAGGCAGAGGCTACGTGGTGATCGCCAGTGTTGGCCACATTCGCGACCTTCCGCCCAAGAATGAAACGGGCGTGAAGCAGCAAGTGCCGGGCGTGGATATTGAAAATTTAACGTTCGAACCAACCTATGTCGTGGCCCCAGAAAAGAAACCGCTGGTGGCGCAAATCAGAAAATTGGCCGCGGCCGCCAGCGACATTTGGTTTGCAACCGATCTTGACCGCGAAGGCGAGGCCATTGCGTGGCATCTTGCCGAGCTTGTGAATGTTGATCCGAAAACCGCAAAGCGCGTGGTCTTTAACGCCATCACCAAGCAAGCGGTGCTTGAAGGTTTTGCAAATCCGCGGCCGATTGATATGGACCGCGTGAACGCGCAACAAGCGCGGCGAATTCTGGATCGCATTGTGGGCTACCCCATCAGTCAAGTGCTGTGGAAAAAAGTGGCCGGTGGTTTAAGCGCGGGCCGCGTGCAAAGCGTGGCCACTCGAATTGTTGTGGAGCGAGACCGCGAAATTCGCGCGCATGTTCCAGATGAAAAGTGGAGCGTGTGCGTTCGCTTAACCAACGCCCTTGCCAAGGCCGCGGGCATGGGTGAGGCGTGGAACGCGCTCACGTCCAAATTGGACGAGCGCGGCAAGGGCGCGACGCAAAAAGATCAGGCCGCGTGGCTGGATTCCAATGGTGGATTTGAGACTGACTTGATTGAGATCAAAGGTAAAAAATTTGACTTGTCGTGCACCAAAGATGCCCCGCGCGACTTGTCCAAAGGCGCAGTGGACGCGGCGACCGCCGTTGGTTTGCAGCATGTTTCCGCCGATCGAACCGCAAATCCTGCGGGCCAGGGTCCGGCGGCTTTCAATGTGAAAGTCACCGGCACGCTTGATCCAAAGGCGCGTTACAAAGTGACAAGCGTGGAAGGCAAGCGCGAAATGTCGCGCCCCTATCCGCCGTTTAAGACCAGCACGCTTCAGCGCGCGGGTGGCTCGCTTGGTTTAACCGCCGATCGAACCATGCGCTTGGCGCAACAGTTGTACGAGGCTGGTTGGATTACCTACATGCGCACCGACAGTCTCAATCTTGCGCCCGAATCAATCGAGGCGGCGCGCGGATACTTGCGCGCGAAATTTGGCGCGCAATATGTGCCGGCCAGTCCGCGCTACTACGAAAATAAAACCGAGGGCGCGCAAGAAGCCCACGAGGCCATTCGTCCAACCGATCCTTCGCGCGATCCGTCGGCGGCCATGCGCGATTTGCCCGAGGACCAGGCCAAGGTCTACGGTTTGATTTGGCGCTGCTTCATGGCGTGTCAAACCGCCGACGCGGAATTTGAACGCACCACTATTTTATTCCAACGATCCGACCAAGACACGGGCGCGGTGTTGCGCGCCAGTGGCCGCGTGTTGGTGTTTGACGGTTTCTTGCGCGTCAATCCACGCAGCAGCGACGACGCGCAACTTCCAAAGTTGAAAGATGGCGACACGCTGGCTCCATTCTCCATCGACGCCAGGCAATCATTTAGTTCGCCGCCCTCGCGCTACACGGAAAGCAGCCTGATTAAATTCATGGAAGAGGAAGGCATTGGCCGGCCCAGCACCTACGCCAGCATTGTGCGCACCATTGTGGACCGCAACTATGTGGAGCGCCGCGGAACCAGCCTGGAAAGCACTTCTTTGGGCGAGAAAGTCACGGATTTTCTGATTGCTTGGTTCAACGACATCATTGAAGTTGGCTACACGCGCGAAATGGAAAAAGAGTTGGACGATGTGGCCCAGCGCAAAATGGAATGGCACGAAATGTTGCGCGACTTCTGGAAAAAATTGGATGTGGATTTAGTAAGGGCCGGCGAAGCGGTTCATGTGAAAGCCAAAATGGATCCCGCGCCATATGTCTGCCCCAAATGCGGCAGCCAAACTGGTTACCGCTTTGGCAAGAACGGACAATTTCTTTCGTGCGTTTCATATCCCGATTGCGTGTACGCCGCGCCGGTTGACCGCGAAGGCCGCCCGCTGCTTCCTGAGCGCGTGAACATTTGCAGCCCGGAAAATAATCAACCCATGGTCATGCGCACCGGCCGCTTTGGTCGCTTCATCACCAGCGACTTGCCGCCCAAGCCGCCCAAACCCAAGAAGAAAAAGAAGACCAAGAAGCAGCTCGCGCAAGAAGTGGCCGACGGAGTGGTGGCCGTGGCGGAGCCACCGGAGAAAAAGCAATTCATAATCAACGTGGACTTGAAAGGCAAAATCAAATTGCCCTCAGTGCCCCCGCTGCTTACGGATTTGAATTGCCCGAAGTGCCTCACGCGCAAACTGAATTTGCGTCTTGGCAAGCGCGGCCCGTGGCTGGGCTGCAGCGGATTTCCAAAGTGCCGCGGCCGCGAGGCCATGGGCAAACTGGATGAAACCATGCAGAAAACATTGGAAATTGCGCTGGCCAACCATGAGGCCGCCAATCCCCGCGCCGCCATCTTCACCATGGACGATGTGCCCGTGAAAGATGGCGACAATGTGGTGCAATTTATTTTGCCAGGCGGCGTGCAATTGCTGGCCATCCATCCAGACTCGCAAGTGCCCGCGCCAATCGCCAAGGCGGGCTAACGCATTTCAATATTTACATGACACGCGTTCCACACCGTGCGTTTGCACATGCATTGGACTGCGTCGTTTCAATTCACTCGCTTATATGCGTTCTTCTCTTGCGCAGGTTCTGAACTGGGCATAAAAATTACAATGGCGATCAATGAACCAATCGCCATCCACATTGGCACCGTGAACAACTGCTTGTAATTCATCACGCCGTTGTCCGTGGCCATGCCGGCCACCTTGGTGGCGAACATGCTGCCAACAATAATTCCAACGCCCAAAAAGATCAGGTTGAATAAATTTTGCGCCGTGGCACGGACATCGTTTGTGGTGAATTTGTCGACCATCATGAACGCCACAAAAATAAAGCAACCAAAGCACAAACCATGCAGCGCCACGCCAAACATCACGGGCAACAATGTCGGCATGTTGGCGAAGATGGCCATGCGCAATGCGTAGGCGCACAGACCAATCATGAGCAGCGACTTGTAACTGAACTTCTTGGTCAGCAACGGAATGGCGCCCAACACGGCGATTTCCGTCATTTGCCCAATGGTCATCAAGCCGCCTCCACCCACTCCAAAAATCTGGTTGGTCCAATCCGCGAAATTATTCACAGAGGCGTTGGCGGCTGCGCGTTGAATTCCACCAAGAAAATCGCTGGTGAACACAAAGTAAAACTGATGAATCATGCTCACCGGAATGGCCACCAAGAAAAGTGTGATCAGCGGCTGCATTCGAATTTCACCAAGCGCCTCTGCCCACGCCATGTTCTGCTTGGGCGATTTCGCCGGCGGCGTGTGCGGCAGCGTCAAGCAATACACCGCCATGAGCAAACCCAACACCGCGCTCAACTGAAACGCCACGGCGCGCCCGGCATTTTGCGCGTTCGCAATTTCAATTTCTGTTCCAACGGCTGGCGTGTATTTGCGCAGCAACACTTGACCAACCAAAATGCCCACGCCAATCCAACCCAGCGTTCCCCACAATCGAATGGGTCCAAAGTCGCGGTCGCGGTTGGAAATATTGGCAAACGCAAGCGAATTGGTCAGCGCCAATGTTGGCGCGTAGACAAAGCCATAAATAAAACTCAGCGTGCAGAATGTTGAGAAATCCGCGGCGCCGGCCAAGTTCCACACTAGCCCCGCGCCAATGGCGTGGCTGACGGCCAGCAACTTTTCCGTGGCGAATTTTCTATCCGCCAATTGCCCCGCGATAAATGGACCAAATACCGCGCCCACCGCGCCCGCCGCCAAGCAATAGCCCGTTTGATCAAGGGTGAACTTTCGAAACCCCATCAGGAACGGATACAAAATCGGAAGCCACGCCCCCCAAATCGCATACTGCAAAAACATCATGATGCAAAGGCGGGTCTTCACAAACGATATCGGTGCGGCGGCGGCGTTCATGCTCGCCAAGATAACCAAACATACGCCCTTTGTGCGTCCAACTTCGCCATGGAAGTCACGATCTCATGGCTGCAAAAATTTCGCGCCGCAAATCGCATGCACTCACTGCGCAACGCGCCTACTTTTTTTACGCGGCTTTACGCATCAATTTGCACTACTTCCTCGCTACACTCACCAAATGCAAGAACGCCGCAAGACCCGTCAAGTGATCGTTGGAGATGACCGCGTTGGCCGTGTGAAGATCGGTGGCGACGCGCCCGTTTCCGTGCAGACCATGAACGCCGGCTTCACCTACGACATTGACGCCTGCGTGGCCGAGATCAACCGCTACGCCGACGCCGGCGCCGACATGGTGCGCGTTGCCGTGCCCGAGCGCAAAGACACCGAAGCGCTGCGCCACATCTTGCCGCAAGTGAAAGTTCCAATTGTCGCCGATGTTCACTTTCATTATCAACGCGCGCTTGAGGCCGTTGAAGCTGGCGTGCACAAGATCCGCTTGAACCCAGGCAACATCAGCGACCGCGATCAAGTTCTCAAAGTGATCGACGCTTGCAAGGAGCGCAAAATTCCAATCCGCATTGGCGTGAACGAAGGCTCCATTATTGAGCGCCGCGACAAGCAACGCCGCGCCGAGGAATTGGGAATGTATTTCCAAGGCCATAAATCCGGCCACTTGCTCGCGCTCATGATCGCCAAGTTGGAGGAGTATTTGGAAATCTTCGCCGAGCGCGATTTTTACGACGTGGTCATCAGCGCCAAGAGCATGGACGCCACGCTGTGCATTGACGCGTACACGGAAATTTCCAAGCGCTTTGATCACCCGCTGCATCTGGGCGTGACGCACGCCGGGCCCAAATCAACCGGAACCATTCGCTCCACCATCGCGCTGGGCACGCTGCTTGCCAACGGAATCGGCGACACCATTCGTCTTTCATACGCCAGCGACCACATTGATGAAGTCAAAGACGGCCTGGAAATTCTCTATTGCCTTGGCCGCCGCGAGCGCAAGGGCGCGGAGATGATCGCGTGTCCAACCTGCGGCCGCATTCAAGTTGATTTGTTCACGCTTGTGAAAGAAGTCGAAGCCAAGTTGGCCAAGGAAGTTTCGCTGCCAATCAAAGTGGCCGTCATGGGTTGCATTGTGAATGGTCCCGGCGAGGCCGAAGGCGCGGATGTGGCCGTGTTCGCCGGCGATCGCCGCGGAATTATCTATGTGCAAGGACAAAAAGTGGCCAATGTTCCAGAGGAGGAAATTCTGGATCGCTTGCTGCTTGAGTGCACTAATTTCCAAGCCAAGGTTCGCCGCGGCGAAGCCAAGTTGGGCGAAAAGAGCGTGGAGATTGTTCCTCCAGATCCGATTGGCGAGCTTGGTTCAGGCGTGGACAAAATCCGAAAAGGTTTGGTCGACAAAATCACAATCGGCGGACGTTAATGCCCCGCGCCCACCAACGCGGGTTCACCATTGTAGAAATACTGGTCGTCGTTTCAATTATTGCAATACTTCTTTCGCTCATGGTAAGCGGCATTTCAGGCGCTATTAGAACATCTAAATCCACCAAGCAAATGAGCGCGCTTCGGCAGATCTATTTGGGCTGGACCATGTACGCAAATCAATTCAACGACCAATGCATTCCAGGTTTTCTCTCGACTGATGTGCAAAAAAATTGGAAAGTCAATTACCACACACGAGGGAATATCAATGGCCAAACAAGCGACAAACTGAACCGCGCTGTAACGCAAACATATCCCTGGCGGCTCGCGCCTTATTTAGATTATTCATGGGACTTGTTGCTTGGATATCGCGAAGATCCCAACACAGGCGATGCAAACTCTCTGTACACAATTGAGCCGCTACAAGTCCAAAGCAAATTACTAAGCTCACAATTGCAAAAAATTGCGCCTAGCTCTCTCGCCGGTTCCACAGTCGCGTTGCAACCTTGCTTTGGCTACAACGCGTTTTATTTGGGCGGTTGGTGGGACCTTTCCAAGAGTTCAAACATGAAAGGAATTCCCCGCCCGTATTTTGTCGAAGGACTTCGCATCGCCACCGGCGCCACGACCGTGGCCAATACCATGTCGCGAACCATCGGTGGCATATTGCTTCCCGATCACATGACGGTTTTTTGCCCCGCTTCTTATTTTGGCGCGAACACTCCAATGCCAGGCGGAATGCCTGATCCAAACGGTACGCCCAACACCGCCGCTGGGTACCGAACTCCGGAAGCATCCTGGGCTGGGGCGGCGTGGCTCACTCCGCCATGGTTGGGAACGGAGCGTATTTGGAGCATTTCAAACGACGATCCTTCAAGTCTTGCCGTCTATACGGATCAAGCGCTTCCACTCATGCGCTTCTCCAAACAAATTGCCGCTGTGAAAGGCGACGGAACCACAAAACTCCAAAATTATTCTGATTTCGATGACATGCGCGAGTGGATGAATTTATCAAATATCACCAACGTGCAAAAACGGCGCGCCATGCACACGGGCACAATTTTAGATCAGTGATCACGCGCTTGAGTACCAGCAAAAAATTCCGCGTGGCGCAAATTCAATTATGCGCGTAGCAGTCATTTGCGCATTTCAAACGCCACGCTCGCCACGCTCACATCGTCGGTAAATGGGGCGCCCGCAGCGTGCGCGCGTAACAAGTTCATCACGCATGCAACATCGCCGCGCTCGTCGCGGCTGTTGGCAACGCAGTCCAGAACGCGTTGTATGCCCAACTCATCGCCGTCAGCGTTGCGTTGCTCGCACACGCCGTCGCTGAACAACAAAATGCGATCGCCCGCTTGCAATTGAAACTCGCTGAATTCATAGGCATCATCAATCACACCAATGGGCGGACCGCCATTGGATTGAAGCAATAACGCCGAGGCTCCGGCGCGCACAATGGCGCCCATGGCATGGCCCGCGTCCACCATGCGCATCACGCGGCCATCGGCGGACAATCGCATGGCCATCAAGGTGGCAAATTCGAACGTGCTTCTGTGGCGGCGAACATAGGAATTGACCGCGTTCATTGCATCCACCACCGAACGACCACGCTCCAGTTCCGCAGCTAAATACGCTTGAATACTGGCCATCATCATGCCGGCGCTCATGCCCTTGCCAGCCACATCGCCCAGGAAAAACCAGAATCCATCCGCGCCTTCGCCCGCGCCAATCATGTCGCCCGCCACAACGCGGCCAGGCTCGCAGTTCAATGTCCAACGCCATGGTCCAACGCTCCCTTGGTCCGTTGGCATGAGCCGTCGTTGCACCTCGTGCGCAGCGGCGAGTTCCTTTTGAACATGCATTTGTCGATTGACCAAATCTTGCCGACGAATTTCACCCAAACCCATCGCCACAAATTGTCCCAACGCCTGTGCAAACGCCGCGGCATCGGTGCCTGGCTTCAAGCCGCCGGTTGAATCCAAATATAAAAATCCTTCCATGTTCGCGCCAAGAAAAATTGGAATGCACAACGCCGCGGTCACGCCTTCGCCCATGATGCTTTCCGACATGTTCATACTGGCGTTGTCTTCAAGCCGCACGGGCTTGCCCTCGGCGGCCGCGTGCAAAAGTGTGCGGCTAATGCGCGCCTCCGCATCCTTGTAATTGTCCTGCGTCTCTCGCGCAAGCACCTCAAAAGCCAAGTCGTCATGGCCTCGCAACACCAAGGCGCGGCCAAACCCGGTTCCCTCAAGCAGCGCCGTGGCGGCAGTGCGCGCTAGCGATTTTTCATCGGGCGCTTCCTGCAACTTCGCCGCTACATTCAGCAGCACTGCCAAGCGGCGTCCCGCCAAATTGTGCAATTCTTCTTGCTCAATCAAGACCACATCGCTGCCAGAATCAGCGGCAGAAACCTGCACAAGCGTCAAGGGCGCGCCGCCTAAATCCACGCGCAATACATACAAAGCAATTCCTATGTGATCTCCGTGGGCAAGCACGCATGGCTCTTGCGTACCCAGCAATATTCCATTGATCGCGGTGCCGTGGCGCGAACCGTTGTCAACCAAAGTCCAATTGCCGTTGATGCAATGCAGTGTGGCATGGCGACGCGAAACACGGGGATCATTCAAGTGAATCGCGTTATCCGCGGCGCGGCCAACGGAGACCGCCATGGCGGGCGTGAATTCAAATGGAACGCCGGAACCATTTAGAAACGCAAGTTTCAGATTGCAACTCAACGAATCGCTTCCGCGGGTTCCCGTTGCATGGAAGAATTGCTTTCGTCCAGTTCCTTCAATCTTGTGGGCCGCCGCGGTAATCCAATTTGCGCCGCGGCAATGACGGATTCCATGCGGCCAAGTCCGCGATCGGCCAAACCTTTGAACGCCATGTAAGGAAAGAGCGTGAGCAGCGCCACTGCAAGACCGCTTGCCGTGGTGATCAGCGCCTCGCCAATTCCGCCGGACACTCCACGCGGATCGGCCAAGCCACTGGTGTTGCCCAACACTTGAAAGCTTTTGATAATTCCAATTACGGTCCCTAAAATTCCAATCATGGGGCTTGCCGTGATAATAGTGGACAAAATCACCGAGAAGCGCTCAAGCCGATGGCGCTGAATTTCCGCCGCCGCCGAGGCCACGCTGTCATCGCTGCCGTCAATCACCATGCGCGCGGCCACGGCCATGTCGGGCAAGGTGCTGCCATCGCATAATTGAATCACCTTGTCGCGCTTGCCGGCGCGCAGGGCCTCCACCAACGCATCCACTTGGTATTTTGACTTGCGACTTCCCACCTTGCTCCAGAAAATAATCCGCTCCACCGTGAGTGACAGCGAAAAGATGGCCAAAAATAAAAGCGGATACATGATAAATCCGCCGTGTTGAAGAAAGCCTAAAAACTCGTTGTATGCGCTGCTCATGGGCGGCATCATAGGCAATCTTGGCAACATTATATACTGCAAATGATGCTTGAATTGAAGTCGCCACAACTTTTAACAGACACCGAATTGCTTGCGCACATTGAAGGCGCGCTCACGCAAGTGATCGCCACTCGTTCGCTTGCGGCAAAGTTAAAAGAAGCCACGCAATACGCGCTCTTGGGCGGTGGCAAACGCGTGCGACCATTGCTGTGCTTGCATTGTTGCGCCGCCGCAAATGGAAACATGGATCACGCCATGCCCGCCGCGGTAGCCATTGAAATGATCCATGCTTTCAGTTTGGTGCATGACGATTTGCCGGCGCTTGACAATGACGATCTGCGCCGCGGGCGCGCCACCACCCATGTGGCTTTCGGCGAGGCGCTGGCCATTCTCGCCGGCGACGCGTTGCTTTCAATCGCCTTTGAACAAGCGCTTTCATGCGTCATTGGCGCGGCGCACATTGCGCATGAACTGGCCAGCGCCACCACTGAAATGATTTCCGGACAAGTGCTTGACACGCTTGGTGGATTTCCAAAGGACTTCAACCCCGCGCAACAACTGGAACTGATCCACCGCCAAAAAACTGGCGCGCTGATTCGCGCCGCGTGCCGCATGGGCGCCTTCGCCGCGGCCGCCAATGCCGACACGCTTGATCGCCTGACGCGCTGGGGCGAAACCATGGGACTGATGTTTCAAGTGGTGGATGACATTTTGGATGAGACCCAATCCAGCCAACACTTGGGTAAATCCGCAGGGAAAGACGCGGCGCAAGGCAAAATGACCTATCCAAAAATTCATGGCCTTGCGTGGAGTCGCGACCATGTCAAGGAACTTCTAGAGCACAGCGAGCAACTTCTCAAGCCGCTCGGCGCGCCGGCGCAACCGCTACGAACAATGGCGCAAGCGTTGGCAACTCGTACAAAGTAACTTTTTGCAGACTTCCAAGCGCGGGTCGTAAATACTCGCAACCAATATCACACCACTTTCCCGCGCAATATGCGCCGTTTAGTTTGCGCTTCTTTTTTGCGTCAACGCGTGACTTTCAACCAAACTTTCGCTAGACTTCCCTTAGGCGTTTCGCCCTTCGCACTAACCTACGACATGGCCATCCTTCCCACCATTCATTCCCCCGCCGACCTCAAAGCTCTGGCGCCATCCGATTTGCCCCAACTTGCCGCCGAAGTTCGCAAGGCCATTTGCGACCAATGCATGACTTCCGGCGGCCACCTTGCGCCAAATCTTGGCGTGGTTGAACTCACCATCGCAATGCATTATGTTTTTGACTTCAGCCGCGACCGCATGTTGTGGGATGTTGGCCACCAGTGCTACACGCACAAACTTCTCACAGGTCGGCAACCACTTTTAAACAGACTTCGCCAACGCGATGGCATGGCTGGTTTTCCAGAGCCGCGCGAAAGCGTGTACGACTTGTTCAGCGTGGGCCACGCCGGCACCGCAATTTCCACCGCCGTGGGAATGGCGCGCGGCGATTCGCTCAACGGCGACGGCTTTGATGGAACAAATCCAAACGGCCGCCGCGTTGTGTCGCTTATTGGCGACGCCAGCATTGTCAACGGCCTCGCCATGGAAGGTCTCAACAGCGCTGGCACATTGCGCCGCCAATTCCTTGTGGTTCTCAACGACAACGGCATGAGCATCGCCAAGCCGCAAGGCGCGCTGGCCAGCTACTTCGACCGCCTGCGCATGAGCCACGGCTACGCGGAATTTAAAAAGCGCGCCAAAGATGTCGCCAAACTTATTCCTGGCGGCCGCGAAATGTCGGAGCTGTATCACCGCATGGGCGACATGAGCAAAGCCGCCATTAGCCACGACGCGTGGTTTGAGCACTTTGGAATTGTCGCTGTTGGTCCAATCGACGGACACGATTTCAATTCGCTGATTGAGTTCTTCACCGAGGCCAAGCACTTTGACCGCCCAATGGTCTTGCATGTAAAAACCGTCAAAGGCAAAGGGTTTTCATTCTGCGAATCCGATCCATCGACCACGCATTCGCCTGGACCATTCTCCGTACCCGACATGGAAAGCGAAGGCTGCCGCATTGAGTTGAAGAAAAGTTCGCGCTCATTCACAAGCGCCGTTGGCGAAGCGTTGACGGAAGTCATGAAGCGCGATCCAAAGGTTGTGGCGTGCACCGCGGCCATGCCGGACGGCACCGGAATTTCCAAAGTTGCCGCCGCGTTTCCAGAGCGCACGTGGGACACGGGCATTTGCGAAAGCCACGCCATGGACATGATGGCTGGCCTTGCCAAGGCTGGTTGGAAACCTTTCTTTGCCGTGTACAGCACCTTCATGCAACGAGCTTTTGATCAGGCTTTCCAAGAAGTCGCGCTGCAAGGACTCGCCGTTCGCTTGTTGCTTGATCGCTCCGGCTTGGTTGGCAACGACGGCGCCGTGCATCACGGCTTCTGCGATATTTCGCTGTTGGCTTCGCTTCCAAACGCCGTCTTGATGGCCGCCATGGATGAACCAAGTTTGAAGGCCGCGCTTGAATTCATGCGCAAGCACGACACCAGCCTCAGCGCGCTTCGCTATCCGCGCGATGCCGTCAGCGACATGTTCGCCACGCAAGAGTGCCCGGAATTTGTTGTGGGCAAGGCGCGCGCCCTGCTTGAGCACAATTCCCCCGATGTCGCGGTTATGGCGTACGGCGTCATGGCCATTGAAAGCGCAAACGCCCTCAAATCTCTTGACAGCGAATATCGCGTGAACTTGTATGACGCGCGCTTCGCCAAACCAGTCGACATTCAACTGCTTGAATCGCTGCTCAGCAAAAACATTCCCGTGGTCACCGTGGAAGATCATTCCGTGCGCGGCGGCTTTGGTAGTTGTGTGCTTGAAGCCTGCAATGAACGCGGCTTAGACACTCGGCTCATCACGCGCGTGGGTTTGCCTGATCAATGGATTTATCAAGGCGAGCGCCGCGAGCAACTTGCGGAAGCCGGCATTGACGCCACCAACATTGCACGCACTATTCGCGCCGTGGTGGAAGCCGCTCCCAAAGCCACTCGCGCCACCACCAAAAGCGCCGTTCGCGTTTCATAATTTTCCGCTCCAATAGCGCTCATCACGTTCAATGTTGTGTCATGCATTGCAAGCATGTTCAAAGCGTCATTTTTGCATTGTGAATTCGTCCATTTCGCCTAGGATTGCCCGACCATGTTTGAATCACTCTCAGAAAAATTGGGCGGCGCACTTCGGCGGCTCTCTGGCCGCGGAAAAATTACCGAAGAGAATGTGCGCGAGGCCATGGCGGATGTTCGCACCGCTTTACTTGAGGCCGATGTGCATGTTGAAGTGGTGCGCGACTTCTGCGACTCCATCGTGCAAGAAGCCATTGGCGGCGAAGTCACCAAGAGCCTGAACCCCGCGCAGGAAATTGTTGGCCTTGTGCACAAAAAACTTGTGAGCTTGATGGGTCCGGTGGATCCCAACATTATGTCCGTCACGCCGGGACCAACCGTGGTTCTGTTGTGCGGTTTGCAAGGCGCTGGAAAAACAACCACCGCTGGAAAATTGGCGGCGCGTTTAAGCGAGCAAGGCCGCAGCGTTTTGGTGGCGGCGTGCGATTTGCAACGGCCCGCCGCCGTGGAACAATTACGAATTGTCACCGAGCAAGTTGCCGCCGAGGGCAAGGGTGGCGCACGCGTGGCTTTCTTTGGCGAGCCCGACAAATGCGCGGAATATGGCAAAGCCGTTGGCGTGGCCGTTGGCGTAGCCCAGCGCGCATATCGAGCAGCGCGCGAAGGTCGCTTTGACACACTCATTGTTGACACCGCGGGTCGCTTACATGTTGACGACACGCTCATGCGCGAATTGCAAGGCGTTCGCCGCGCCACCGAGGCGCATCAAACATTATTGGTGGTTGACTCAATGGCTGGTCAAGACGCGCTGATCGCGGCGAAATCTTTCCATGAACAGTTGCATGTCGACGGCATCATTCTCAGCAAGTTCGACTCCGACAGTCGTGGCGGCGCGGCGCTGAGCGTGAAGTATGTCACTGGCGCGCCCATTCTTTTTGTGGGCGTGGGCGAGCGCTTTGACGCGCTTGAGCCATTCCATCCGGAACGCATCGCCGGCCGCATGTTGGGCATGGGCGACGTGGTCAGTTTGGTGGAAAAAGCGCATAAAGAAGTCGACCAAGATGAGGCCGAGCGCATGGCGGAGCGCATGGCCAAGGGCCAATTCACCATGGATGATTTTCTGTCGCAGCTGAAATCGCTGCGGCGCATGGGCCCCATGAAACAAATCTTGGGAATGCTTCCAGGAGTTGGCTCCATGATGAAAGATGTGAATGTGGATGACAAGCAACTTGACCGCATCGAAGGCATCGCGCGCAGCATGACCGCCGCTGAGCGCAAAGATGTGCGCTGCGTTGACCAGCAAAAAAGCCGCGCGCGCCGCATCGCCGCGGGCAGCGGTTCCACCATCGCGGAGGTGGGCAAACTTGTGAAGCAATTTGAAGTCATGCAAAAAATGACCACGCAACTTGCCGGCCTTGGCGCCATGGGAAAAATGAAAGCCATGAAGAACATGGCCTCTGGCGGCCCCGGCGGCATGCCAAACATGGGCGCGTTGATGGGACGCAAGTCCACGCACACCGAAAGCATCAAGAGCAAATTCAAGTCACGCAAAAAGCGCTGACATTGCAAGCGCGCCAAAGCGTCGACATTCTGAGCGCATGAATTGAATTTCCATTGTGTCAAAGCGTTGACACATTTCGCTTGGCTCAACCAATCCATCGACAAACAAAAAACAAATGACCTGCGTTAATTCAGCGGCAACAAATCGTCCGCCTGGCCGCTGCCCCACGCTTTCACGCGCGGCATGATCACTTCGCGCCCATAAATCTTCAAGCACGCCGCCACCGGAATGCTAAGCAACATTCCGTACACGCCCGCCAGCGCCGCGCCCGCCAACACCGCCACAAATATGCTCACCGGCCCCAAGTCCGTGGCGCGTCCGGCGATCACTGGAATCAGCACATATCCCTCCAGTAATTGCACTATGGCATAGACCAACGACGGCCCAAGCACAATCCACATCCAACTCATGCGCGCCTCCTCGGGCAGCACAAGTTGGTCCACAATCAACAGACCAATGGCAATAGGCAAACCCACCGCGCTTAAATACGGCACCACGCTGAACAGGCCAATCACCAACCCCAGCGTGATTGCGTATGGCACGCCGCACACCTTCCAACCAATCGCAAACAGAATGGCCATGATCAAACTAATCACAATTCTCCCGCGCACAAATCCGCTCACGGCGTGGTCCATCTCCACAATCAACTTCACGGTTCCTTCGCGGTGCTTCTCTGGAATCAAGTCACTCAACTTGGCGATGGCCGATGGAAAGCTGACGGAGAAAAACCAAAAGTAAAACGGAATCAACGCCGTCAAGAATCCAATGGTGAGAAATTCCAGCGCCGTGATCAACACGCCTTGCACGCTGGAGCCAAATATGTTGGTCAATGAAAATGCCGCGCCGGTTTGCGCTCCAAAATAACCGCGCTTGTTCAGCGCCTCCACCACGGCAATATCAATGTCCGCTTGGTTCACCAATTTCGTTGATGGTTGATCCGCAACTATCGTGGCCGTGGCTTTCGCTGCGGTATTCGCGGCGACGCCCGAATCAGTTTTTTGCGCCTTGGCGGCGTCAGCGCTGGCGGGCGCCTGCGATTTCGCGGAGTCGGCATTCAGAGCGCTGGCTGGTTTCGCCGTTGCATTGCTTGCATCCACAGCAAATGCGCTCGGCGCAATGCCACTACCAGAACCAACATTCTCGCTGAACCACGAGCGGATTTTTTGCACTTGATCTTGATACGGATCCGGCACAACCGCCTGCGCGCGGTCAATCACGGAGTTGAAGCGGCCACTGCGAAATGATTCCACAAATGAAACACTTTGACCAATTACAATAGGCACCGCGATCACCAACGCCACAAGCAATCCCAACCCCGCCGTCGCCATAATGGTTCCCACCGCCGCGGGCCGCGACATGCGCAAACGCTGGCACAAACTTTCCACCAGTGGCTCCACCAAGTACGCAAGCCCGAATGCAATCAACAGCGGCACCGTTACCGAGCGCATGGCGTAGCCCGCGTAGAAAATCACAACAAACATTGCAATGACAAGCGCGTCACGAACACCTTGGATTTGCCACAAGTGCAATTTGGACAGACGCGTTGTGTCTTGTTCGTCGGGCATGTAGCGAATGCTAAACGATTCCGCCAACTCTGGCGATGGTCTCAGGTTCCAATTTCAACATTCGCAAAGACTCGCGCATGCCCCGCGAAAGACCTTTAGTTCAACGATGATGCATGGCGTTGATCAATCGGTCGCGCCCGAAGGCCTCGTCAAAATCAAACACGCCGCGAAAGTCATCAAATGAATCCTGCGGCGTCTTGCTCAACAAGCCCGCGTCGATCATGGCAAACACAATGCGGCCAAAATCATCCGTACGATGCACATGCCAACTTTGCAACACCACCGGCGCCAGCAAACCGTAACGCTCAATGGCGAATTCGCGCAGACCCATGCACAATTGCTGTCCAGAAATATGCCGATCCGCCTCGGATGATTCCAACCTTTGCGACCGTTCCACGGTTTGCGACAATCCTTCGCGCACAAATTGATACGCAATAGTTGGATAAGGCCCCGCCTTGGCGGCGAGTTGCTTCAAGTCAATATCCACATTGGGTGGCTGGTTTGATTGTTGCGTTTGCTCTGTCGACACGGTTGTTTTTATCTATCGGTTGAATGACTCTGGAAACTTGGATGCCAAGACTGCTGCGGCGCAAGCATAGGTGAACGACCAGCGCTCACTTTCAAGCCTAGGTTCAATTTCTCTTGGGTCAAGCACGCGCCCGCCAACTTTGGCAAGCCACCCGAAGCTATCCCAAATGATCGCAACCTCGCGCCGCATGAATTACAGTCCTTTCGCCTCGTCGCGTTTCACTCACTTGCGCTACACTCCCCGCCTTAAGCGATCGCTAGAAATCGCATTCGACCCATTTACTGGAGAACCTTCGATGGCCTGGAAGCGAATCACGTTCATTGCTCTTGTTCCTGTCTTGCTCGCCGCATGCGTACCTCAGCAGAAGTATGACGATTTGTTGACTGCTTACCGCGGTCAAGAACAAACTTTGTTGGCCACGCAAAGCGATTTGCAAACAGCGCGCACAAATGAAGAACGCCTTCGCGCGCAAATGGCCGCGGCGGCCGCTGACCTTGAAGCGTTGGCTGGTCTGCGCAACGGCGCCAAGGGCGACATTGACAAACTGCTCGCCGATTACGAACGCTTGCTCAAACAAGTTGGTGAAATGGGCGTCGGTCCACTTCCAGCAGAGTTGAACAAAGCGCTCGCTGATTTGGCCGCGCAATATCCAGATGTGTTGACCTTCGACGCGCGCGCAGGAATGTTGCGCTTCTCAAGCGACTTCACATTTGATTCTGGCTCTGTTGCAATCAAGCCAGCGGCAAAAACTTTAGTTGACAAACTCGCTGGCATTCTCAATCAATCATTGGCGCAGCAATTTGAAGTGAAAATTGTTGGCCACACCGACAATGTTCCAATTCGCCGCGTCGCCGCGCAGCATCCAACCAACATGTATCTGTCGGCGCATCGCGCCATCAGTGTTCGTGACGCGCTTGTATCCGATGGCGTTGCCGCCAACCGCATGCAAGTGGCGGGCTATGGCGAATATCGACCAGTGGTTGCCAACGGTGCCAATGGCGCCGCCGCCAACCGCCGCGTGGAAATTTTCCTAAGTCCAATGACCATTCCAATTATCGCAGGTGGCGATCCAACCGAAATGCCTTCCTCGGACGGATCGTCTAAGAAGGCGGCTCCGGTTCGCGCCAAGAGCAACGACGACGATCCGACCAAGTAAACACAATTTGCGGTTCATACCGCAAATGAATATGTATTTTAAAGCGGCGATCCAAATTAAATGGGTCGCCGCTTTTGTTATCGGGCTACCCAGTCCCCTCGCATCCACACTTGTAAATGCTTGCTATTTAACGATCTCAGATTCAGATTCTGTTCACAAAGCAAAAGGTTTTCATGATTTAGCAACTTTCTATTTGGATTTATCAGAAAGCGGAGTATGTTTGATTAAGTAGTTTACCGCCGGCTTCATCGCCCCGAGAAGGATTCTCGGGCACCGGACGGTGTAATGCATTTACTAGGGCCCCCAAATTATGCGAACCAACCTCATCGCTGGACTTCTGTTAGCAACAACTTCCGCGGCGTTTGCGCAGCTCTTTCCACACATGAATGAACTCCGCGTGCAACAAACCGGTATCGACATGGAGATTTACGCCGAAATTAAAGGCGTGGCTGGAACCGATCTATCCACTTACACACTGATTGTCATTGGCAACGATGATTTCGCGACTCCGCCGGCGCAGAACGGATACATCGAGAGCGCGGTTCAATTGTCAGGAGTCATTCCTGCAAGCGGCTACTACGTTGTGGCAGAACCTTCCTACTTGCTCACAACTCCAGACCTTTTTTCATTCTTGGATTTTCAAGCCGACAACAACAAGACCTATATGTTGGTGAAAGATTTCACCGGCGGAGTTGGCTCAATTGTTGACGCCAATTTTGATGGAACTCTTGACACAACTTTCTGGTCAAGCATTTCTTCATCTGTTGCGTTTGTTGCAAGCAGCACACAAGACGGCTTGTTTAGCGACTATGTCTACAGCACAACCAAGGTTGGCCCAGACGGCGGCTACTTGCCAAGCAAGGCACAGCGCTGTGAAGACACAGGCGCATGGGACATTGGTTTCGCCGCGGTTTCCGCCACAAGCGACACCCCTGGTGTTGCCAACCCCGTTTGCTCCACAAGCAATGTGGTCGTTCAACTCAATGAAGTTCGTATCGATCAACAAGGCACCGACAACGATGAATTCGCAGAGCTTTCTGGTGAGCCAGGCGCTGATCTGAGTTCACTCACCTATATTGTTATTGGTGACGGATCATCAACCACCAAGTCGGGTGTGATTGAATGCGTCATGCCACTCATCGGTAAGACCATGCCCGCAAATGGTCTTTTCTTAATCACAAGCAAAGTTACAGGTCAAGACGGTATTGCCTTTGGCAAAACTGGCGACCTTCAGTCTACGACATTGGTGTTTGAAAACAGTGACAACGTCACGCACTTAATCGTCCGCAGTTTCACTGGAACATTGGCGCAAGACTTGGACACCAACGACGACGGCGCTCTTGAATTTACACCATGGGCTAGCGTTGTTGAAGGCTTGGCGGTATGCAACACCACCGCCCCCGCTCCGGTGACAAGCGAGTGGTGGTACACCCCTGTCA
>SIAM01000070.1 GCA_009691785.1 Phycisphaerales bacterium
CGGGGGTTCTTCTTGTTGATGACGAAACGCTTGCCTTTGCGGACAACGATTTGGCAATCGCGGGTTCTTCGTTTAATGCTGCTGCGGACTTTCATAATTTCTCTTTCTTAGAAACGGTAGACAATGCGTCCCTTGGTCATGTCGTAGGGACTCAGTTCGATAGTGACTTTGTCGCCGGGAAGAATGCGGATGAAAAACTTACGCATCTTGCCACTGACGTAGGCGAGAATTTCTTTGTCGTTCTGCAAGCGCACCCTGAACATGGCGTCTGGCAAAGCTTCAGTGACTTCGGCGTCGAGTGTGATCTTGTCATCTTTGGCCATTTAGTTGGAGCCTTCCAAGATCGCGTTCACCGGAACGACCGTGAGAACGCGAGCACCAGTGTTGGTGACCACAATCGTGTGTTCAAAATGCGCCGATGCAAGACCGCTGGCGGTGACGACCGTCCAGTTGTCCGCAAGAATTCGTGTTGCCACGCCCAGCAAATGTCCATCGCGATCGATGGCGCAAACAGAACCATCATTCATGGTCAACATTGGCTCAATGGCAATGGTCATTCCAGGAAGAAGCGTGAAGTCGCGGCGCTCCAGCAAGGAACGGCTGACGCTGTTTGGCGCCTCGGGCCATTCATGCAATGTGCGACCAATTCCGTGGCCCATGAGATCGGTGACCACGCCAAACTTGGCTTCAATGGCCATGGTTTGCAGACGTTCTGCGATTGTGCTCCAGCGCACGCCGGGCTGCACCAAATCAATCGCCTCTTGCAACATGGCTTGCGTGTGCAAAACCATGGCGCGAATTTCTGGTGACACATTTCCAACACACACCGTCACGGCGGCGTCGGCGCACCACTCGCGGTAGCGCACGCCGCAATCAATCTTCACAATATCGCCGTCAAGAATCACGCGGCTACTTGGAATGCCGTGAACAACTTCATCGTTCACACTAATGCAAGAGCTTGCGGGAAACGCCTCGCGCGTGTCGGACTTTCCGTAGCCAACAAACGCGGCTTCGGCGCGGTTGGCGGCAATCACGCCGGCAATCACGCAATCCAAACTTGCGGTGGAAGTTCCAGCAACACAAGCCACGGTGGCGGCATGCAAAGCAATACCTGCAATGCGACCCGCCTCCGCCATGTGTTGAATTTCTTGCTCGGAGCGAGTTTCACTTGCGCCGCGGCGAGTGGGTCGCAAATCACGCGCGTCATCATTTGGACGAACCGCAACTGTGCCAGCCACAAGTTTGGCCCACCACGCGGGCTTGGTGGTTGTGAATTGCTCGGATGATTTCAGTGTTGTGTTCATGATCGCGAACTCCTAATGCGCGGACCCTTGGAGTCGCTGCCTTTGGAAAGGAACCCCGAGTAGTTGCGCATCACCAAGTTTGCCTCAATACGCTGTACCAAATCAAGCCCCACACTGACCACAATTAATAATCCTGTGCCACCCAGGAATTGGCTGACATTGAATGGAATGCCCAATTGTTGGGTGACCAGCGTTGGAATAATGGCGATAACAGCCAAGAAACCCGCTCCCACATAGGTAATTCGCTCCATGGTGCGCTCTAAATATTCGCTGGTCCAAGGCCCAGGCCGAATGCCCGGAACCATTGATCCGTGGTCGCGCAGTTGCTTGGACATTTCATCGGGGCTGAATTGAACCGTGGTCCAGAAGTAGCTGAAGAAATAAATCAGCGCGATTTCAGTGACCACATATGGGTAAGCGCCGTGCTGGAAATTTTCCGACAAGAAATTTGAAATCCAAGAGAGAACGCCAGTTGAGCCTTCCGCTTGTGAGCGCGTGGCCATCCAGCCAAAGATGGCCGATGGAAAAACCATCAAACTTGAGGCGAAGATGATTGGCATGACGCCCGCGTGATTCAGCCGCAGCGGCAAATATGTTTTTTGTCCGCCGTACATTTGGCGGCCAGTGGTGTGCTTGGCTTGTTGAATTGGAATGCGTCGCTGCGCGACCGTGATCACAATGGCGCCGGCGGTGACCAGAATAAATCCACCCGCAAGCAAGAGCACGCCAACAAGACCAACTTTGCCTTCGGCGTCACTGCTTTGACGCGGATCAAAATTATCCACAACCCAACCCACGGCCGCTGGCATGCGCGCCAAAATGCCGGCGGTTAAAATAATGCTGACGCCGTTGCCGATTCCGTATTTATCAATTTGCTCACCCAACCACATCAAGAATAAACTTCCCGCAGTCAGTGCGCCGAAACCTGCGACATAGAACACAATCAAGTTGGCGCCTGATTCAAATTGCGGCTGCACCAAATTGGTTTGACGCAAGTAGCTCAGCCACATCCAGCCTTGGAACACGCACAAACCAACCGCTGCATAGCGTGTCCACTCCGCGATTTTTTGCTGGCCACTGCTGCCCTCTTTTTTCAGATCAGCAAGCGCGGGCACCACGCTTTGCAGCAACTGAAAGATAATGCTGGCCGTGATGTACGGCATGATTCCCAAGCCGAAGATGGTGCTTTGTTGCAAACTTCCGCCCGAGAAAATGCTGGCGAATTGGGCGATGCGCCCGAAACCGGTCGCATTTTCGCTGGCCTTTGAAGCCGCTTGCGCCAATTGGCTTTGATCAACGCCCACCAGTGGAATCCAGAATCCAATGCGATAAATAACCAATATGCCCAATGTAAAGAGCACGCGGTTTCGCAATTCTGCGACCCGAAAGATATTTATAAAAGCCTTGATCACGAAATGAATTGGCGATTACGCGGCAGTTGCCGCGGTTCCGCCTGCTTTCTCAATTTTGGTCTTGGCCGTGGCGCTGAACTTCGCGGCGTTCACGGTCAACTTCTTGGTGATCTCGCCGTGACCAAGCACCTTCAATGGCAACTTGTCATCACGAATTAAACGCTTGGCGGCCAATGCCGTGGCATCCACGGTGGAGCCATTCTCAAAGTGCTTGTCCAAATCCTGCACATTGATTTCACAGAACAACGAGCGGAAGCCCGAGTTGGAGAAACCGCGCTTTGGAAAGCGACGAGCGATTGGTGTTGAACCGCCCAAGTAACCGGGACGACTGGTCCAACCCGCGCGACTCTTGGCGCCGTTATGTCCGCGACCGCTGGTGCCGCCCTTGCCGCTGCCTTCGCCGCGACCAACGCGCATTCGCTTTTTGTGGGCGCCAACCTTTGCGGTGATGTCTTGAATCATCATGATGAAATTCCTTCTGTTCTTAAATTCAAATCCAAATTGCAATCAACTTCAATTCACTTACACAAATAAACAATTACGCCTGCGCCGGTGGTGGATCACCAGCTAAAGGTGCGCCGGCATCAGGTGCACGGCCCCCACCACTACCACCGCGACCGCCGCCACTACCACCGCGACCGCCGCCGCTTCCGCCGCGACCGCCACTACCACCACGGCCACGACTATTGCGACGCTCGTCGCCAACAGTGTTGACTGGACCCTGCGCTTTTTGCGCGCCACGAGCAACTGGAATAGCCGCGCTACCACGAGTGATGGCGTCTTCTACATCTGTGTTGCTGAGTGTGATTCCACGAAGAGCCTCGACCATTTCACGCGTGCGCAATTTGCCCAGCGCAATCATGGTGGCCTTGATGAGATTCTTTGGATTGCTGCTGCCGAAACATTTGGTCAGGCAATCTTGCACGCCGATCATGTCCAAGATGGATCGCACCGAGGCGCCGGCGATAACGCCGGTTCCTGGAGCGGCTGGAACAAGCCGAACCTTGCTGGCGCCGTAGCGGCCTTCAACCATGTGGGGAATTGTGCGGCCCTGCATGTTGAACTTCTTTTGCTTGCGACGGCTTTCCTTCTCCGCTTTTTCAACGGCGGATGGAACTTGCGTGCTCTTGGCGTAACCCACGCCCACGCCGCCTTGGCGATCACCAGAGACCACCATGGCCGCGAAAGAAAATCGACGGCCACCGGCCACTGTTGTGCTGGTTCGATACACGCCCACTGTTGTGGTGTCGGCATCTCGAGAATCGTTGTTGAATCCGCTCATAATTAATTCCTATTTGAAATCAGAACTGCAAGCCGCCCTCGCGGGCGCCTTCGGCAAGCGCCTTGACGCGGCCGTGAAAGAGGTATCCGTTGCGATCAAAGACCACCTTGGTCACGCCCGCTTTGGCGGCCCGTTCGGCCACGGTTTTTCCAATGTTTTTCGCGGAGGTCACTTTGCCCTTGGTGGCGGCTGGAGACTTTTCGCGATCGCTTGCGGCCACAAGCGTGCGGCCGGTTGAATCATCGATCACCTGCACATAGATGTGCTTGAGCGAACGGAACACGCTCATGCGTGGTCGCTCGGTGGTTCCAATGATGCGCTTGCGCAGACCCATCTTTCGACGAGTGCGGCGCTTTAATTTCAATGGTGTTGAGGATGCCATGTTTGTAATTCCTTTTATTGATTAACTACCAAACGCCTTGCCCTGCTTGCGCTGGATCACTTCGCCGGTGTACTTGATTCCCTTGCCGTTATATGGCTCAGGCTTGCGGCAGGCGCGAACATCGCTGGCGAACGCGCCAACGGTTTGCTTGTTTGGACCAGAGACTTCGATAAGAGTTCCGTTGATAACCACGATGAGATTGGCGGGAATGGCCACTTCAATCGCGTTGGCGAAACCAATCGCGAGCACAAGTTTCTTGCCTTGCACTTTGGCTCCCCAACCAACGCCAACAATCTCCAACTTCTTCTCGTAACCCTTGAGAACACCCTCAACCATTCCGTTGATCACGGAACGCGTGGTGCCCCAATAGGCGCGGTTGTTTCCCACGTCGATTTGATCGGCAGGAACCTCGCACACAATCGCCTTGTCCGCGTCGTTGTAGGTCACCTTCACTTCAGGGCGATGGGTCATGGCAAGTTTGCCTTTGGGACCTTGGAAATCGATGACGCGCGTGGACGCATTGATTTGCACCTTCACGCCGGCTGGCACAGTGATTGATTTTCTTCCGATGCGACTCATGACGACTCCTTGGATTCTGTAGCTTGAATTCTTATTCAGTAAATTATTTAGCAGACAACAGCGACCACTTCGCCACCGACTTTGCTCTCGCGACAGCGACGATCGCTCATCACGCCAGAACTTGTGCTGACAATGGCGATGCCCAAACCTTGTTGAGGCTTTGGCAACGCGTCCGTTCCGGAATACACCCGACGACCGGTTTTGGAGACGCGATCAATTGTGTTGATCGCGCTCTCACCAGTGGGTGAATATTTCAGATCCACACGAATCAGACCGCCCCGGTTGTCCGAAATGCGCTCAAATCCGCGAATAAAACCTTCTTCTTGTAGCACTTTGGCGACGCCACAATTCAGTTTGTTGTCCAAGACCATGACTTGCTTGGCATGAATCGAAACTGCGTTTCGAATGCGGGTGAGCATGTCAGCGGTGAGATCGTGTAATGGCATATTGATTCCTTAAATAGTGCGGGCTTACCAAGACGCCTTGCGCATGCCAGGCACCATGCCTTGCAATGCCAGTTCGCGCAACATGTGACGGCACACGCGGAACTTGCGATACACACTGCGCGCGCGGCCGGTGATTTCACAACGGCTCATCTTGCGGGTGCTGAACTTCGGCTTCTTCTTCATTTTTACAAAGACTGCTTTACTTGCCATTGAATTTCCTTTGATCAGGCTTTCTTGTTGAACACTTCAGGGCGCGCGAACGGCATTCCAAGTTCACTTAACATAAAGCGACTCATGGCTGGCGTGCTATTTTCAAACACCAAATTAATATGCATACCAATGTTGTGATTGACATTGGCCATGTTGATTTCTGGCCACACGGCTTGCTCGGAAAGACCCATGGCCCAACTGCCGCCGCCGTCGAAACTCTTGTCGTTCACGCCGCGAAAATCCTTGATACGCGGAATGGCGAGATTGATAAGTCGATCTAGGAAACCCCACATGCGGTCGCGGCGAATGGTGACCATGAACGCGCTGGGCGAACCTTCGCGAACCTTAAAGTTGGACACGGCCTTCTTGGCCTTGATCATGATGGGTTGCTGACCTGTGATCTTGCGATAGGTGTCGATCACGGTGTCGCGCAATTCAGGCTTGAGCTTTTGATTCTCAAGCCGCTTGCCCACGCCGGTGGAGACAATGATCTTGGAAAGCTTTGGAACCTGGTGCTTGTTCTTGAGTTTGAACTCCTGCATCACCTTGGGAACCACTTCTTCCTTGAAGATTTTCTGTAGACGAATTGTTTTTTCTGCGGCCATTGTGTTCTCTTTTCTTACGAATTACTATTTCTGTGATGATGTCTTGGATGCCGCGCGCAGCGTGTGCAATTCTTTGCCACCCTTGACCGCGACGCGAGTCTTGCTGCCATCGGGTTTGGTTTCAAAGCGAACGCGTGTCGGCTTGCCATCCACAACTGGACTGACATTGGACATGTGAATTGGCGCCTCTTGCTTGAGCAAGCCGCCTTGTGGACGAGTCTGCGACTTCTTCAAGTGATGCATGCGGATGTTGACACCCTTGACGATCACGCGATCTTCATCTGGAAGAACCGCAAGAATTTCTGCGACAGTTCCACGCTGATTTCCAGCGCGAACCATGACCATGTCGCCTTTGCGTACATGCTTTGGCATTACACCACCTCCGTTGCCAGCGAGACAATCTTCATGAAATTCTTCTCACGCAATTCACGAGCCACGGCGCCGAAAATGCGCGTGCCGCGTGGATTGCCTTCTTCATCAATCAACACGCACGCGTTGGAATCAAAGCGCACATAGCTGCCGTCATCGCGACGGGTTGGATACTTGGTTCGAACAATGACCGCGATGGCCTTGTCGCCGCTCTTGACATCGCCAGTTGGAATGGCCTTCTTAATGGCCACCATGACTTTGTCGCCCACGCCCATGGCAACGCGCGTGAACTTGCCGCGCGCGGTGCTGACTCCCATGATGCCGATGACCATGGCCAGCTTGGCGCCGGAATTATCAGTGACTTCGATCTTGGATTCTTTTTGAATCATGTTGAATTGC
>SIAM01000071.1 GCA_009691785.1 Phycisphaerales bacterium
GGGGTGCGTTGTCTGAGCGCCAGGGGCTCGGTATTTACGCAGCGCGGTTGTCTGAGCGCCAGGGGCTCGGTATTTACGCAGCGCGGTTGTCTGAGCGCCAGGGGCTCGGTATTTACGCAGCGCGGTTGTCTGAGCGCCAGAGGCTCGGTATTTACGCAGCGCGGTTGTCTGAGCGCCAGCGTCAAACATCATTTAACAGCGCATATTGTCCGCGCCCCCACTTCAAATTAAATCGCGAAGTACTTGGCCTCTGGGTGATGCACAATAATCGCGCTGGTGCTTTGCTCCGGGTCAATCTGCCAATTTTCAGACAAGTGACAGCCAATGCGCTCTGGCTTTAGAAGTCTGAAAAGTTTTTCCTGATCGCTCATCTCGGGGCACGCGGGATATCCAAAGCTGTAGCGACTGCCACGATATTTCTGCGTGAACAATTCCTTCAGGCGCGGACTGTCATCGTTGCCAATGCCAAGCTCGGCGCGAATGCGTTTGTGCCACAGTTCGGCCAGCGCTTCGGCGCACTCCACGCCCATGCCGTGCAAGTACAAATATTCCGTGTATTCGTTGCGCTCAAAAAGTTGCTTGGCGCGGTGGCTTACTTCTATGCCCATGGTGACGCAGTGAAATGCAACAACATCACGCTCGCCAGAATTGGCGGGGCGGAAAAAATCGCTGATGCACAAACGCTGACGCGCGGTTTGGCGTGGGAAAGTGAAGCGCTCCAACTCGCGCTCGGGATCGGTTGGGTCGTACACGATCAAGTCGTTGGCTTGGCTAGCGCACGGGAAAAACCCGTACACAACGGCGGGCCGCAAAATACTTTCCTGTTTGCATTGCGCTTTCAGACGCTCAAAAATTGGCTCGGCGGTATCGCGAATCAGCGCTTCGTGTTGCTCCTCCGTCATGTCGCCGCGCTTAAAACCCCATTGACCGCGGTACAGCGCAATCTTGTTTACATATGGATAAATGGCGTCAAGATCAATGGATTCAACCAGTCGATCGCCCATGAATGGCGGCTTGGGAACTGGAATGTTTTGATCCACATCGCTGCGGCCAGGCGCGGTGGCGGTTGCGGAATCTGCGGCTTCAAGTCGCTGGCCAACTTTGGCGTCCACTTCGGCGCGCTTGGTCAGTCGCGCGGAAATTTCCGCGTCTACTTTTGCAAGCGTGCCATCGGCAAGCGCGTTGCAAACAGAAAGTCCTTCAAAGGCGTCCTTGCCGTAGTACAGCGGGCCGTTATACACGCCGCGCAAATGACTTTCCGCGTAGTGACGCGTGAGCGCCGCGCCGCCCAACATAATGGGCACGCGAATGTTCAGCTCATTCAACTCCTTCAAATTGCGCTCCATCACCGTCACGCTCTTCACAAGCAAGCCGCTCATGCCAATCGTGTCGGCGCCGGTGGATTTCCACGCGTCGATAATTTGGTGCAGGCTTTGCTTAATGCCAATGTTGTGAACCTTGAAACCATTGTTGGACAGAATGATGTCCACCAAATTCTTGCCAATGTCGTGCACATCTCCAGCCACGGTGGCCAACACAACGGTGGCCTTGGGTTTCTCCGCAACGCCTTGTTTTGCCATGAAAGGTTGCAAAAACGCCACGGCTTTTTTCATCACGCCCGCGCTCTGCAACACGAATGGAAGTTGCATGGTGCCCGCTCCAAACAATTCGCCAACAGTCTTCATGCCGGCAAGCAAATGGTCGTTGATAATCACAAGCGGCTCATACTTGATCATGGCTTCGGTCAATGACTCCGTAAGCACGCCGTCGTCGCCATCAATAATGTGGCGCTGCAAACGCTCCTCCAGCGGAAGGTCGGCCATTCCCTTCTTCTCAACTTTTTGCTCCTCGCCATCTGGAAACAAACTGATGTAGTACAGCAGTGGATCAAATTCCGCGGGCTTGCCTTCAGGCCGGGTGTCGCCGCGGCGATCAAAGATGAGCCACTCGGCGGCTTCCCATTGCTCTTGCGGAATTCTATTTTTTGGAAGCAGTTTCGAGAAGTGCACAATGGCCGCGGTCAGTCCGCGCTTGCGGGCCTCGCCCAGGAACACGGTATTGAGCACGGTGCGCGCGGAAGGTTTCAAGCCAAATGAAATGTTGGACAAGCCAAGAATAATTCCGCAATTTGGAAATTGCTTGGCGATCAATTCAATGCCATCAAGTGTTTGATAGCCAAGCGCGCGGTCGTCCTCATTGCCGGTGGCGATGGTGAATGTCAGCGGATCAAAGATCAGATCGTTCTCATCCAGCCCCCACTTGCGCGTGAACAAGTCGTGAATGCGTTTAGCAATTTCAAGCTTTCTCTGCGCTGTTTTGGCCATTCCAGCTTGCGGGTCCTCATCAATGGTCAACGCCACGCACGCCGCGCCGTAGCGCTTGAGCAACGGACACACAGTGTCCATGCGGCCTTCGCCATCCTCCAAATTAATGGAGTTCACAATGCAGCGGCCAGCGGATCTTTTCAGACCGGCCTCAAGCACGGGCGACTCAGTGCTGTCAAGCATCAGCGGCGCGTTCACTTGTCGCACCACGCGTGAAACAAATTCGCCCATGTCGGTCACGCCGTTGCGGCCAACAAAGTCAACGCACACATCAAGAAGGTGGCTGCCGTCTTTCATTTCTTCGCGCGCCATTCCAATGAGTTGGTCCCACTGCTCCTCATCAAGCAGGCGCTTGAACTTGCGGCTGCCGTTGGCGTTGGTGCGCTCGGCAACAATTAGAAATGAGTTGTCCTGCTTGAACTCCGTCATGCCGTACAAACTGCTGCAACCCGGCGCCTGCGCCGTGGTGATGCGCGGAGTGCGAGCGCGCGCGTCACCTAGAACCTTGCGTACTTCTTGAATGTGTTGCACAGTTGTGCCGCAACAGCCGCCGACAATGTCGATCTTGTATTGTTCAATGAAGCGGCGCATGGCGCTTGCAAAGGCATCTGCAGGCAGTGGATATTCCGCGCGGCCATCAAGCAAAATAGGCAAGCCCGCGTTTGGAATCACGCTGACGGCGCGGTCCCAATGTTTGGCCAAATACGCGATATGTTCAGCCATTTCCACTGGTCCAGTGGCGCAGTTCAAACCCAAACTGGCAATTGGAAATGGCTTCAATGCGTTCACCGCCGCGGCCATGTCGCTGCCAAGCAACATGGTGCCGGTGGTTTCCATGGTCACGCTGACTAAAATTGGAATGTCATTCACAGTGCGGCCAGATTTGGCAAGCGCGTCAATGCACGCGTTGATGGCGCACTTCACTTGCAACAAATCTTGGCATGTTTCAATCATGAAACAATCCACGCCGCCATCGATCAATCCAAGCGCCTGCTCGCAATATGAGTCAAGCATGGATTCCCAATCGGTGTTGCCCAGCGTGATCAACTTTGTGCCCGGTCCCATGGACCCTGCTACAAAGCGTGGGCGATCTTTTGTCGTGTGCTTGTCACATGCGGCGCGCGCAATCTGCGCGCCAAGTTTGTTCAACTCGCGCGTCCACGCCACCATCTCTGGATCAAAGTCCGCGCCCACAAGTTTGTTGGATCCAAAGGTGTCGGTCTCCACAACATCGGCGCCAGCCAAAAGAAAAGTTTCGTGAATGCGCTGAATCATGTCGGGGCGCGACTTCACAAGAATGTCTGTGCAATTGTCGCGGCCCAAATAATCCTGGGTGGTGCAATCAGCGCAACTGTGAATGCTGGTGCCCATGGCACCATCAAATAGAAGCACTCGTTGCTGCAATGTGTCTAGAAAGCGGCTGGCCATGCGACAACTATATACGGACTTGGACGGGTATTCAACCGTGTATCCGGATAAACGGATAGATCAGGCGTGAGCTGGAGCGTGTACAACTCACTAAGCGATGAAACCTAGCAACCTTTCCCATATTTTGTGCGCAATTTGCGTTGGCGCATCCCTCAGTTGTCACAGTGCCACCACTGCTTCTAGCACGCCAAATCTAGCCCTGTCTGGGCCTAAGACACCCATTACCCAAGAAATTGCGCTGTCCACATTTGATGAAACCTGGAACACAGTTGAGCAATCCGATGTGGAGCGCGACCATGGCGGCGTGGATTGGGTGGCGGTGAAAGTGGAATTGCGACCCCAAGCGATGAACGCCACCAGCCGCGAGGAGTTGCGCGCCATTTTGCAAGACATGTTGTCGCGACTCAAGCGCAGCCACTTTGGAATTATTCCCGCTGAAAGCGCCGCCGCGCTGGCCAAAGACGACGCGCCCAAGCACGCGGATAAAATGTCGTCTAGTGATTTGGACAATAATTTGCCCGCGGCCACCGCGCTGGAAAAATTTGGCGACACGGCGCGTGAAAAAGAAATTGATCGTTCGCAAGAATCCGCAAGTTTAGAATCTGTACCCGCCCAGCCCAAAGACATCAATGTGCAGAACACATCGCAGAAAAAAAACGCGACCAAATCTAATCGCGCCGCCGAGGCCGAGGCCTCATTTGGTCTTACGCTTCGGTTCATTGAAGAAGTTCCAACCGTTACTGGAGTGCGCGCCAACTCCCCCGCTGACAAAGCCGGTGTGCAATTGGGTTGGGTTGTGAAGTCGGTTGATGGGGTGGACATGATCGCGGAGCACTCTGACTCCGACACCATGACCGCCAAGTATGTGCAAGAAATGATTTTGCAAAGCGCCGACACTGGCGACATAGACAGCCAAGAAACGTGGGTCTTTCAAGGCGCGTTGGACGACACCATTTCCAAGCCACTAACGCGCGCGCGTAGTGAAGGAATAAGCACAAAACTAGGGCTTTTGCCGCCATTTCAAGTGCGCTGCGACGAGCGCGTGTTGAGCAAGAAAGAATTGCGCGCGCTGGGTTTGCCGGATGACTTTGACATTGCGGTGATTGCATTCAATATTTGGATGCCCGCGATAGCGCAACAAGTGGACGAGGCATTTCAAGACCACCTGAACGCGGAAGGAATTATTATTGACTTGCGCGGAAACCCTGGCGGCGCGGGTGGCATGGCCATGGGCGTTGCGGGACATGTCTTAGATGAACCAAAAAGTTTGGGCACCATGCGCACGCGCGACGCCACGCTTGAGTTCAAGGTGAATCCACGGCGCAGCACTTCGCAAGGCGAGCGCGTGCAACCATTTGAAGGCCCCGTGGCCATTGTGATTGATCCACTTTCCGCCAGCACCAGCGAAATCTTTGCCGGCGGCTTGCAAAAACTTGGTCGTGCGCGCGTGTTTGGCCGCACCAGCGCTGGCGCGGCGTTGCCTGCGCAAATGAAGTCGCTGCCTTCTGGCGACGCGCTTCTATTCGCCTTTGCCAATTTCACATTGCCCGATGGCTCCACCATTGAGGGCGTGGGCGTTGTTGCCGACGAGCCAACTGGAACACACCGTGAGGATTGGACGCCAAACCAAGACGCCGATGTGACCGCGGCAGCGCGCTGGATCGCCACGCAATACCAATCGGTTGAACATCAATAACGCGCGTGGCGAAATGCTTGTGCAAAGCGTGCGCTAAACAACATCAATTGTTTTTGAAGCATTTTTAGCTTTGAAAGACCGCATCATGTCTGGGCGCTTAACCCCTGCCCGTGCTTTCATGCGCAAATAGAAGTTTCAATTTCAAAGGTACACTTGTTTCTCTTCAAAGGAACCCCATGAATTCATTTGCAATTCTCATTCTGTCTGTGGCTTTCTTCTCACCAACATTGCACGCCCAAGGCGACGCCTTTGGTTCCAAGCCAAGTGGCGCACAAGCTCCAACCGCCACGCCTGCCGCAAGCCCAACGCCACCGCCCGCCACTCCAAGCGCGCCACCTAAAGTCGGCAAAGGTGACGAACCTGCCGCGCCCGCAACACCAAGCGCAACTCAAACTGCGGCACCCACACCAAGCTTCATCATCACGCCGCTGGATCCTCAACCAGCGGGACCACTACCTACCGCCAGCGATATTTTTACAAGAGGCCTCGCTGCGATTGGTGGTGAAGCGGCCATCCGCAAACACACTTCCATGGTGACCAAGGGAACATTGTCCATGCCCGCGGCAGGCATGTCGGGCAAATTGGAAATCATCACCCTTGCTCCAAATAAAATTCTTACAATTATGGAATTTCCTGGCTTGGGAAAAATCACGCAAGGCTTCGATGGCACGGTGGGCTGGAGCATGAATCCAATGCAAGGACCAAGCTTGATTGAAGGCCCCATGTTGGAGGAACTTAAAAAGTCCAGCGACATGTATAAAGACCTTGATCCAAGCAAGATTTGGACCAAAGCGGAAACCAAAGGCGCCGTGAATTTTGGCGGCATTCCTTGCTACGAAATTGCCGTCACTGGCGGCCCAGGCGATGGCGCCGTGTACTACGAAATTCAAAGTGGTTTAACCCGAGGCATGATTCTGACCGTGGAAAGTTCAATGGGCAAGATTCCGTCAACCACCATGATGAGCGACTACAAGGAATTTGATGGCGTGAAGATTGCCACACGCACGGATGTGGAGACGATGAACATGAAGCAAATTCTGGTTGTTGATTCGGTGGATTACAAATCAATTGATCCATCCATATTTAATTTGCCGCCGGAAATTAACGCGCTAGTAAGTGGCGCCAAGAATCCTGCAGCGGCTGGAGCAGCAAACGGCGCAGCAAGTGGTGCCAAGAAACCTGCCAATAGAATCCGTGTGAAACCAAATACAAATAGTGGTGCAGCCACAGGTGCTGGCGCCACAACACCACCAACTACGCCGCCAACTACGCCACCAACTACGCCACCAACTACGCCGCCAACTACGCCACCAACTACGCCGCCAACTACGCCACCAACTACGCCGCCAACTACGCCGCCAACTACGCCACCAACTACGCCGCCAACTACGCCGCCAACTACGCCGCCAACTACGCCGCCAACTACGCCACCTGCAACTCCACCCGCCACCGGAAATCCGTAATTCCAAGTGATCACATCTGCTGAAAAACACAGTATTTCATTGAGTTTCTACGCATC
>SIAM01000072.1 GCA_009691785.1 Phycisphaerales bacterium
CCAGCGTGATCTACGCGCTCTACAACAATACGATTTCATTTCAGATGGGCTATCGCACTGGCATGGACGCTTTCACCGCGGCGGTGCTTGGCGGCATTGGAAGTTTGCCTGGCGCGGTGGTGGGCGGAATTGTGATTGGTTTGGTGCGCGCGCTGAGCGATGGCTACATTGAAGCGCGCTGGACCAACTCGGTGGTGTTTGGAATTCTCATTCTCACACTTGTGTTTCGACCCAGTGGAATTTTGGGCGCCAAGCTTCGGGAGAAAGTTTGATGAGCGCCGCGCCAATGTGGAAAAAATTCTTGCGCGTTGACATTGCGTTGTTGATCTTGGCGTGCTTGTTGCCATTGGTGGATCAACGCTGGCACTTGGACATGGTTGATCCCATGCGCGGCGTGATGGTGTTTGCAATCCTGGCGCTGGGCTTGAACATTGTCACCGGCTTTACAGGGCTTTTACACTTGGGAATGGCTGCTTTTATGGCCATTGGCGCCTACGCGTTCGCCATTAGTAGTTGCGACATTTATCCCTTTCAACTTGGCTTCTGGTGGGCCATTCTTTTTACGGCGATTGTTGGCGCGTTCGCAGGAGTCTTGCTTGGCGCGCCCACGCTGGGTTTGCGCGGCGACTACTTGGCCATTGTCACGCTGGGCTTTGGCGAGATCACCCAGGATGTGTTGAAAAATTTGGATGTCATTACAAAGGGAACGCAAGGCATCAATCCGTTGCCATCGCCACATGTTCCATGGTGGACCGCGACTGGATTTGGCATGATTGAATTCACAAGCGAGCAAGAACTTCCTTGGTATTGGCTGTTCTTAGGATTTGTGGTGCTCTCAGTTGTGGTGTGCAGAAATTTAGAGCGCAGCCGCACTGGTCGCTCATGGCTTGCGGTGCGCGAAGATGAACTTGCCGCGCGGTGCATGGGCATTGCGCCAGTGCCAGTGAAAATGATCGCCTTTGCAACGGGCGCCGCGCTTGCCGCGGTGTCTGGCGGACTTTGGGTGAGCATGTATTCAAGCACGGGCGAGCCTGGCAACTACGATTTTCAAGTCAGCATCTTGGCGCTGTGTATTGTGATTGTTGGTGGAATGGGTTCGATCAACGGAGTTCTGATTGGTTCAATTGCAATGCTTGGCCTTGCCAACATTGCGCTGCCCAAGATGGCCAGCGTTATGCAGAGCGCGGGGTGGGTGAATTCTGGCAGCGTGTTTGGCAGCCCAAACAACTGGAAATACCTTGTATTTGGCTTGGTTTTGGTGATCATGATGCGCTTTCGCCCGGATGGATTGCTGCCCGCGAAGTTGTCCATTGTGAAGGCCAAAAAGAAAAACGCCGTGGAGCCAACGCCATGAGTGTTGCGCCCACAATCGAAAATCCAATTTTAGAGGTGGACGGCGTGACCATGCGTTTTGGTGGTCTTGTCGCCAACGATCGTGTTTCATTTCAAGTGAAGCGCGGCGAAGTGTTCGCGCTGATTGGTCCCAACGGCGCTGGCAAGTCCACGCTGTTCAACGCCATCACGGGCGTGCACCAAGCAACCGAGGGACGCGTTCGCTTTGAGGGCAAGGAAATTAGCCGCAATTGGAGCGGGGGTATTTTTGCGCGCATGATTCTAAGTGGATTTATCCTGGCGGCTTTGTTCACGCTGCCCATTCGCGCCACCACGCTTTGGAAAGATGTCATCGTGGCCAATTACATTTACGAAGAACCCTTTCCCATTGCGCAAGCATTGCGCTGCATTGGTCCAAGCTTGGCCAGCATTGGCTTTCAGTCCATGGCGTCGCTGGCGTTGGTTGGTTTTGTGGTGGGAGCGGGCGGATACATCACGCTGTGGTCGCGCGCACGGCGCACGCCGGACTTGATCGCGCGCGCGGGCATGGGCCGGACATTTCAAAACATCCGCCTGTTTGGCGAGTTAAGCGTGATTGAAAATGTTTTGGTGGGAATGCACGCCAAATTGCATTGCGGGTTCTTGACAAACATGCTGCGTTTGCCGCGGTTTTATAAGGAAAATGCGTTGGCCCAAGAGAAGGCGCACGAGTTGCTGCGCTTTGTGGGATTGCAAGCGCGCGCCGGCGATGCCGCCCGAAATTTGCCATACGGCTTGCAGCGGCGCCTGGAAATTGCGCGTGCGCTTGCGGGTCAGCCGCGTATTTTATTGCTTGATGAACCCGCGGCGGGAATGAATCCAACTGAAACGGGAACACTGATGGAATTAATCCGCCGCATCCGTGACTCTGGCGTGACCGTGTTGTTAATCGAGCACCACATGCGCGTGGTCATGGGTGTCAGCGATCGGATTTGCGTGTTGAACTTTGGAAAGCAAATCGCGCAGGGTACGCCCGAACATATTCGCAACGATCCCGCCTGTATTGAGGCCTACTTGGGCAAGGAAGAAATCGGTTGAGCAACAATTCACCGCCAGTTCTTTTAAGTGTGCGTGGCGTGCGCGCTGGCTACGGTCCATCGGATGTGCTTCACGATATATCGCTGGAAGTGCGTGAGCGTGAAATTGTCACCCTGATTGGCGCCAATGGCGCGGGAAAAAGCACCACATTGATGACCGTCTCGCGCATTCAGAAATTGCGCGCGGGCGTGATTGAATTTGCGGGCAACAACTTGGTCAACACACCGCCTGATCAAGTTGTGGGCATGGGGCTGGCGCAAGTGCCAGAAGGCCGGCGAATTTTCCCGCGCTTGACCGTGCGTGAAAATTTGGAAATGGGTGGATTTCTTCGCCGCGACCCCGCGGCAATGAGCCGCGATTTGGAGCGCGTGTACGCGCTGTTTCCAATTCTGAAGGAGCGCGATCGCCAGCAGGGTGGAACACTGTCTGGCGGCGAGCAACAAATGTTGGCCATTGGCCGCGCGCTAATGAGCGAGCCGCGCATGTTGATGATGGACGAGCCAAGCATGGGCATCGCGCCCATTTTGGTGATGCGAATTTTTCAAGCCATCAAACAATTGCGAGACGAAGGCATGACGATTTTGTTGGTGGAACAAAATGCGCGCGCGGCGCTGCGCCTTGCCGACCGCGGCTATGTCATGGAGACTGGCTCAATTACTTTGTCGGGCTTGGGCCGGGAGTTGCTGGATGATCGCCGCGTGCAAGAGGCGTACTTGGGCGACTAATTGGGGCACTCTTCGCGCGCCGCAACGCATCCACAAAATGCTCGAAATGTCCGCTTGAAACGTTGTTTTGTACGAAGGCACGGGGCAGTTACCATCTGTGTTGGAGAATTTTCTGCCCGATGCGCGAATATAAAATACGAAATGATTTAGAGCGCGCCGTCATTGATGGCTTTGCGCTTCCGCTTGGAATTGCGCCCATTAATTTGCCAAGTCCAACTCAGGGCTACACGCTGGAGTTTCACGAGGGCGAGGATGGCGACCCCGACACATTCTCATTTCATATTGTCACTAGCCACGACCGCATGCTTGGTCTTGTGCGCGAGGCCTTGGGTTTGCTGCCCGAACAAGTCACGCCGATTATGGAAGTTGGAAGTCGCGACGCCTATCGCAGCGTGGATGTGTTCATGGGTCGCGAGCCGATTTCTTTCGAGTCATTTCTTGAAATCTGGGAGGGCTTTGAGCCCGTCATTATGGAGGACGCCAGTATTGGTGTTGGCGCCAATGCGGAGGAGCCATTTGTTGAAGTGTTCCTAGATTCTTGGAAGGGTTTGCTTGTGCATGTGGCCGCCGACAACAAGGAAACCGTGGAGCGCATGTTGCGCCGTCATTCGCTGCATGAAGTAGAGGAAACCTGGCCCGATTCGCTTGATGAAGTCTTGTCGCCGCCGTCGCATGTGCGCGATGTGTTGGCGATTGAGGACGATCAAAGTCCCGACTTGGACGAGGTGCTGTTGCAGGTGCGCGAATGTTGGGGCCTTGAACTTGATGTCGACCCCGACACCAATGTGGACGATGCTGGTCGCGAACTTGGCAGCACGCTGTGGCACTCCATTGCGGTGTGTCTCGATCTCAACAGCGACGAGTCCAGTGATCATCCTTCAGGTGGCTACATTACATTTTGGATTACAGCCAAAAATACGGCGGAAGTGGAGCAGTTGGCGCGCGAGCGTTTGCAACAAGAAAATCGCTGGCTGCTGCAAAGTTTTTACACGCTTGACCGCGTGGCCTTTGATGAACGACCGGAGGCGTTGGATCATCTGCCAATGAAGGGCAGAAAATCCGAAGTGCATTTGGTTGAGGAAGATCCTTGGGACTAAGGGTGGCACGTGTTGCCGCGCCTTGGCTTACATATACAGTGAATGCCGCTTGATGTACGCGGTCACGGCTGGATCAATCTGCTTTTCATCAAGTGCCGCGCCCGCCACAATGTTGTCGCGCAGTTGCGTGCTGGAATCCGCCGCGGCTTCAAGTGGAAGAATCCACGGGCGCCAAACGTTGGCGGTGGCGGTGTCTTTACGCGCCGCAATCTGTTGTAGAAGTTCTGGCGCGTTCAACGGCGCGCGCGGAACAACCACCGGCGTGGCAAGGGCAAGAATTCCCTGCGGATCTTTCCAGGAATAAAAGTTCAGCGCTTGATCGCCGCCAAGCAGCAGAAAAAATTGCGCGTCTGGAAATTGCGCGCGCAGATTCTTCAGCGTGTCCACAGTGAAACTGGCGCCACCGCGCGCGATCTCTTGCGTGTCAATCACCGCGCGCGCTTGGCCAGCAAACGCAAGGCGCAACATGGCCTCGCGGTGGTGCGCCGAAGTGGTGGGTTGCTCTTGCCGCTGCGGATTGATATTGGCGGGAATCACGCGGATTTCATCGGCGCCAATGGCCTCCGCCGCTTGTTGAGCCAGTGAAACATGGCGGCGATGCGGCGGGTTAAACGAGCCGCCAAACACAAGCACTTTGCGCGCGCTCATGAAGTTTGCTCCATCAATATGTGTTGCATGGCACGCGCACGCAGGCAACCAACTCGCGCGCGGCCCGCGCTCATGAAGGCAACTCCATCAATGCGCGCTCAACAATGTCGCAGGCGTTGTTCATGGCCAATGTTGATTTTTGCCCCAAGTGCCGCAGCAAAGGAATTTGCCACGGATGCGTGGCCACATGCAGGGCGATAGCCAAAGGGCGCGGGGCACCCGCGGCGTTGACAAAGTTAAACACACCAGGCGGAAGTTGCGTTTGAACATCGTCGCTCACGCCGCGAACAATCAGCCATCGCCAACCGGCTTGCGCCGCGGTACGCGCAAAGTGCGCCGACTCCATGTCCACCATGTCGCAAGAAAATTGCCGCGCGGTTTGCTCTTTCACATGTATGTCAGCCAATAAAACATCCGCGCAAAAAAGCGGCAGTGCCGTGAAATTGTTGGGTGTATCCACAGACGAAAGTTCCTTTGACGCAAGCGGGGGCGCGTTCACGCCGCTGGGCATCCACGGCGCGGGTATCACGCTGCCATTGGGCGCGGTCACATGCGAAGCGACATAGGCCTGGCCCAACTTGGCGCGCGCGCTTAATCCGCCGGCGAGGCCGCACAAGATTACGTTTGTGCCCGCGCCAAATTCATTGGCCATAGCTTTCAGCGCGTGCGCGCAATGTTCGCCAACGCCAATGGTGCGGATGACGCAGCGCTTGCCCAGGCGCTTGCTGGCAATGTCGCTTTCAAAATTCATGGCGCACAGCATCAGGGTGGTGGACATATCAATTACGGTATCCGATCTCGTCTGCGCCGAGGCAAGAGTGCGGCAAGCGCGTTAATCATCAAGTCATGCAATTGATCCATGAAATTGATCCATGAAATTGATCAAAGAAATAGATCAAAGAAATAGATCAAAGAAATAGATCAAAGAAATAGATCAAAGAAATATGCCAGACCGGAAAGCGCGCCACGCGCTCAATTTCAGCGCATTGTCAAGCGATTTGTGGCGTTGAACTTGCTCGCTATACTCTTTGCGCTACTGAATTGATCCGTGAATCTGTTTGTATTGGCGCTTGTTTGGCCCCATCGTCTAGCCCGGCTTAGGACATATCCCTCTCACGGATGGAACAGGGGTTCGAATCCCCTTGGGGTCATTAGTACAGTTTGCACTGATTCGCACTCGTTCGCATTTGCTCGCAAATCATCGGTAAAACATTGAGAATTCAATGCGCCGTGCGAACGGGTGCGAAGCAAATGCCCTTGGTGCTGCGTCGCTTTTTGGACATCAAGTGCGTCGCTTTTTGCGCTGCCCGTTGCTCGTTCCAAATGAGTATCTAAAACTTGTGTGTAGTGCTTGGACAAAACCTCTTGGCTATGTCCCATCCAATCGGCAACAGCATGGGATGGGAATGCCTCGTCAAGCCATTGCGTGGCTCTGGACGACCTTAGATTTTAAAAAAAAGCCGTGGCCAGGGCTTCATGCCGGCACGAAGAATCATCCGTTTCAAGTTTGTTCGAAGATTACTTCCTGTATTCAGTTGGCGATCGATGATTTCAACAGATCCAGTTTCGGCTTTGTGATAAAGCGTTTCAAGAATGGGCATCACTTCTTTGGTGATCGGAACGATCCGTTGGAATTAATTTGGAATCGCCCCTGGCGTGAGGTAGGTTGCCCCTATGAACCACACCGTACAAGAAGCCGTGCAAACGACCGTCGCAACAGACAAGACCCCAAGGCGTCGTTCAATGTTTCAATTATGAATTCATATTGTAATGGCTAAAAAACAATCATCTCCAATTGACGAACGTAGAGAATCTAACGAATTAGATCGCGGGAACCCACAGGTTGTTCGCAGGCTTTCAAAACCAGAATTAAAACGAAAGAATGTGAAATTTGTTGCTTGGAAGAAACATATCGAGATGCACAAAGCCAATCAGAGGGTACGGCAGGAACGAATTGTATCTCGCAAAGAAGCCGCTCAGAGCCAGAAAAAAGAGTTAAATAAACTATCCGCCAACAGGAAAATTAAAGAGGCCCAAGTCTTGCCGCGTCTTTCTAAGAAGAGAGTGGCACAGAGATTGGCAAGAGT
>SIAM01000073.1 GCA_009691785.1 Phycisphaerales bacterium
ACAGGAAATTTTGGCGCATGGCGCCTAGTAAATGCGAAAAGTTTCAATAAATATGTAAGCAATAAATTTTATAGTTCAATCTTCTTTGCTCCAAAAGATAAAACAACTTTACAAAGGGCCCAGCCATTCCTTGAAACTGGAGAAGACATTTCACCAGTGTTGAATGATACAATTCTAAGTTCGTACACTTGGAGCCCAGCGGCAATGTGGGGGACAGATGTGCTTTCTGACAAAGGCTATAATGATCCAACTCAATCCAAGGGTGGTTTCCGTTCTCCAGCCGCAAGTCAAGCATCTTATCCAGATCTTAAAACTCGCGTCATGGAACACCAATGGCTTCAAAACAAGCCCAATATTGATTTAATGGAGGGCGCTATGTGGGGTAGTACAGCAAGTGGTACAGCAATGCGCAATCCAAATTCTTTTTCACCTAAGTCAAGATTGGGCGGAATGCCTTGGTTCTTTAATCAGGGTGGACCTTCAACACCAGCCGTCGCGTTCTTTGATGGTCATGTTGGATCATTGGGTGTTCCTGAAGCAATTGATTCATATAAGAGAGTTGCACATGCTGGAAGCTCGATGGGAACTTATTATGGTGGTAGTGGTGGTGGCAATTTAGTGGCCTCGTTCCCAATGTCTCGAGGATACTTTTTTGGGGCTTACGATAATATTGCGTATAATGGGGGAAACGCTGCTTCCTTTCACGTACTTACTGTAAACGGTATTCGTGGTCGAGATACAATTGGTCAAAAATAATATTAAAGTTTTATTTGTTTGAATTTAAACTCGGTTTCGCCTTATGATGAAAGTTGGAAATACAATGAAATTGGATTCTAAAAAATCTGGATTTACCATTATTGAACTTCTTGTTGTTGTTTCCATTATTGGACTGCTTTTGTCACTTTTAATCCCCGCAGTAGGAAAGGCGCGTGATGGTGCTTTAACCACACAAAGCACTGCAAACCTAAGAAATTTAGCGACAGCCTGCGCGGCGTATGCGACTGATTGGAACGATCGACAGCCCACATTTGTTGCGGATGATCTTGGCGCGCATATCGGTGGGGAATTTACGGATGAGGCGGAAAAAAGATACATACAAAACACCGGATCTTGTCCACCTTCAATGATTGCTGGCTATGGAAAAGTCCTTGGTAACTGTGGAAAAAAGCCGCCAGGAAAAGGAGGCGGAGGATTTGGTGGTCGTGGTGGCGGTGGTGGTGGGCTGGGAGCGCCGAGTCCTGTTACGCCAGGAATCTGGGGTATGTGGACCCAATGCGAATCAATGGGTATGCCGAAAAATTGGGGACTTACGGCTGCAACCCCTATGTGCCTTGGAAGTGATTGGGGAGAAGGGATTTCTCCTGGTGACGGTGCTTTTAGAATGTCAAATTGTAGAAGTTTCAACCAATATGTAGGTGGAAAGTTTTATGACAAGGTTTTCTACTCGCCCAAGGACAAAATTTCCTTAGATAAGGCTCAACCCGCATTTGAAATTGGAGATGATTTTACTTTGCTTTGCAATATTCCGGGACACGAAGTTCCAAGTTCATATTGTTTTAGTGTGGCCGGAATGTACGCACCAGAAGCATTCGGATCTAAGACGGGTTGTCTTTCATTTAAAACAAACGGTCTTCCAAACGGCGTGTTTCGCTCACCAAGTACTGGACAAACAGCGTATCCGGAATTAAAAACAAGAATGATTGAGCATGCGTGGCTACAAAACAAAGAAGGTCCAGACTTCCAACCGCATTTTAAACCGCCAACAGTTGAGTCTTATTATTTCAATCATTGCATAAATTCTCAACCAGCCTCCATGTTCTTTGATGCACATATTGGCCTTGCTGGATGTCAAAGAAGCATGGATGCGCACGTACAAGTCATGGAAGCAAATAAAGCAAGTTCCAGGAACTTGAAAGAAGATGGTCTCTTCGCTTATAGCACCCTTGGCAACATTGGAAAAGGTCCTTGGGGTGGGTGGGGTGGATATTTTACCGGCCCTGCTGCAAAAGAGGACGGAGCCGCTTTTAATTATGATACAGATGTGTTCACGAACTTCCATATTTTCACTGTAGATGGTGTTCTGGGGAGGGATTTTATTGTGTCAGATTAATTCACTTCGGATTTTGGTTGATTACCAAATTTCACAAAATGTTCTTAAAGTTTTCAGAAGCCGCGTCGAAAGACGCGGTTTTTTTTAGATTCGCGCAACGGACTTGTGCGCAACATGCGCGGCAGATCCGTTGCAAAAAATAGGGTCTTGAAACGCGAATGCGTGACAAGACCCCGTGTGTCTACTTTATGAAGTAAAAGCGTGGGCTTAGAAATCCATTCCGTCCATGCCGCCCATTCCACCCATGCCACCACCGCCGCCCATCTCGGGCTTGGCCTTCTTCTCTTTGATCTCGGTGATCGCGCAATCCGTGGTCAACAAAAGTCCAGCAATGCTGGCCGCATTTTGCAGCGCAACTCGCTCAACCTTGGTTGGAACAATCACTCCCGACTTGACCAGATCTTCGTAGATGCAAGTCAACGCGTTGAAACCAAAGTTGGTGTCGCTTGACTCTTCAACCTTCTGAACCACGATTGAGCCATCAAGACCGCCGTTGGTGGCGATTTGCTTCAAAGGAGCGGCAAGCGCGCGGCGAACAATATCAACGCCCACCTTCTCGTCGTCATTTTCCAACGACTTGGCAAGACGATCAAGCGCCTTGCGTGTGCGAAGAACGGAAACACCGCCTCCAGGAAGAATGCCTTCCTCTACGGCCGCGCGACACGCGTGAAGAGCATCTTCAACTCGCGCCTTCTTCTCCTTCATTTCAACTTCGGTGGCAGCACCGACATTGATTTGCGCAACGCCGCCAGCGAGTTTGGCAAGACGTTCTTGCAATTTCTCGCGGTCGTAATCGCTGGAGGTATTTTCCATTTGCCCCTTGATCTGCTCAATGCGCCCTTGAATGTCCTTGGTCTTGCCGGCGCCTTCAACAAGCGTGCAAGTGTCCTTGGCCACCGTGATCTTTTTTGCGCGACCCAGTTGCGTGAGCGTGAGGTTTTCAAGCGTCACGCCAAGTTCTTCCATCACTGCTTCGCCGCCAACTAATGTGGCAATGTCGCCAAGCATTTCCTTGCGACGATCACCAAAGCCTGGCGCCTTGACAGCGCAAACCTTCAGAACGCCACGAAGTTTGTTCACCACAAGTGTGGCAAGCGCTTCACCATCAATGTCCTCGGCAACAATCAGAAGAGCTTTACCGCTCTCAGCGATCTTGCCCAAGATTGGAAGCAGGTCCTTTGCGGCACTGATCTTCTTCTCGTTCACCAACACGTACGCATCTTCAAGCACGCATTCCATGTCGGTTGGATTGGTGACAAAGTGTGGGCTGAGCCAACCCTTGTCAAACTGCATGCCTTCAAGCAATTCAACTTCGGTCTCAAGGCTCTTGCCTTCTTCAACAGTGATCACGCCGTCCTTGCCAACTTTGTCCATGGCGTTGGCAATGATCTTGCCAATGTTCATGTCTTGATTTGCGGAGCAGCAACCAACTTGCGCGATCTCTTTTGAGTCCTTCACTGGCTTGCTCATTTTCTTAAGCTCGTCAGTCACGGTGCGAACCGCGGCGTCAATGCCGCGCTTGACCGCGTTTACGTTTGCGCCGGCGGTGATGTTCTTCAAGCCTTCTTGAAAGATGGCTTCCGCGTAGATGGTCGCGGTTGTGGTGCCATCGCCAGCATCTTTGCTGGATTTATTGGCGACTTCCTTCACCATTTGCGCGCCCATGTTTTCGTAGGCGTCTTCAAGTTCAATTTCCTTGGCCACAGTCACACCGTCTTTGGTGACGGTTGGCGCGCCGAAACTTTTCTCAAGAACAACAACGCGACCCGCTGGACCAAGAGTGACCTTCACGGCCTTGGCCAACTTTTGAACGCCGCGAAGAATTCGTTCACGCGCGTCATTTTCGTATGTAATTTGTTTTGCAGCCATTTTTTATTCCTTTAAGTTTGAAGTGATTTGAAATGAAATTTGTTTTTGGGGCGAGTTGATTTACTCGACGACCCCAAGAATGTCTTCCTCGGTCACGATGAGGTATGTCTCGTTATCAATCTTGACTTCGGTGCCGGAGTAGCTGGAGAAGATCACGGTGTCGCCCTTCTTCACGCTAAACGCCAAACGGGCGCCAGTGTCTTTGTTCAACGGACCAGTTCCCAGAGCAACGACCTTGCCTTGCTTCGGCTTGTCCTTCGCGCTCTCGGGCAGAAAAATTCCACCTTCGGTTTTGGTCGCGGCTTCATCACGCTTCACAAGAATTTTATCGCCAAGTGGTCGAACTTTCATGAAAGTATCTCCTTCAAAACGGGGTAAAAGAATCAAACGCCAGGCCGAATTGGCCAGACATTTGCGTAATGTCTTTGCAAGATTCTGCGTAGCAGCTCAAGCATTGACTCAACTGGAAACGGACGATCAATGACCGCGAACGCACCCTCTTGCAACATATTTTGCAAACCGCGAACGGCTTCGCGCGCGCTGGGTTGTGGCGGACGGACAACAACGGTTGGAGGCGGTTGCTCCAAGCGACGTAGAATTTGCAACACGCGTGACCCCGCGGGATCCACGCCAAGTACGCCATCTTCCATGGGCATGCTCACATCAACAACCGCAACATGAATGCGATGCGTTTCTAAAACGCGCGTGGCTTCTGTTGCGGAACGCGCCTGAACGCAGTTCACGCCCATGGGCTGAAGCAGTGGCGGAAGTTGCTCCGCGAATGTGTCATCGCGCCAATCGCCGTGGCTAAGCAGCAAGTTCAGGCGCGCCTGGTCAGCGGAACTATCTAGTGAATTCCATTGGGTTTGGGCGCCTAGTCTGTGTGGCGGATTGGGATTGGACGATGAATGACGCATTGACCTGTATTCAAAGCAATTGCCGTACCAATTAGGCCGATATGTAGTTGTTAATTTAATGTGGTTATAAGACTTTAATACGCATAAATTCGAATTTGTGGCGTTTTTATAAGACTAACTATGGTTGATTTGTTATGGATTAGCTATCTACTGCCAATTCGACGCAGTTCACTAGGGTTGGTGTCTGAGCAATTTGAAGCCGATCTATTTGTATTTGCGGTTGCCTAGAAGCCAACTTCAAACCAAGATGCACTTCCCCTACTTGGAGCAACCATGCACGCAACCGCCATCGCAGAAATTCTTCGCTCGCCAACCACGCACATTGACACCGCCGCGTGCGTGAAAGGCTGGGTACGAACTCGCCGCGACTCCAAGGCCGGAATTAGTTTCATAAACCTTTCCGACGGAAGTTGCCAGAGCGTATTGCAAGTTGTGGCGCCCGCCGCATTGGCCAATTACACAAATGAAATTATGAAGTTGACGGCAGGTTGCTCAATTGAAGTTGAAGGAAAGTTGGTCATGGGGCAAGGCAAAACGCCAACTTTGGAAATGCAAGCGGAGTCAATTCGCGTGCACGGATTTGTTGATGACCCTGATACGTATCCCATTCAACCCAAGGCGCACACCTATGAATATTTGCGCGAGGTGGCTCACTTGCGAGCGCGCACAAATACTTTTGGCGCCGTGGGAAGAATTCGCCACACCATGGCAATGGCTACCCACCGATACTTCCATGACAATGGATTCTTTTGGATTCACACGCCAATTATCACCGCCAATGATTGCGAGGGCGCAGGACAAATGTTTCGCGTCAGCACTCTTGACGCCGTGAATCCGCCGCGCACGCCAGACGGTAAGGTGGATTGGAATAAAGATTTCTTTGGCAAAGAGGCTCATCTCACGGTCAGCGGTCAACTGAATGTTGAGTGTTGGTGCTTGGCGCTGTCAAAGGTGTATACATTTGGTCCAACATTTCGCGCCGAGAATTCCAACACGTCGCGTCACTTGTCTGAGTTCTGGATGATCGAGCCGGAAATTGCGTTCGCGGATTTAAATGACGACGCCAATCTTGCCGAGGGCTTGCTGAAATCCATCTTTACCGCCACGCTGAACGAGCGCGCCGATGACATGGCGTTTATGGCGGAACGCGTGGACAAAACGTGCGTGCAACGGTTGGAGGCGTTTGTGAAAAGTCCGTTTGAGCGCATGGATTACACCGAGGCCATCAAGCGACTTGAGGAGGCGATTGCCAACGGAAAGAAATTTGAATATCCAGTGTCGTGGGGCATTGATATGCAAAGCGAGCATGAGCGCTATCTCACCGAGGAGTTGGTTGGCCGCCCAGTGGTGGTGATGAATTATCCAAAGGGCATCAAGGCTTTTTATATGCGCTTGAATGACGACAACAAAACCGTTGCGGCCATGGATGTGTTGGCGCCAGGCATTGGCGAAATTATTGGCGGCAGCCAGCGCGAGGAGCGACTTGATGTGCTTGACGCGCGTATGCGTGAAAGTCATCTGGATCCCGCGGATTATGGCTGGTACCGCGATTTGCGCCGCTATGGTTCCGTGCCACACGCGGGCTTTGGTCTGGGATTTGAGCGGACTATTTCTTATGCGACCGGTCTGACAAATATTCGCGACTGCATTCCGTTTCCGCGCGCCACGGGCACATGCGAGTTTTAACATTGCCTAGCTTGGGTTTTAAAATAAATTGCGCAACTTGTGCTTGGAAATAAATTGCGCGGCTTGTGCTTGGAAATAAATTGCGCGGCATGCTTTGGTTTGTATTGATTTTTTTTCTTGTGCCTATAATTATTTTCCAACATTTCAATTTTTTAGAAAGGCTTCAGACATGAAATGCAACATCAATCAA